>JANMUI010000751.1:0-42244 GCA_031391405.1 Betaproteobacteria bacterium
TACCGGCGACTATTCGCGCGTGAGCACATCGTTGCCGATCGCAGCAATGTTCTTGAACATTTCCGAGAGATTGCCCGCGATCGTGACTTCCTCGACCGGGAACTGGATCTCGCCGTTTTCGACCCAATAGCCAGCCGCTCCGCGCGAATAGTCGCCGGTAACGAGATTGATGCCTTGTCCCATCAACTCGGTGACCAACAGGCCACGCCCCATCGTGCCAAGCAGCGCCTGCAAATCCTGGGCGCCAGAACGCAGAATAAGATTTTGATTGCCGCCTGCGCTCCCGGTGCTCGTCATGCCGAGTTTTCGCGCTGAGTACACGCCAAGAAAGTAGCCGTTCACCACACCATCCTTGATGATGTCCCTCGCTTTGGTCGCGACCCCGTCGTCGTCAAAATAGCTCGACGCGTGGCCACGTCGCAAATGCGGTTCTTCCCGAAGATTCACGATCGTGGAGAAAACCGAGCTACCAAGAGAATCCAGCAGAAACGAGGATTTTCGGTACAGGCTGCCTCCACTGACGGCCGAGACAAAGTGCCCGATGAGGCCGGTCGCAAGAGGGGCTTCAAAAATAACCGGTGCCCGCGTCGTATTGATTTTTCGACTGCGCAGTCGGGCGAGGGCGCGCCGACCGGCGTAATCACCAATTGCTGACGGGCTTGCGAGCTCGTCCGCCGATCGGGCCGACGAATACCAGTCATCACGCTGCATCTGATCATTTTCGCCCGCGATGACCGAGCAGGAAACGTAATGGCGCGAACTTCGAATGGCACCGCTGAATCCATTCGACATCGCTGATGCGAACTGGGATTCCTGGCACGAAATCGAAGCGCCTTCGGAATTGGTAATACGCCGATCAAGGGCGAATGCCGCTTCCTCGCATTCGCGTGCCATCGTCGCGGCCTGATCGACAGAGAGATCCCAAGGGTGGTAAAGATCAAGGTCACGGATCTCGCGCGCAAGCAGTTCCGGTTCGGCAAGGCCGGAGGCATCGTCTGCCGCCGTGAACTTTGCGATCGTGAGCGCTTTGCGCACGGCACTTGCCATTGCCTCGCGCGAAAAATCCGATGTGCTGGCGTATCCGGATCGCTTTCCGACGTAACAGGAAACGCCGATTTCCTTGTCTCGATTGTGCTCGATCGTCTCGATCTCGCCCTTGCGCACACTGACCGTCTGACCGAAGCCTTCGGAGACGTTGGCTTCTGCTTCGGACGCACCTTGCGAACGCGCTGCGGCGAGCGTATCCGCGGCGAGTTGACGCAGATGGTCCAATTCGTACGAGAAGCGCGGCTTGACCATGAGGGGATCGCAGTGATAATGAGGGCGGGCGGTATGATAGCAGCCGCGAACATTGAAGCCCCGGAATTGATCAGATCATGGAGTACCAAGGCCGTCCGTCAAAGACCCAGCGGAAGAAGGCGATGCACGATTTGCAGGAGCTCGGCGCGCAACTCGTGGATCTCAACCGTGAGCGGCTTGGCGAGATCGCTTTGCCTTTGGAGCTGCTCCGAGCCGTGCAGGAGGCCAAGCCGATAAAGGCTCGCGAAGCACGTCGGCGGCAGTTGCAGTACATCGGACGATTGATGCGCGACGTGGATCCCGTGCCGATTCGCAAAAAACTCGATGCCTGGAGCGGCCAATCGAATGAGGAAACGGCGCTGCATCGGAGCGCCGAGCGCTGGCGCGACGAACTGCTTTCGAAAGAGGGTGCGCTGAGCGTATTCGCTTCGAAGTTTCCTGATCACGATCTGCAGCCGCTCAAAAAATTGATCAGTGCGTCCGCGATGGAGCTCTCGCTCGGGAGGGCGCCTCGGCACAACCGTGAAATCTACCGGATCGTACGGGCGATGATCGACATCAAGCAGAATGCGATCGCGCCCACGGACGAATCGTCCGCCGATGGCGGGGCGCTCGAGGACAATTGAGTTCTACCGGAAAGGCGTATTGCATGAGTGGTCCATCTAACGACGATGCAGTAACGATCGGCCTCGTGTCGATCAGTGATCGGGCTTCGGCTGGCGTGTACAAAGACGAAGGGCTTCCCGCGCTCGAAGAATGGCTACGGATGGCGATCGCCTCGCCATCCATCGTATTCGAGCGGCGTCTGATCCCGGACGAGCAACCGATCATCGAGGCGGCGCTTCTCGAATTGGTCGACGACATCGGTTGCCATCTGGTGCTGACGACCGGCGGCACGGGGCCGGCGCTGCGCGATATCACGCCAGAGGCGACGCTCGCGGTCGCCGATAAGGTGATGCCTGGGTTTGGGGAGCAGATGCGGCAAATCAGCCTCAAGTTCGTTCCCACCGCGATTCTATCCAGGCAGGTCGCCGTCATTCGTAAAGGCGCCTTGATCATCAATCTCCCGGGGCAACCAAAGTCGATTCGTGAAACGCTCGAGGGATTGAAGGACGAATCTGGGGCTGCGATCGTTCCCGGAATCTTCGCAGCCGTCCCTTACTGCCTTGATCTTATTGGAGGGCCGTACATCGAAACGACAGAGACCGTCGTGAAAGCGTTTCGGCCGAAATCAGCGGTCCGCAAGCGGGCAGGGAAACCACTATGAGCGAAATGTTGGAGTGTATTGAGATCGAGACCGGACCAACACCAAAATCGAGTGTCATCTGGATGCATGGATTGGGCGCGGACGGAAGAGATTTCGTACCGATCGTCGATGAGCTCGAATTGCCGGCTACCGCCATTAGATTTGTTTTTCCGAACGCACCGATGCGCCCAGTCACAGTCAACGGTGGTTATGTCATGCGGGCCTGGTATGACATCGTGAATAGCGATCTCGCTCGCCGTGAAGACGAGCAGGGACTTCGGGAATCCGGCCGTCAAATCGACGCGTTGATCGCCCGCGAGCAATCACGCGGATCGACCGCTGAACGAATCGTTCTCGCCGGATTCTCACAAGGCGGAGCGATCGCATTGTTTGCGGGACTGCGTTTTCAGGAGCGACTTGCCGGCATCATGGCGCTTTCGACTTACGCCCCGCTGCTCGACAAGTTGACCGCGGAACGCCATGCATCGAATGCTGCGGTTCCGGTCCTTATGGCGCATGGAACGCAGGATTCAGTGGTTACGTATGACCGGGCCAGCGCATCGGGCAACGCGCTGCGAAAGCTGGGGTATCCGGTGGAGTGGCGCGAGTACCCGATGGCGCATTCAGTCTGCGTAGAGGAGATCCGGGATATCAGTGCATGGCTGCGGCGCGTGCTTGCTTGACGAGCCGCAACGTGCGGGACGAACGCGATTGCGACTGAAGGCGAAGCAAGACACCTGGTAATAAAAGAGGCTGCGCGATGCGCAGCCTCTTTTACCTTGATTGGTGCTGGTGGAGAGACTCGAACTCCCGACCCGCGCATTACGAATGCGCTGCTCTACCAACTGAGCTACACCAGCAGAATAGCCGCGCTAGAGCGCGGCCGCGAATTGTATCCCAAAGGGTGTCGTCGTTGCGCGCGTGCTTCGATCCGAAGCAGCGATCCCTAATCAACGGCCTCACGGGTGCGAATGATGAGCTCCACGCCATCTGCAACAGTTCCTGCCGGAAGTTGCGGGAGGCCTTCTATGCGTACAGAGATAGCTGCGAAATCCGTGAGCTCACCGGTATCTACGTTGTAGAAATGGTGATGAGGCGCCGTATTGGAGTCGTAGTAGATCTTCGCAGGATCGACGATGAGCTCGCGAATCAGTCTCTTCTCAAGAAAAAGCTTCAGCGTGTTGTACACGGTTGCCTTCGAGGTTTCCGCGCTCGACTTGTTGACCGCGACGAGAATCTGATCTGCCGATAAATGGCGCTTCTGCTCGAACAAGGCATGCGCAATTTCGACACGCTGATGCGTCGGGTTGATGCCGTAGGCACGCAGCAATCGGGCGATCGGCTCCCGAGATCGATGATCAAGTGACATCGGCTCATGTTAGCCAAGGGCCTGGAATTTGTCTAACTCACTGACTCTTCCACGGCGACCCGTTTGGCGTTCGGTCAAACCAATTCCTTGAATCGCCGCCGGCACAACGATCCAGGACGTGATTTCCGTCACCTTGCGTTATCAAGTTGACGAACATGCGTCCGATAACCTCAAGACGCAGCGGATTCGCTAGAAGCGATTTGTTGGGCCAACAGCTTCCGATCTCAGATTGTACGGACCGTTCATGGGGTGGCAGTAATGAAAGCAGCACGTGGGTTCACGTTGATTGAAGTGATGATCACCATCGCAATCATTGCGATTCTTGCCGCGATTGCTATTCCTCAGTACACCGACCATGTAACACGCGGACGCATTCCGGTTGCGACCAGCGCTTTGGCCGATATGCGGATCAGGATGGAACAGTTCTTTCAGGACAACCGTACGTACGTGAATGCAGGGGCGTGCGGCGTCGCAAATCCGGCCGGTCTGTCGCATTTCGCAGTGACGTGCGTTGCGCCTACCCCTAATACCTACACAATTACTGCGACCGGCTCCGGTTCGATGATGTCATTCGTCTACGACATTGACCAAGCGGGATTGCGAAGGACAACCGGTGTTCCAGCCACGGGTGGATGGGTCGCCAACAACGCCTGCTGGGTGACTCGCAAAGCTGGCGGATGCTGAAATGGGCGCCCGTCCTCAAGGCTTCACCCTGATCGAGACACTTATCGCCATGGCTGTCTTAGGCATTCTCATGACGGCCGGTGTGCCGATGTACACGCAGTGGATTCAGAATTCGCAGATACGGACAGCCGCGGAATCGATCACCAGCGGTTTGCAGGTCGCCCGAAACGAAGCGGTTCGCACGAACCAGCAAGTGCGTTTCGAATTGCCGGACCCGGCGAGCAGTGCGTGGCGGATTTGTGTCTGGGACGTTGCGAACAACGCGTGTCTAGGAGCGCCTATTCAAGAGCGCAACGCCACTGAAGGTGGTCAGAACGCTCAACTGGGCGGGGCATTGGTCGATACGGGCAACTATACCGCTGCACTCGGCGCGGGCGCCGGTCTACCGGCCGGCGTGACATTCAATGCGTTTGGACGATTGGCAAATCCCGGATTCGACCTGCGCCGCATCGATGTGCGAAACGCGTTGTTGAGTGCGGCTGATGAACGTCGCCTCATTATTCTCGTGTCCGTCGGCGGCCAAGTTCGTATGTGCGATGCCATGCACAACCGGGCGACGAACGCGCAGGGTTGTTAGGAGGTCACACATGAAGCGTCGTCATAGCGTCATACGCCGCGTGCGCGAGCAGGCGGGGATCTCATTGATCGAAGGTCTGATTTCAATTGCGCTTTTCTCGTTCGGCGTACTTGCAATCATGGGGATGCAGGCGCAATCGATAAAGCATGCGGGAGAGTCGAAATATCGAATTGACGCGAGTTTTCTGGCCAATCAGCTCGTTGGTCAGATGTGGACCGATCGCGCGAATCTTGCCAGCTATGCGAATGCCGCCTATGCGCCCCGTGCGGTATGGGAACAGTCGATTGATTCCGTGCTGCCTTCAGCGAACGGTACGGTTGTGGTGAATGCGAATCAGGTCACGATCACCGTAACGTGGCAGGCGCCGGGTCAATCGCAGCATCGCTACGTTGCCATCGCGGACATCAACGGTTAGTCGAGGCAAATACCGACATGACTTACATTGAACACGCGCGGCCCATGCGCCATTCGAACCGCGGAATCGGCCTCGTCGAGCTGATGGTCGGAATGGTGATTGCCCTTGCGGCAATGATCGTCATCATGCAGGTCTTTGCGCAATCGGAGAGCCAGAAGCGATCCTCGAACTATGGTGCAGATGCTCAGACCAATGGTGCTGTGGCTCTTTATACGATCGAGCGCGATGCAAGGCTTGCCGGATTCGGAATGACAAGTGCACCGCTGTTGAACTGCCCGGCGATTACGATTTGGCGTCAGTCCACTCTCGCAGTGCAGCAGCTGCGATTCGCTCCGTTCGAGGTGAATCCACCGGCGGCTTCCGTGTTGCCCGGTGACGGGAACACTGACGTAGTCGCGATTGCGTTCGGCGTTTCCGATACTACTGTCGAGGGCGTAGGCGCATCGCAGACGGTAAATGCAGCCGCCAATATAGTCGTAGCCAATCGCGCGGGATTCAACACCGGAGACTTGGTTGTTGGAGCACAAGTCGTGGGTGGCGCTTGGCAATGCACGATGCACGAGGTAACCAACGTGCCTGGCGGCCAGTGTGGAGACCCACCAAGCGGAGCCGCCACCGAGCTCGTTCACGGCACTGGGAACTATACGAACTACGGGAAAGCTTGTCTACCCGTCACAGCTGAATACAACCGGGCCGGGGGAATCGCGGGGGTTGCTGCGCTTGTAAAGCCGACGAGCAATGTACCGAATCTTTTCAACCTCGGGGCGATGCCGGTAAATATCGCATATGCGATTCGAAACAACAATCTTACCGTGTGTGATCGTGTCCTAAGCGACTGTACACAGGCAGCAAACTTCATGGAAATCGCGAGCGATATCGTCAGTTTGCGCGCGGTGTACGGGAAAGACACGACCCTCCCACCCGACGGGACCGTCGATGTTTGGGACCGCGTTACCCCTGCCAACGATGCACAGTGGCTACAGGTCGCCGCGGCGAGAATTGAGATTGTCGCTCGAAGCGCCATCAAGGAGCGCGCCGACGCGGCCGGTTCGTGCGACCACTTGACGCCGAATCGCACCATGCCGGACAACCAGACGTGGTTGGGTCAGGGCGTCGCCGGGGCTGGGATTGACATCTCCGGCACCGACCCGGAATGGCAATGCTATCGCTACAAACTCTTCCAAACCGTAGTGCCATTCAGAAATCTGATTTGGCGGCCATGATCGAATGCAATTCAGAGGGGGGGGTTGTGAACGGAACCTCAAAGGAACGGGGCGTCGTGCTGTTCATCGTACTCATTGTCTTGGTCGCGATGAGCATGGCGGCGATTTCGATGTTTCGATCGTCCGATACCGGATCGATGGTCGCAGGCAATCTCGCGTTCAAACAGAGCGCGCTTCTGTCCGCCGACGTTGCAGCCGAACAGGCAAGAGCGTGGGTCGCCGCCAACCCCTTGATGCTCGATGAGGATAGTCCCGCCAGCGGCTACTACGCGAATCGCCAGGATTCATTGGACCTCATGGGAGCGCGCACGCCCAGTGATCCGTCTGACGACGTGGATTGGACTGGCACAAATTCCCTCGCGGTCACCAAGGCGATGATCTTGACGGTAGATCCCACAACGGGAAATCAGGTTTCGTACGTTGTTCACCGGCTCTGTTCCATCGCAGGTTCCGTGAACGATCCCAACCAAGACTGCTCAACGTCTGCCTTGAGCGCAATTGGAAGCACTCAAGATGTTGTCGATTACAGCAATAGGGCACTTGGTTCAGGGGTAAGTGTCGCGTATGTCCGTATCACCGCGCGTATTGTCGGCCCGCGCCAGACGGTGAGCTTTGTTCAAAGCACGATCCTTCCTTAGTGAAACTGGGTTTGACCATTGAGTATTCTGACTTGGCGTTAGGGAGATGACCGACCATGAAGAGCACACTTGATCTGTTGAAGCGCCCCGTGCTTGTGCGGCTTGTACTCTTGCCCGCGTTGCTATCGGCGCTGCCTTTGCAAGCGCTGGCCGCGGTAACGGACGTCGCGAATGCACCGTTTACCGTCGCGGGCGCATCACCGGCGAAGCCCAATCTCATGTTCATCCTTGACGACTCCGGGAGTATGGGCTGGGCCCACATGCCGGACGACGTTTCTACATTCCGCGGCAAGTACGGCTATGTGAGCGCGCAGTGCAATGGGGTGTACTACGATCCAACGATTACGTACCCACTTCCAAAGAACGCAAACGGATCGTCTTTTCCTGCCATCAACTTCAACGCTGCGCCGCACAATGGATTCCAGTTGTCGGCGACTGATCCGACGAGCGGTCTAACCGTAGTCAATCTGGCTACTAACTTCCGAGCCTGGGACGCGACAACAGGCAATGCAGGGTCGGCCAGTGCAGCAGGCGCCGCCTACTACTACGCGTACTCGGGCACTCAGACGGTCAAGAACTACACGAGCACAAGCAGCACGTTCTACAAGGAGTGCAACAGTAACTTTGGCAGCAGCCCCGGCAGCACCAAATTCACATTGGTAAACGTCGCGCTCGGCACCGCCGCGCAAAAGCAGAACTTTGCGAACTGGTACAGCTACTACCGCACACGCATGCTGACGATGAAGAGTGCCGCGGGCAGCGCGTTTGCACCGCTGAACGATTCCTTGCGAGTCGGCCTGACGACGATCAACTATACCGGCACCAACAACCTCAATTCAGAGTTTCTGAACATCTCGGACTTTACGCAACCGCAAAAGGACACATGGTTTTCGAGGGTCTACGGCACCACACCAGGCAACTCGACGCCTTTGCGAGCCGCGCTTTCTAAAGTCGGTCGAATCTATGCGGGGAAGATCGGGACCGATCCGTTGCAGTATTGGTGCCAACGGAACTACGCGATTCTCTCCACGGACGGTTACTGGAATACCGGATCCGAGAGCTCGAGTTATGGTCCGTTCAAAACTAATGGGACCAGCAACGTCGGCAATCAGGACGGTGGAACAACTGCAAAACCTCAATATGAGGGGCCGACCGCAAATAGCAACTCGCTCGCCGATGTTGCCGCGTACTACTACAACACCGACTTGCGTCCAGGGCCAGCTTGCGCCACGGGCGTGTCGGGCGCCGATGTCTGCCAGAACGGATTGGATCCGAAAGGCAAGGACACGGCACCGCACCAGCATATGACGACCTACGCCATTGGTCTTGGCGTGAGCGGGCAGCTTAAGTACCAGGAGGACTACGAAACCGCATCATCCGGGGACTTTTACGATATCAAGCAAGGCACCAAGAACTGGCCGACGCCGGTAGCGGATACACCCACCGCGGTCGACGATCTTTGGCATGCGGCAGTGAATGGTCGCGGGGTGTACTACAGTGCCCGTAATCCGACTACCCTGGCTAACGGTCTGGGAAAAGCGCTTCTCGACTTGCAGTCCGTTCAGGGTGCCGGCGCTGCTGCCTCGACGAGTAATTTGGAGCCCGTCGTCGGCGACAATTATGCATTCACCGCGAACTATCGGACCGTATTTTGGGATGGTGATCTCTTGGCGCGATCGATCGATCTCGCAACGGGCGAGATATCGGCTGCAACCCTCTGGTCGGCCAAGGCTCTTCTCGGCGGTCGCGTGAGCGCATTGAGCGACACGCGAAAGATCCTTCGATTCGATGGATCGCTTCCGACGAAGCTCAAAGACTTCGTGCCAGGCAACTTTACTGCCGGCGAGAAAACGGCGTGGTTCAATCCGACGTCGCTGCCCCAATATCCGGCACTCACCGGCGCCCAGCAAGCGAATGCAACATCCGATCGGCTCATCAACTATCTGCGTGGACAGCACGGCTACGAGATGCAGTCTGATGTCGTCGTTGACAATCAGGTATTCCGGGATCGTGAGTTCGTACTTGGCGATATCGTGAGCGCGAAACCGGTGTACGTGCGGATTCCGCCGTTCGCGTATGAGGACACCGGCTTTGCCGCCTTCACGGCGAGCGCGGCTATTCAAAGCAGGAAGGGTGTGGTCTACGTCGGCGCGAACGACGGAATGCTGCACGCATTCGAAGGAACGACCGGTCAGGAACTCTGGGCGTATGTGCCGTCGCTCGTACTGCCGAATATCACAAAGCTCGCGAATCGGGACTACGGGACGAATCATCGGTTCTCCGTTGACGGGTCACCGACCGCCGCCGAGATTTACGATGGATCACAGTGGAAGTCGATTCTCGTCGGCGGATTGGGTGCCGGCGGCCGTGGTTACTATGCCCTCGATGTGACTGATCCAGATAATCCGCGGGGCCTGTGGGAGTTCACCGACCCGAATCTTGGCCTCACGGCGGGTAACCCGCTCGTGGGCAAGCTTAAGGATGGAACGTGGGCGGTCATTTTCAGCTCGGGGTACAACAACGTTACGCCGGGCGACGGAGTCGGCCGGATCTATATCCTCAACGCAAATACCGGAGCATTGATCCGAACGATCAGCACAGGAGTGGGAAGCCTCGCGACGCCAAGCGGCCTCTCAAAGCTTAGCGGCTGGGTCGACCAGGGCATGACCGACAACACGATTCAGCGGGTGTATGGCGGCGATTTGCTGGGCAACATGTGGCGGTTCGACATCAACGATACGATCCTTCCGGCCGGCTATGAGGCGCTGAAGCTCGGCGTATTCAAGATTGGCGCAACGGCGCAGCCGATCACCTCGAGGCCTGACCTAGGCCTAGTGAACGTGGGGGGGGCAACCTACAATGTCGTCTACTTTGGTACGGGTCGCCTTCTTGGAATATCCGATCTAACCGACATTAACCAGCAGTCTATTTATGCGATCAAGGACAATCTGGGTGCCGTCGGCCTAGGCGACGTAAGAGGTGCCCCTTCATGCCCCCTGGTCAAACAAGACATCGTAATTCAATCGGCATCAACGCGCAGTATCTCGACCAATGCAGTCGATTGGGCTACGAAGTGCGGTTGGTACATGGACCTCAACCCTGGCAACGAAACGCCAGGAGAGCGTGTCAACGTTGACTTGAAGTTGCAGGTAGGCGGTTTGGCCGTCGCCACGAACGTTCCGAATCCGGACGCGTGCCTTGCGGGTGGCACGAGCTGGCTTTATCTGCTTGACTATAGGACTGGCAGCTATGTATCAACGGAAGCTGGACAATCTGCTGGGCGACTCCTGGGCAACGCGTTGGTAGTGGGCATTTCGACGTATCAGCTGCCGAACGGCAAGGTCGTAACGGATGCAACTATGGCAAACGATTCGCACAAAGTGACCGGACATGCGTCTCAGGGGCCGGGGATGGGCGTAGGAGGAGCGGGTAGGAGGGTATCCTGGCGCGAGCTGTTCGACCGCTGAACGGTGCAATCGTGGCGCGGGGTACTTAGTTCGCACCTCTAATGCAAGGCCCTTGCTTCGGCAGGGGCCTTGTCGTTTCTGGTGGGACGATCGCACTCCAATTATTTTGGCGATGGTGGAAGTACCTACCGCTGGGCCAATCCCTTCGGCATCGGAAACGAGACGTTCTCGGTCACGCCGTCCAGATTGCGTACCGACCGTGCACCGAGTGACTTGAGCCTGTCGACCACTTCGCCAACGAGCACCTCCGGTGCGGAAGCCCCTGCAGTTACGCCGATTCGCTTCTTGCCGGCGATCCAATGCGCCTGGAGCTCGGTTGCGGAATCGACCATGTAGGCGGGGACCTTCATGTTCTCCGCCACCTCACGAAGGCGATTGGAATTCGAGCTGTTCGGCGATCCAACGACGATCACGACATCGCACTGCGGCGCCATGAACTTGACCGCGTCCTGTCGATTCTGGGTGGCGTAGCAGATGTCGTCTTTTTTCGGGCTAATGATCGCGGGAAAGCGTCGCTTGAGGGCTTCGACGATTATCGCGGCGTCGTCGACTGACAGCGTCGTTTGCGTAACGTAGGCGAGCTTATCGGCGTCTTTGACGGTCAATCGCGCGACGTCCTCTACCGTTTCCACGAGATACATCTTCCCTGCCGACTGGCCCATGGTGCCTTCCGCCTCGGGATGCCCCCGGTGCCCGATCATGACGACCTCGCAGCCGTCCTTGATCATCTTCGCGACTTCGACATGCACTTTCGTCACGAGCGGGCATGTTGCGTCGAAAACACGCAGACCCAATTGCTGCGCTTCGACGCGCACCGACTTGGGCACTCCATGCGCACTAAAAATAACGGTGCTGCCGGTCGGAACGTCGGTTAGATGGTCGATGAACACTGCGCCCTTCTTGCGCAGATCTTCCACGACAAAGCGGTTGTGAACGATCTCATGGCGCACGTAGACCGGGGCGCCGTGAAGCTCAAGGGCACGCTCGACAATGCCGATCGCGCGCTCCACGCCGGCGCAGAATCCGCGAGGGTTGGCGAGGAGGATTTCGGTTGCTTGGGTTTCGGTCATGGCGAATATTGTTGGAGGGAAATTCATCGAGTTAGACAGGGCCCGACCTTGTCTTAGATCCGGAGAAGCTATCGAGGATCAGGATCGCCGCCCCAATGCTGATCGCGCTATCGGCGACGTTGAACGCTGGCCAGTGCCAATCTTGATAGTAGAAGAGCAGAAAATCCACCACCTTACCGAGCCACACGCGATCCCAGAGGTTGCCGATCGCCCCCCCTAGAATTAGAGAGAGGCCAAGAGAGAACTGCGACTCGTCACTATGCTTGCGCAGTAGCCAAACAATGACGACGACGGCGGTCACTGCAATGGCGATGAAGAATGAGCGCTGCCAACCGCCGGCGTTTGCCAGAAAGCTGAACGCGGCACCGGTATTGAATGCCAGGACAAGGCTGAAGAACGACGTCACTGGAAGGGTTTCGCCCTCGGAAAAACGCCCGAGAATCACCTGCTTGGTTATTTGATCGAGAACTGCGATGATCATGGCGATCCCAAGCCAACGGATGAGCGAGCTGCCGCGCTTCATGCGAATCGCCGGATTTCACCGGGGCCAGTCAAGTTGGACACGCATCGGCCGCAGATCGTCGGATGGTGCGCATCCAATCCAACATCCGGCCGGTGATGCCAGCAACGCTCGCATTTTGCGTGCGAGGAGGGGTCCGCAGCAATAGCTGTCGCGTCGTCAGTCGACCGCTCAAGATCGACCTTCGAGACAATAAATACGAATCGCAAATCCTTGCCAATTGAGGTCAGCAATTCGCATGTGGACTGCGGCGCGCGAATTCGGACTTCAGCGTCGAGTGCAGAGCCGATTTTTCCTGCGACACGCAACTCTTCCAGTTTTCTCGTGACGTCGCCACGAATGGCGCGAAGTTGCGTCCATTTTTCAACCAGTGCCGCTTCGTCTTCGATCGTCGGAAACTCGTGATGTGTTTCGATGAAGATGGTCTCGGCACCCGGCCGCAAGTACCCCCAAGCCTCTTCCGCCGTGAACGAAAGGGCCGGTGCCATCAGCTTCACAAGCGAGTGCGTAATGTGATGAAGCGCGGTCTGGGCAGAGCGCCGTGCGCGTCCGTCCTTTTTGGTCGTGTATAGGCGGTCCTTCAGAACGTCGAGGTAAAAGGCCCCGAGGTCCTCGGAGCAGAACGCGACCAACCGGGCGATGAACGGATGAAACTCGAATTGTTCGAACTCGGACAACGACTTCTTCTGAAAATCGCCGGCCAACGCTAGTGCGTATCGATCGATTTCGAGCAGTTCGTTGGCGGAGACGGCATCTCTAGCCGCGTCGAAATCCGTGAGATTCGACAGCAGGAACTTGAGCGTATTCCGGATGCGGCGAAAGCTTTCGACTACCCGCTTCAGGATCTCATCGGAGATCGAGAGCTCGCCGGAATAGTCGGTCGCCGCAACCCAAAGCCGAAGGATATCGGCGCCCAGCGTGTCCGATACCTTTTGTGGTGCGACGCCGTTGAACATCGACTTCGACATCTTGCGCCCTTGGCCATCCACAACGAAGCCGTGGGTAAGCAGCGATCGATAGGGTGCCACGCCATTCAGCATTGTGCTCACCAGGAGCGAAGAATGGAACCAACCGCGGTGCTGGTCCGATCCTTCCAAATACATGTCCGCCGGAAACGTCTCTGTCGCACCGTGCGACCCGCGCAGCACCGTCTCGTGTGTGGAACCAGAGTCGAACCAGACGTCGAGGGTGTCCCGATTTTTCGTATATAGGTCAGCATCCGCACCGAGCAGGTCACGCGCGTCAAGCGTTTGCCAGGCTTCGATACCACCTTGCGCTACACGCTTTGCAACTTCTTCAAGCAGTTCTTCCGTTCTCGGGTGCAGCTCGCCCGTTTCCTTGTGCACAAAGAACGCCATCGGTACGCCCCATTGGCGTTGACGCGAGAGCGTCCAATCGGGACGGTGCTCGATCATTCCGAACAGACGCGCCTTTCCCCATTCGGGGAAAAATTTCGTCGCTTCGATCTGCGCGAGCGCGGCTTCACGAAGCGTCCGTCCACCGTCCTTCGGCTTGACATCCATGCCCGCGAACCACTGCGTCGCCGCGCGATAGATCACGGGGGTCTTGTGCCGCCAGCAATGCATGTAGCTATGCGAGTGTTTCACCGAATGGAGTAGCGCCCCTTTGGAACGAAGCGCCTCGACGATTTTTGGATTGGCCTCCCAGATCTTGAGCCCGCCGAACATCGGGAGGCTTTCCGCGTACACCCCATTCGACTGCACCGGATTCAGAATATCGGCGTCCGTCATTCCGTAGCGTTTGCACGAGAGAAAGTCCTCAACGCCATATGCAGGAGCCGAGTGGACGATTCCTGTTCCCTGCTCCGTGGTGACATATTCGCCCAGATAAACCGGCGAAAGGCGTTCGGATAGCGGGTGCTTGAATCGAATGCGTTCCAGGGCTTGTCCCTTGCACGTCGCCAGCACCACGCCGGCAAGTCCATACGATTCGAGGCATGCGACGCGACGTTCGCTCGCGATGATAAGTGCGCCGTGATCGGTGTCGATCAGGTCATAGTCGAGGTCTGGGTGAACGTTGAGCGCCTGATTGCAAGGGATCGTCCAAGGCGTCGTCGTCCAGATCACGATTCGTCCCGGCTTTGACGGCAGCGATGCAAGCCGAAAGGCCTTCGCGAGCGCTTCGGTATCGGCGAACGGGAAGCCGACGTCGATCGCAAAATCAACGCGGTCCTGGTATTCGACTTCGGCTTCAGCGAGGGCCGAACCGCAATCGAAGCACCAGTTCACCGGCTTCAGTCCGCGAAACAGATACCCCTTTTGAAGAATCTTCCCAAGGGTTCGGATCTCATCCGCTTCAACTTCGAAGGCCATTGTGCGATACGGATTTTCCCATTCGCCGAGAATGCCCAGACGCATGAAGTCCTTCTTCTGGCGTTCGATTTGCTCGGACGCATAGGCGCGACATTTCGACTGCGTCTCCTCGACCGTTAGATTCTTGCCGAACTGCTTTTCGATATGTATTTCGATCGGCATACCGTGACAGTCCCAGCCAGGCACGTAATGCGCGTCATAGCCAGCCATGTTCCGGGACTTGACGATCATGTCCTTGAGGATCTTGTTGACCGCGTGACCGATGTGGATGTCGCCGTTGGCATAGGGGGGGCCATCGTGCAGCACCCAGACGGGTCGGCCTTTGCTCAGCTCTCGTATGCGGCGGTAGAGCTTCTTGTCGCTCCACTCTTTCACCCATCCAGGCTCGCGCTTGGCCAGGTCGCCTCGCATTGGAAACGGCGTTTCCAGCAGATTAAGCGTTTTCTTGTAGTCAGCCATCGGTCAACCATTTCCTTGGGTGCTCAACATGCGTCGCGCGGCCACGCAGTCATTTGCGATCGCCATCTTCAGCGCTTCCAGATCGGGAAATTTTTCCTCGTCGCGTATCTTCGTTAGAAACTCGACCCGGACCCGAACGCCGTAAATGTCGCTGGAAAAATCGAATAGATGGACTTCAAGGGTCGGCGTTCGCTCGTTAGTCACCGTCGGCCGATATCCGAGACTTGCTACGCCGTCCCGCGTGCGCCCACCTATTCCGTGAACCTTTACCGCGTAGATGCCGAACAAGGGTGGCCGATTGTGTTCGAGCTCGACATTCGCCGTCGCAAACCCGAGCTCGCGCCCAAGCTTCTGACCATGAATGATTCGCCCGCTGATCGTGTAGCGGCGCCCCAACAACTCCGACGCGCGCGCCAAATCGCCGACCGCAAGCGCATTGCGCACCGCCGAGCTTGACACGCGCACACCATCATCGGCGACAGTGGGCATCGATTCGACACTGAAACCAAAGCGCGCGCCGGACGCCGATAGAGACGCGTAATTTCCGGCCCGCTTCGCGCCGTAACGAAAATCATCGCCCACTAGAATCCAGCGGGTACCCATCGTTTCAACCAGAATCTTTTCGACGAATGAATCGGGCGTAAGGGCAGCGAACTCCTTTGTGAATCGCTGTACGTGAACGCGCTCGATATGAAGCGCCGACAGAAGCTCCAGTTTTTCGCGCATGCTGGTGAGGCGTGTGGGGGCAGTATCGGGTGCGAAGAATTCGCGAGGATGCGGTTCGAACGTGAGGACACACGAGGTCAATTTGCGTTCGAGGGCGACTGCACGCACCTGAGCGACCATTGCTTCGTGGCCGCGATGGACACCATCAAAGTTGCCGATCGTCAACGCAACTGGCTGTGACGGAGCTGGCTCGGAGCCGTGCGTGATAATCATTCGCTCGGGGTGACGGCGCTGGTTTTATGGATTGATAGTCGGGACGCGAACAAGCTGTGCAAGGCGACAGCCGTCAGCGTGACAGCGTGGTGCTAAATCGAGAACCAAAAATTATAGCTGGTTTCGGGTCACGTTTTGCCCCGGATCGCCTAGTGCGCTTCTTTCCCCGAAACCACTTGGCTGGATGAGGCGCATGGCCGCCCCTCCATCGCAATCGATTCACCTGCACAATCCATCGATTCGATCATGGAGAAAGCCGAATGGCACCATTCCCGACCTTGCGTTCCTGGCTGCGTCACCTGATGAGCTCCGATCGGCTTGTCGTTGCCAGACCCGGGGTCGCGCTAGCCTTCGAAATTGCCGCAATAGCAAAGCGCCTCGATGGCGAGAAAGCCGTGATATTTCCGGCGCCTGGGGGGCATGCGATGCCAATCGTGTCCGGATTCGTCGGTAGCCGAAGTTGGATGGCGGAAGCATTGGGGGTGCCGCTCAACGCATTGCATTCAACGTTCCGTCACGCTGCCGAGCATCCAATTCCTTGGCGAGAAGTCCCGGAGGGAACCGCTCCCTGCCAGCACCATGTCCATCGCAATGCTGATGTCAGAACGTTGATGCCCATCCCGCTCCACAACGAACACGATTCGGGACCCTACATCACTGCAGGCCTGGTGATCGCGCGCAATCCGGTCACCGGCATACAGAATGTGTCCATCAATCGGATCCAGGTCAACGCGCCCGACCGCATGGCAACGTTGATGTTGCCCCGGCACCTTCACGCGTTCTATCGTGCTTCCGAAGAGAGAGGCGAAGCGCTGCCGGTCGCTGTGGTGATCGGCGTCGACCCACTGACGCTCTTGGCATCGCAGGCGATCGCGAGCATCGATAACGATGAGCTCGCGATCGCGAGTGCCTTGCATGGTGCGCCGTTGCCGGTGGTGAAATGTCTTACGAATGATGTGCGGGTTCCGGCGGAAGCGGAAATCGTCATCGAGGGCAGACTGTTGCCCGGGGTGCGCGAGCTCGAAGGGCCCTTTGGCGAATTCCCGCGTTATTACAGCCCCCAAGAGGCGCGCGAGGTCATTCAAATCGACTGTGTGTCCCATCGAGCGAATTCCCTCTATCACACAATCGTTCCCGCCGGCATGGAGCATCTTCTGCTTGGCGGCATCCCGCGCGAAGCGACGATTCTCTCTCATCTGCAGCGCTCATTTCCCAATGTGATTGATCTGCATCTCGGAGTCGGTGGGGTCTGTCGTTATCACCTGTACGTTCAAATCAAGAAACAGCGCGAAGGCGAACCCAAGAACATGATCATGGCCGCCTTCGGGGCGCACTACGATATTAAGCAGGTCATCATCGTTGACGACGATGTCGATGTGCATGACCCGGAGCAGGTTGAGTGGGCAGTCGCCACGCGATTTCAGGCGGATCGCGACCTCGTTGTGGTCGGCGGCGCGCTCGGATCGATCCTCGATCCATCGACGGAGCAGGGTATCAGCGCGAAGATGGGCATGGATGCAACGCGCCCCCTTCGATACGAGGGCCTGTCATTCACCAAGACGCGGATCCCTGGGGAAGAAAAGGTGGATCTGGCGCGCGATCTACATGCGATCGATACGAAATCGATCACCGCGATTCTTGCGGATTAGCGGAAGTGAACGCCAATCAATCGAGCTTTGCGCCGGTGTTCCGAATGATGGGGGCCCACTTGCTCGATTCGCTCGCAATCAATTGCCCGAACGCTTCCGGCGTGCCGCTTCCGGCGACAATCTGATTGCGCGCCAGAAGTTCTCGTACGTCCGGCAACGCCAGAATCTGATTCGCTTCCTTGTTGATGCGCTCAACGATCTCGCGCGGTGTCCCTGCGGGTGCGAGGATGCCGCTCCATCCATCGGACTCGAAGCCGGGTAGCGAGGCCTCCGCGATCGTTGGGAGATCCGCCATCATCGGGAATCGTTGGGCGCTCGATACCGCGAGAAGCTTCACCTTGCCGGCTTGCGCGTGCGGGACGATAACCGCCGGCGGGAGGAACGCCGCTTGCACATCACCACTCGCCACGGCGATCGCGGCGGCCGGCGCGCCGTTGTAGGGAATGTGGACGACGAAAATCTTGGCTAACGTTTTCAAGAGCTCCATCGACAGGTGCGAGCCACTCCCGTTGCCAAGCGATGAGTAGTTGAGCTTCCCGGGATTCGCGCGGGCGTGCTCGATCAACTCCTTGACGGTTTTTACCGGCAGCGCCGCGTTGACGGCAAGCACGAAAGGCTGCGTCGCTCCTTTGATGATTGGTTCGAGATCCTTGGTCGGGCTGTACGGCAACTTCGCGTAAAGATGCGGCGCGTTGGCAAGCGGACCGTTGAAGGCCCATAGCAGGGTGTACCCATCGGGCGCAGACTTCGCTACTGCATCGGTCCCGACCGTGCCGCCCGCCTGCGGACGGTTTTCCACCACGACCGGCTGGCCGATCCGATCGCGCATGCGTTCCGCGATGATGCGAGCGGGGATGTCAATCGAGCCCCCCGGCGCACCCACGACGATCAATCGGATCGGTTTTGTCGGCCAGTTCTGCTGCGCGGTCGCGATGCCACTGGCGGCGCTACTGATGGCGCAAAGTGTCGCGACGGCGATCGATCTTAGTCGAGCCATGACGTCGTCCTTTGATGAATTCAAGTGCGATATGGGTGGATCGGTTCACTGGTTCCAAAGCGGAGTGACCGGCTGAGCGTTGACCACCTCAGTGTTGACCACATTAAGGCGCGCATTTGGGAGAGTCTGAATTGAATTGGGCGAGCAGCGATGATTGCACTGCGGCGTCGAGAAAGGCTATCACGATGCGTGAAGCGCGGCGCCACGCACGCACCGAGGTGCGTAGAGGGGGCGATCTCGAACCTGTTGCGATACACTGCCCCGCTGCGTTGTCCCACGGGCCGTTAGCTCAGTTGGTTAGAGCAGGGGACTCATAATCCCTTGGTCGCTGGTTCGAGTCCAGCACGGCCCACCGACAAATCAAAGAGTCATGATGGACATCATGATTGAGCAACAGGACAGAAGTAATATCAGCACGCGATGAGCGATGTGTCCGGCCCTTGATCCGAAGATCCACGGTCGCGATCCACGCAAAGCCATCGATGCCGTCCGACATTTCTTGGGTTCCGAGCTGCGAGCGCAAACGAAAGGGCGCGAACGTGCGCTTGGCGGCGCTACGAAGATTCTGAAGGGACTTTCGCGCGCTGCTGAACCTGAATCGCCATCCGAAGCTGAGCCCTTGAGCTTTGACGAATTGGCCGATCTCATCACCGAATCCCCAATACGTGATGGGGTAAAGGACCGGTGAGGGGTAGTGATCGTCCGAATGGGTGAAGACGTCGATCACGATGTGCGACCACCACGCGAGCAACGGAATCCACAGGCTTCGATGCACCGTCCAGACGAGGACGGTGATGGTTCCCGCGATGACGGCGCTATGCATGATGCAGTGAAGGTGATGGGCCATCGGCGCGACCATCGTTGGCATCGCGGGTTCCCCGCCTGGCATGGCGAGCGCATACAAATGAAGATCGGGGACGACCCGTTTCCAAGCAAAACCCAGAATAGGACCGGGACCATGTTGCCCAAATCCAGGGTGGCTGCCGGAGCGGATCGAAGACTGGGATACCGAAGAACTCAATCTGGATCGTTACGGAATCTTCGCCAGGGAAGGCGATTGATTGATGAATCTGCGCGGCAGACCGCGCAGATTCCTAGTCTCGACAGTCTGGTAGATGTCGGGTCGGCGCATCGCGACCACCGATCAGGCATCGCCCGCCGTCGGGATTGCGTTCGAGCTCGAGCAAGATCCGGGCAGCGACCGCCGTATCGGGAAAGTCCGAGAACACTCCATCGATGCCCAGACGAAAGAATTGGAGATACTCGTTGACCGGGTTGCCTGCGTAATCGGATACCAGGCGGCGTTGCTCGTTGCGAAATGTCCAGGTGTGGATGCGCAGTCCGGCCTTGTGCGCGCGGTCAATCAGGTTGTTCGGAGGCAGAAGCTTGAGGCTCGCCTCGCCCGGTCCGGGCAGTCCGGCGACGATGGTGCTCACAATATAGCGTTTCCACGGCCCGATCCCATCCGCGTAGGTCTTGATTTCGGCCAGACCTGCATCGGTCGTAAAGTATGCGAACGTCCGCGCGAGCAGCTTGGGATCACCTGAAACGGTCCAGTCGTACGGGCGATCGAATGGCGGCGTGAAGTCGAGCGTACCGTCCGGATTCACATCGTTCGCATCGACGAGCTGAACGAGCTTGACGCTTGTCATCTTGCGCAGCGCTTTCAGAT
Source organism: Betaproteobacteria bacterium (assembly GCA_031391405.1). Lineage (GTDB taxonomy): Bacteria > Pseudomonadota > Gammaproteobacteria > Burkholderiales > SG8-39 > SHXR01. The sequence goes on from JANMUI010000751.1 coordinate 20,558, forward strand.
TCGCCTGCTCGAACGACTGAATGAACACCGGTGCGCGACGATGGTTCCAACCCGCCCGCGCCAGCGCATCCACGAGTCGTTGCTCGAGCGGCAGACCAAGCTTCTGGTGGTAGGTCGGATGCTTGGTTTCGGGATAGATGCCGATGGTCCGCTCTTTCTCCTCGGACTTGCGCTTCGCGAGCGCGATCACCTCATCCAGGGTCGGAATCTCGAATTTGCCGTTGAACTGCTGAGGGCGCTCGGCGAACGCCTGCACGGCGCGCAGCGCCTTGATTTCGGCGAGCGTGAAATCCGAGGCAAAAAAACCTTCCTCAGGAAAACCGTCTACCACCGCGATCCGCTTGCGGGACGCGAACGCCGGCCGGTCCTTGACGTCAGTCGTGTTGATCATGTTCGGCTCATGCCGCGCGATCAGGTGGCCGTCCTTGGTCGCGACAAGATCAGGTTCGATGTAGTCGGCACCCAGCTCGATGGCGAGGGCGTAGGACTCGAGCGTGTGCTCGGGCAGAAAGCCGCTTGCCCCGCGGTGACCGATGACGAGCGGCGATCGGGGCTTGTCGGCGCGATGGGTCGAGCCACGCTCGTTCTCGGCGCTTGAAGGCGCGCTAAATCCCAACGCCAGGGTCACTGCCAGGGCACTTGTTGTGAAGGCTTTTCGAAGCGGAAGCATGACGATCTCCTTTCAAACACGCGGGCAAGCGTTCAATCCTACACCCGGGTCACTTCCATCCATCGTGCCATCGATGCGTCCAGATCGGCGCCATGGTTTAGCACTTGGTCGATGGCCTCTGAAAGCGGCATGGCAACGCCCAGGCGGTGTGCCAATTCCACGATCGCTTCCATCGAAAACGCACCCTCGGCCACTTCCTTTCGCTCAGCGAGCATATCGGAGAGTTTTCGGCCTTCGCCGAACGCAACGCCCAGCGACGTATCGCGCGATTGCCGGCTGTTCGCGGTCAAGGCGAGATCGCCGATGACGGCAAGCCCGAGAAACGTCTCGGTTCTCGCGCCCTTGGCAAGCGCGAGTCGGGTTGCCTCGGCGAGGCCGAGCGCTATGACGGTTGCGCGAGCGTTTTCGCCCAGCTTTCGGCCGGCGGCGATGCCGCTTGCAATGGCGATGACATTCTTCATCACGCCACCCAGGCGGTGCCGATGACGTCGTCGCTCGGATGAATACGGAAATGCGGCGTCCCGATGTCGCGGACCAGCCGAGCGCGCACTTGCGCATCCCGACATGCCAGTGCGACGCCGCAAGGCAGGTCGCACGCGATCTCCTTTGCGAACGAGGGGCCGGAGACGACGGCAACTTCGGCCCGAGGAATCACATCGGCAACCACTTCGGGCACTAGTGCGCAACTGCGGCGCTCGATTCCTTTGGAGCAGATGACGATTGGCACGCCATCAGTTAGCAGCGGGCGAAGATGATTCGCGATCGAGCGCAGATGCTGCGCCGGCACGGCGAGCAAGAGCAAGTCCTAGACCAATACCGTTCTTGCGTATTCGCGCATTCCCGTGCTTGTTACCCGCTAGAGCGCTAGGTTTTCGGCTCAGCAGCCGGTCGCGATTTCGTCGTTCGGGTCGGGCGCGATCCTTCCGGTGAGTCGGGGGTCACGATGTATCCGCCCGATTTCTCGTCTCGCTCGAGTATGAGGAGCTTGCCGGCTTCCGCTTCCTCGAGGAGGCGATTGAATGAGCGGAATCCATAGGAGCCTTCATTGAATCCCGGCCGGCGGCGCTTCAGCGCCTGCTTGATCATCGATCCCCAAAGTTTTTCGTCTTCGCCCCGTTCGGATTGCAGCGCACGTACGGTTTGGACGACGAGATCGAACGCCTCGTTGCGCTTCCGATCGTCGGTGTCTTCCTTCAGGGGTTTCTCCGCGGTCGGGGCCTGGCCCTTGGTCTTCTTCTTGGCGGGCAATTGCGCCTGCGCTTCGCGTACCAAGTCGTCGTAGTAGATGAATTCATCGCAGCCTGCGATCAGCAGCTCCGAGGTCGACATCTTCACCCCGATTCCCACTACGCTCTTGTCGTTTTCGCGCAGCTTGCTTACCAGCGGAGAGAAGTCGGAATCACCGCTGACGATGACGAACGTGTCGACGTGCGCTTTCGTGTAGCAGAGATCGAGGGCATCGACCACCATCCGGATGTCAGCTGAATTCTTGCCGGACTGGCGAACATGCGGCACCTCGATCAGCTCGAATGCCGCATAGTGCATCGCGGCCTTGAACTCCTTGTAGCGCTCCCAATCACAGTAGGCCTTCTTGACCACGATACTGCCCTTGAGGAGCAGGCGTTCGAGCACCTTGCTGATGTCGAATTGCGAGTACTTTGCTTCGCGTACGCCGATCGCGATGTTCTCGAAATCGCAGAAGACGGCCATGTTGTGGGTTTCGGAGCGGCGTGACATGTCGTCCTTAAGCGTCGCGAAGAATTGCCTCGCGCCAGGTTGCGAGCTTGATCGTCCAGTCGTGGCGCAAATGCGCGCGCGCCTCGTGGTCGTCAAGACTTTCCTTCAATTGATGATGATCGATCGGAATGCTCGTCGTCACCTTGCCGTTCGCCGTCATGCGTTCCAGGCGCAACGCCCACATGCCCGCTTGGGGTTCGATGGTGAACTGTCCGGCACCAAGGCCGATATCGTTCAGGATGCGGCTTGCTGCCTCGCGCGCGGCATCCATCTCCGCGTGGGAATAACTCATGACGAATCCTTGTCTGCGCGCCATTTCGCGGGCGCAATGCCGCATCTTACTTGTGGTACGAACCGTGCGCTTGATCGATATCAATTCGGGTAGTGCGTGCGACACCGCGACCAGTCGTCTCGAATCACCGGTTCTTGATCATGCTCAATCGCTCGCGGACGCCAGGACTGATCATGCGTCTACCGGGTCCTGCGTGGAGCTCGCGAAGTTTCTCCAGACGCTGTGCCTTCCTCCATTCCCTCCTTTTCCTCCGTGGTGAATTTCTGAGGGTTGTCGGTTCACTCGCGTTCGATGTCATGACCGTCTCGGGAAGGCGGCGGCTCGATCGCCTCCTCGATCATGCCATGTCGTTCCTGCCGGGCTGCCGATGCTTCGTCGTATTCAGTGATTGGCGGCAATGGCAGGTCAGTGCGGCGTGCTGGCCGCGATGCAGCGCGCCGCGGGACGTGGCGCCGCGTTACTACGGCCTTCTTCGCGACGCGCCCACGCTTCACCGATGGATGTTTCTTGGCTGCCGCGCCGGATTTTCGGACGCGTTTTGACGCGGGCTGAGCTGCTGCCATGTTGGACCTCCACTCGTCGACGGAAACATCCAGCGATTGGGCCACACGCGCCATCAGTTCGTATGATATTGCTCAAATAGAATGAGGGCAGACGTGCGGAGAATAGAAGCGTCGGATGCTTCCAATGAGACTTAGCGCGGGAGAACACCATGAAAATTGCCCTTGGCATCATCAAGGCGGACATACCACCGTGCGCGAGCGTATCGCAAAGAAGGCGCTCGAGATGCGTCGTCAGGGTTTCTTCGGCGCTGCCATGTTGCCGATGAGCGAGCTCGAATACACCGGTATCACCGAGAAGCTGAAGAAGCTGGTTCGCGCGTTTCGCGTGCGTGCCTGATCAGGGAGGGACAAGGACCGATGAGACATCGCATTCTTCTGGCGGTCGATGGTTCGCAAAGCTCGCTGCGAGCGGTCAAGCACGTCATCGGCATGGCGCGGAAAATAGGACCGTTCGAAGTGCATTTGCTGAATGTTTCGCCCGAGCTGTCCGAAGACCTTGTCGACGTCCTGGGTCGGGAAGAAGTCGACCAGGGCCTGATGGCAGAAGGGAAGGCGGCCCTCGTCCACGCGCGGCAGCTCCTCGATGAGGCGGGCCTTGCCTATTCGTCGCACATCGAGATCGGGCGGCCGTCCCATGTCATTGCAACATTCGCGCGTGAGAACGCGTGTGACCAGATCGTCATGGGAACGCACGGCAAGGGCACGCTGCGGACGGTAGTCGTCGGCTCGGTGGCCATGCGAGTGGTGGCGTTGGCCGATGTGCCGGTCACTGTTGTGAAGTAAGCAACTGCGTGTTCGCTTCACCACTTTGTATCGCGAATGCCCAAACGATACGACAGTTGATTGACGAGGATATCGCCCGCCAGGCTCAACGCGATGATCCAGGCGACATCCAGCCACGAAAGATCGATCCACGGCGCGAGCGCGACGAGGCCACCGATCACGAAGTCGAGCTGATCCGCCGGAAACCAGGATTGGCCAGGTGCAACGGCGAGTCGACGTTTGATGAAGCTCTTGGCGCTGTCGCCGGTCATTGCGCCCAACCCACAGGCAATCCCGATCGCTAGCCACTGCTCGTAGCGGATGGCTGCACCTTGCCAATCGATCTGCGATTGGATGAATGCTGCCATCACACCCGCAGCGACACCCAAGGCGAATCCGACCACGGTCTTGTGGGCGCCGAGCCACTTCTGGCTAATCGGCCGATTCCACCATGGCCAATATTTGGTGAAGGGCGGGGCCATGTTCGCCATGTAGACCGGGAGCATCAAGTACAACAGTTGGAGAATTCGGGACATCACCGTACCTTGATCTCGATCCACAGGCGATTGAGAGGGCGCCGCGCGATGAGGGTGCCATCGGGTATCGCAAACCGGCGAACGACATCATCGATCTGGAGCAGGGGCATCGTTTGATTGGGGGTGGGCTTGCCGCTCACAATGGGACAGCCGGAACGGTCGAGGCGGTGTGACGCAGATCAAGAACAGTGTCCGGTACGCGCCCGATTTTCCTGGTTGTGTTTAGCCAGGATCAAATCGGCCGCCCGGAAGTGCGGCTATCGTCGAATGCGCGGGAGGCTGCCCGTTTGCATGCCCCTTCCGGGCTCACACGCCAGCGCGGTTGCAGCGGCCCAATCATCAAGGACCGAGGATGCTGAATCGGTTGCAGAGAACTATCCAGCTTGCATTTCTTGCCATCGAAAAGGCGTTCAATGCCGCCTTTGGCGAGCGTTCGAATCCGTTCTATTACCTCGGTGCGACCGCCTACTATTCCTTGCTGGTGGTCATCGCGAGCGGACTCTACCTCTATGCGTTCTACCGGACGGGGATCGACACGACCTATGCCTCGGTGGAATCGATCACCCATGATCAATGGTACGCGGGCGGGGTGATGCGAAGCCTGCATCGCTACGGTTCGGACGCGATGGCGGTGCTTATGCTTCTCCATCTCGTGCGGCACTTTGCGTTCGACCGCTATCGGAGCTTTCGCGCGTTCTCCTGGGTCTCGGGGGTGGTCGTGCTATGGCTGGTCTACGCATCGGCGATCAATGGGTACATGCTCCCGTGGGACCGGCTCGCGCAGTTTGTGACCACCGCCACCGCGGAGTGGTTCGACGTGCTGCCCACATTTCGCGGGACGCTCGCGCGCAACTTCATTTCGGCAGAGAGCATTTCCGATCGGCTGTTTTCATTGCTTTCGTTTCTCCACATCGGCATGCCGCTCGCGTTGCTCGTGGCGTTGTGGGTCCATACGCAACGGGTCCCAAGGGCGCATGTGATGCCTCCAAAGGGGATCGCAGCCGCTTTCACCGTCACGCTGGTGGTGCTGTCGCTTGCCAAGCCGGCGGTAAGTCAAAGCCCGGCGGCGTTGCAGACCGTGCCCGCCTCGCTCGCATTCGATTGGCTGTATTTGCCGGTGTATCCGCTCATCTATCGCTGGTCACCGATGGCAGTCTGGGGACTCGTCGGAGGCGCGACCCTCCTCATGCTGCTTGCACCATGGCTCCCGCCGAAGCGACGGCGCCGCGACGAGCTGTTCCAGTTGGTGGTTCAACCTACAGGGATCACGATCGGCGTGCGCGAGGCCGAGACGTTGCTCGATGCCGGTCTGCGCCAGGGCGTCCTGCTGCCGTTCGAATGCCGCAGCGGCGGATGTGGCGCCTGTAAAGCGACGTTGGTTGGCGGCGAAGTCGACTTTGGCGCGTATCAGAAGCGCGTGCTGACCGATGAAGAACGTGCCGGCGGCAAGGTACTGCTCTGCTGCGCCACGCCGCTGTCCGATCTCGAAGTGGAATGCGAGGCGCCCGCGCAGGGCGCCACCGTTGATTTCCGCCCCCGCCCCGCAGGTGATTGACCATGTTCGATCGATTCGTTCCTCGCGCAATGCCGGAGGCGCTCGCCCCGCTTTTCGATCTGGCGCTCGATCTCCACTGGACATGGAGCCATGCAGGCGATTCCCTGTGGCGAAAGCAAGGTCCCTTGTGGGAGCGCACGAACAATCCATGGGCGGTGCTGCAGGACGTCTCGCAGACCACCTTGGAATCGTGGGCAAGGGACCCGGCGTTTCTCGAGGAGTTGCGACGGGTTGCCGCGGAGCGGGAGCGCTATCTTACGGAGTCGTGCTGGTGCGGCGAAAACTACCCGGAACTCGCCGGGCGAAGCATCGCCTACTTCAGCATGGAATTCGGACTGGGACAGGCTCTGCCGCTGTACGCGGGCGGTCTTGGCGTTCTCGCCGGCGATTTTCTGAAGACAGCAAGCGATCTGGGTATTCCGGTTACCGGTGTGGGATTGCTTTACTACGAGGGCTATTTTCGCCAGACCATCGACGCGGCGGGCCGCCAACACGAGGCCTATCCGTACAACGATCCAGGCGAGCTGCCGATCCGTCCGGTCATGGATGCGAGCGGATCGTGGCTCAGAGTCGAGATCAAGTTTCCGGGGCGCATTCTTTACCTGCGTACTTGGGTCGCGCAAGTCGGGCGCGTGAGACTCTACCGGCTCGACAGCAACGATCCGATGAACAGCCCGGTCGACCGCGGTATCACCGCCAAGCTCTATGGCGGGGGCATCGAAACGCGGCTGATGCAGGAGATGGTGTTGCAACGCGGGCAGCAAGGTGCGACACCGGAGCATCTGGACGAAGCCTCGCAGTTGCTCGATGCCAATTTCCTCACGCTCGGCTTCGCACGGCGCTTTGCCGAATACAAGCGCCCGAATCTCTTGCTGGCGGATGCCGATCGATTCGCCCGCATCCTTGGCAACCCCGACCGGCCCGTTCAAATCATCGTCGCGGGAAAGGCGCATCCGGATGACGCGACGGGCAAGCGATTGGTCGAAGCCTGGCTGCAGTTCGCCAAGCGCGCCGACGTGCAGCGTCGCGTTGTGTTCATCGCGGACTACGACATGGTCGTCGCGCAGCAACTGGTCCAAGGGGTGGATGTGTGGATCAACACCCCGCGCCGGCCGTGGGAAGCCTGTGGCACGAGCGGCATGAAGGTGCTTGCCAATGGTGGTCTCAATCTGTCGGCGCTCGACGGATGGTGGGCGGAGGCATATGCACCCGAGCTCGGCTGGACACTTAGCGACCGTGACCAGCGCAACGGTCCGGAGCAGGATCAAGAGGAGGCCCTGCAGCTCTACCGGCTATTGGAGAACGAGGTGGTGCCCGCCTTCTACGAGCGCGATGACCATGGCATTCCAAGGGCGTGGGTTCGGCGCATGCGGGCAAGCATCGCGACGCTTGCGCCGCGCTACTCCAGCAATCGGATGGCCGGAGAATATGTTGAGAAGCTCTACCGGCCGGCCGCTGCAATGGTGGAGCGTCGCGGCGCGGAGGGTGCGAGGCTTGGGCACGAGCTGTCGCAGTGGCACGAAGCACTCACCCGACATTGGCACGAGATCCATTTCGGGGCCATCGAGATTCATCAAGAGGATAACGAGTGGCGCTTCAGCGTGCCGGTCTATCTTGGGGAGATCCCCGCTGAGAGCGTGCGGGTCGAGCTCTATAGCGAACCGGCGGACGGCGATGGCCCGATCCGTATGGATCGGACCGACCAATTGCCGGGGGCACTCAATGCATTCATTTATCGTGCGCGCGTGGATGCCCGACGTCCGTCCGATCACTACACCCCTCGCGTGATCCCGTACCACCCGGCGGCGCGCGTACCGATCGAGTGCAACTTGATTGCCTGGCAGCGGTGATATCGGTCACGCGGCTTCGCGCCGGACCTCGTGACTGGCAGCGCGCCGATTGATCATCGATTGGGTGATCAGGGTAATACCACCTGGTGTCACATGAAAGCGCTCGCGATCAAATGCGGAATCGATGCCCGCCACGAATCCGGGTGGCAGGGTGCAACGCTTGTCGATCACGACGCGACGAAGAATGCTTCCCCGGCCGATTTGCACTTCCGGAAGGATCACCGACTCGTCGATCCGGCTCCCGTCGTCGATTTCCACGTTGGCGGAGACGACTGATCGGCGGATCCTTGCGCTACACACCGAGCCCCCGGTACCGATGATGCTGTCGGTAATCTCGACCGGACCGCCATCGCCCGCGATGAAACGAGCGGACGGTGCATGCTCCGGGACCGATGTGATGGGCCAGCACGAGCGCGAGGGTCTCACGCGCGAGCGCGTCTGGCGTGTCGAGGCCGGTATCGTCCTTGGGGGAATCGGTTGTGGAAGAGCATAGGGATAGGTCGCTCCATCAGTGCTTGTGCGAGGACTCGCCCGGGCTCGCATGGGTAGGGTGCGCATCGACGATGCGCCCGTCGACTCTAAGGGGGGGCCGACCATGCTTTGCGCATGATCAAAGACGATGCAATGGCGCCTCCTCAACATAGAGTGCGTTGCCAATGGAGGAGTAGCGATGGAACGAATCTGGTTGCGGAGTTACCCACCGGGCGTGCCTGCGGATGTCGATTGCCAAGCCTATTCTTCGCTGGTCGATATCCTCCGGCAAAGCTGTGATCGATTTCGGCGCTTGCCCGCAGTGAGCAACATGGGCGGCATCCTCACCTATGGGGAGCTGGATCGGCTGACGGCTGTCTTCAGTACATTTCTTCAGCAGCAAGGCCTCGTCAAAGGCGACCGCGTCGCGCTGATGATGCCGAATATTCTTCAATACCCCGTCGCCTTGTTCGGCGCATTGCGCGCCGGATGCGTCGTGGTCAATACCAATCCTCTGTACACCGCGCGTGAGTTGGGTCATCAGGTGCGGGATTCGGGCGCCAAGGCAATCGTCGTTCTGGAGAATTTCGCTCATACGGTCGAGCAGGTGTTGCCGGACAGCAGAATCGAGCATGTGGTGACGACGCGGATCGGCGATCTGTTGCCATTCCCGAAAGGGGCGATCGCAAACCTGGTGGTTCGTTATGTCAAGCATATGGTCCCACCGTTCGAGCTGAAAGACGCGGTGCCGTTCAAGCACGCGCTCGCCATAGAACACCTGCGGCCCGACGTGTCGCTCGCACGCGAAGATCTGGCGTTCCTTCAGTACACCGGCGGCACCACCGGCGTGCCCAAAGGGGCCATGCTTACCCATGGCAATTTGGTCGCGAACCTGCAGCAGACCGCGGCGTGGATCGGTGGTGCGCTCGAAGAAGGCAAAGAGACCGTGGTCACGCCATTGCCGCTCTATCACGTGTTCTCGTTGACCGCGAACCTGCTCGTGTTCATGAAACTGGGCGCCCACAATGTTCTGATCACCAATCCGCGCGACCTGCCGGGGTTCCTGAAAGAGCTGGCGCGCACGCCGTTCAGCGCCATCACCGGTGTCAATACGCTGTTCAATGGCATGCTCAATGCAAAAGAGATCGCCATGGTGAAACCGGCGCACCTGAAGGTCACGGTGGGCGGCGGAATGGCCGTGCAGCGAGCGGTGGCGGATCGCTGGAAGACGGCATTCGGCGTGCCGATCGTAGAGGGTTACGGATTGACTGAAACCTCGCCGATCGTCTGCGCGAATCGACTCGATGCCATGGCGTACTCGGGCAAGATCGGATTACCGGTGCCCTCCACGGAGGTTGCCATTCGCGACGAGAAGGGGCTTGAGATGCCGATCGGCGAGATCGGCGAAATATGCGTGCGCGGCCCGCAGGTCATGCGCGGCTATTGGAATCGACCCGTCGATACGGCGGAAGTGTTGTCAAGCGATGGGTGGTTGCGCACCGGCGACATGGGCTTCATGGATCAGGATGGTTACGTCGCGCTGGTCGATCGCAAGAAGGACATGATCGTCGTTTCCGGCTTCAAGGTATTTCCGAACGAGATCGAGGATGTCGCGGCGATGCATCCCGGTGTGCTGGAATCAGCGGCCATTCCGATGCACGATGATCGCTCCGGCCTTGCGGTGCGGTTGGTGGTCGTGCGACGCGATCCCGCTTTGACGGAGGCGGAGCTCATCGCACATTGCCGTAAGAATCTCACCGGGTACAAAGTGCCGAGAGATATCGTCTTTCGTGCCGAGCCGCTGCCGAAGTCGAACATCGGCAAGATCCTGCGGCGTCAGGTCCGGGAAGAAGAGGGACAGGCGACGGACGGTTGAAGCAGGCATCGCATCGGTTGACGATCGTCAAACCTTGAAACGGGGCGATGCTTAGGGTGTGGGTGTGTCCCCGTGGATTTTCTTTCCTATCCCCAAGAGATCCCATCGTGAAAACTCCCCGCGGCCCAAGCACGCATCGTCCAAAGCAAGTCTCTCAAGAGCACAATCACGATCCGTACAAGTCGGAGCGCAAGCCCGCAGGCCACGCCGCCTGCCCGGAGTGCAAGGCGGTATTCGCGAAAGGGCGCTGGCAGTGGGGAACGCCGGACGCAGCAGCAAGAGACGAGCTTTGCCCCGCGTGCCGGCGCATTCGGGATCGCCTGCCGGCGGGATTCGTGCGCATCGACGGTCCATTCTTCCTCGAGCACCGCGACGAGATGATGAAGCTCGTTCGAAATCATGCCGAGCATGTGAAGTCCGAACATGCACTGGAGCGGATCATGGCGATCGAGGACCATGACGAGCACACGATGGTGACCACCACCGATATCCATCTGGCGCGCGGCATCGGCGAGGCATTGCATCATGCCTATCAGGGGTCGCTCGATTTCGAGTATCTCGATGCGGAACCGCTGCTGCGCGTGCATTGGTCCCGTTAGGCGCCACCGGCTGGCGCTTCGCCGAGATCGTCGCGACCTTGACGGTACTCAAACGCGAGGCTGCCGCTTGCGCGTAGGTTGAGCGTGTGCGCGGCGTCTTGTCCGCCCACCAAGAGGGTACCGAAGGGAATGCTCATGATTCGAAGGCGCAACACACGCCGCCTGCTCGGTGTCGTTTTGGTCGTGATCGGCGCGCTATTGATGTGGGCCGCAGCAAGCCCGGTATGGGGTGGGGTCGTGTTTCTGTCGGCGATCGTGATCGAAGCAATCGGCATTCGGCTCGAACACCGCCAAGAAGGGGTGAATGGCATCCGCCGGTGACGGCCGCAGCGATGTGGTCTTTCGCATGCGAGGTGTCAGCAAGGTCTATCGCATGGGCGAGGTCGAAGTGCGCGCGCTCGATAATGTCGATCTCGATCTCTATGGCGCAGAATTCGTGGTGCTCCTGGGCGCCTCCGGCAGTGGCAAGTCGACATTGGTCAACATTCTGGGCGGGCTGGACATCCCAAGCGCGGGGACGGTCTGGTACCGCGATCATGATCTGACCGGAGCTGCCGATGACGCGCTCACTGCCTATCGCCGTGAGCATGTGGGATTCCTCTTTCAGTTCTACACCCTGATCCCCAGCCTCACAGCGTCCGCACCTCAACGATCTTCATGTGGTGGCGGGGCGATACCTCACGCCCAATGCGCGCGATGAAATCCTGCTTGGCCAGGGGTTTGCCGACACGCATCGGCTGCGGCCGGGGGATGCGATCGCGGCCGTCGTCAATGGTCGATGGCAACGCCTGCAAATCGCCGGGATCGCGAATTCACCAGAGTTCGTGTATGTGCTGTCGGGTGCCGCGATCCTTCCAGACAACAAACGCTACGGCGTGATGTGGATGAACCGCAGCGCGCTCGGTACCATCCCGGCCACGCGGCGCGTTCTCGCATTGCCCCCGGCCGAGGCGATGCGGCCGGAGCCGCCGCCGCGGTTTCGCAAACTGTTCCTCGAGCGGATCGGTTACGTGCACCTGATTGCTCCGGCTACGCGGATGATGTTTCGCAACCTCGAGCGACGGCCGCTCCGTGCGCTGGCGTCCACGCTTGCGATCGCCCTGTCGTGTGCACTTCTCATCGTGGGCCAATTCGGGTTGGATGCGCTCGACGAAACCGTGCGCATTCAGTTCCGCGCGGCGCGACGGGACGACATTCGATTAGGCTTTCACGAACCGCGTGGCGAGATCATTCGTCACGACTTGGCGAGTCTTTCGGGGGTGCTGCAGGCGGAGGCCTTCAGGGTGGTCGGCGCGAGGATTCGATACGGTCCTGCCTCGAAGCGTATTGGGCTGTTCGGATTGCCGCCCGACGCGACCTTGCATCGCGTGCTCGATATCGGCATGCGCGAGGTGGCGATCCCCCAAGATGGACTAGTGCTCAGTGCAAGCCTTGCCGTAGCGCTTCGCGCAAGCCCAGGAGACCAGGTTGAAATCGAGATACTGGAAGGCGACCGGCGCAAGCGCATGCTGATGCTCCAGCGGGTCGTCGATAAGCCGATCGGGATGAGCGGGTATATGGATATCGGTGCGCTGGCCAAGCTGATGGATGAGGGGCCGACGTATAGCGATGCGTACCTGCGAGTGGATCCGCATTCTCTTGACGAGCTCTACGGACGCATCAAGACATTGCCGGTGGTGTCGAGCATTGCGCTACGGGAGGCGACGCTCAAGAGTTTTCTTGCCACCATCGGTGAGAATCTCGCGGTCTCGATGTCGGTTCTCATCGGATTCGCCGCGATGATCGCGGCCGGCGTGGTTTTCAACGGCGCGCGCATCGCGCTCTCCGAGCACGCAATGACCCTCGTCAGTCTGCGGATCCTTGGATTTCGCCAGCGGGAAGTCACCGCCATGCTGCTTGGCGAGCAGGCAATCGTCACGGTCGCCGCGATTCCCGTCGGCTTTGCGATCGGCTACTGGACTTGTGCGTTGATCGCTTACCTGCTGGCGACCGAGCTTTACCGCGTGCCGTTGGTTGTGAGCGGGCGCACATATGCCTGGTCGGCCCTCGCGATCATCGCGGCGGCGAGCGCGTCGGGCCTGATCGTCGCATGGCGAGCCCGGCGGCTCGATCTGATCGCCGTTCTGAAGACTCGGGAGTAATCCATGATCGAGAATGCACGTCGCGGTACCCGGCGCAAGCTGATGCGTGCCCTCAACTGGACAGCACTCGCGGGTGTGGCGGCCGCCGCACTGTGGTATGCGTTTGCACCAAGACCCATCTTGGTCGAGACGTCGGCTGTGGCGAGCGGTCCGATGGAGGTCACGGTCGACCAGCAAGGCGAGGTGCGGGTGCATGACCGCTTCGTCACGATTGAAGCGACGGAGAAAGCACGCACCGCGGAGCGATCGGCCACGGCAGCGGTTGAGGCGGCCCGGTCGCGCGCGGCGGCGACGCGCTCCGAAGAACAGGTGGCCGCCGCGGCGTTGCTTGCGGTGCCCGCCGGTAGCAGTGCAAGCGGACGACGCATGCGCTTGACTTCGCCCGCGCGGGGGCAAGTGCTGCGCGTATTGGAGAAAAGCGAGAAGACCGTTTCGCCCGGCACACCGGTGATGGTCATCGGTGATCCGGCGCGCTTCGAGGTGGTCGTCGATGTGCTGTCCACCGACGCGGTGAAGATCAAGCCCGGCGCGCCCGCTCGCATCGAACGGTGGGGCGGCGACGAGAGCTTTGCAGGCCGCGTACGGGTCGTCGAGCCCTACGCCTTTACGAAAGTCTCGTCGCTGGGCATCGAGGAGAAGCGGGTGAATGTCGTGATCGATCCGCTGAAAACGTTCGGACCGCTGGGGGACGGTTATCGGGTCGAGGCAAGGATCGTCATCTGGTCGACCAGGCAAGGGTGACGCCGCTACCCAAGCGGCAAGACCGCTAAGACGGCGTTCGGCCATCGCAATGTGTCTCTATATGTATCTGCGGTCGAGTTAGCAACACCTGGATACGCGCTCGGACTTGTAGACGGCGCATCGCCCTCCATCTGCCAACCATGGGATCGAAGGGTCGATCCCTATGATGCACATCAATCGTTTTCAATGGGGGAATATGGCGATGAAACGTACTACTTTGATAGCAGCAACCTCGGCATCTTTGGTGGCCCTCGGAATCGCGGCAGCGGCCTTTGGTCATGGGGGCGGTGGACCACGCGCGGGCGCAGAAGCCTGCCCGGCCGGTCATGAAGAGCACTGTGGCGCGGCAGGTCGTAGCGGCCAGGGCACGGGCGGCCACGGCATGAGCGGCCACGGCATGGGTGGCCACGGCATGCGGGGCCAAGGGATGGGCGGTCACGGCGGCGGCGGGCACGGGATGCGTGGCGGCATGTCGCTCGCCGGGCTTGATACGGTCAAAGCCGAGCTGAAGCTTACTGCCGAACAGCAGCCTGAGTTCGAGAAGTACGCAGACTTGGTCAAGACGCAAGCGGAGGCGCGCCAGCGCATGCACGAGGGGATGCACAGCGGCTCGGCCGATCATCATGCGATGCACGACACGATGCGGGCCTATAACCGGCAAGCGGCAATCGAGCTGACGGCGGTGCGGAAGGCGCTGTTTGACGTTCTGACGCCGGAGCAGCGCGCCATCGCTGATCGAAACTTGGGCAATTCGAGCATGGCCATGGGAGGTGGGCGCGGGCGGCATCACTAAGGGTCGAGGCATCTGCGCGGTCCGCCGCGCAGATGCCTGATGGCGGAATCGGCTACGGCCCAGTCGTGCGAAAACAGCGCATCGCGGTGCATACGTCACCGCCGCTGCTCTAGTGTGGTGCGGTCGATCGCGATCTTCCGCCGCCCGCCTAAACGATTTCGCGGGCGTTGCCCCGTGCGAAGGGGCGCATGAAGGCGGCGGAAATGGTGGCACGCTTAATGCATAGGTATTCCTCGTGACCATCACCGAGCGCGCACTCCAATGCAGACCTTGTTTCGTCCGCGGGTTTCCAAAGTGATGTTTCGCCGCACAATGGCGCTGCAGGGCCGGCGCACGACACGGTGTCTGGTGGATCGTGTCGTCGATCCCATCGCACCTGCCGACCGGGTCGAAGCCGGTCAACTTGTCGAGTTGGCCCGCGCTCGCGGCGTGATCCGGAGCGATGCCGTGCTTCGAAGGTTCGAATCGATCGTTGGAATGCCGTTTGCAAGAGCGACGATCGCCAGTCTCATAGCCCCATGTCCCACTGCCGGCACACCGCGGGACCGGGTCACGAGCGCACGGCCCGATGATCCAAGAATACGTTGCCTGGCGCGGGTTATCGCCTAGGAATCTACGCGGCAGACCGCGCAGATTCCTGATGAAGATTATTCGTTCGCTGCCGCGAATCTGCGCCTGTAGGCGACGTAGTACAGCACCGGAATCACCACCAGCGTGAGCAGGGTCGACACGAGAATCCCGAAGATCAGCGCGATCGCCAGACCATTGAAGATCGGGTCGTCGAGGATGAACGTCGCACCGAGCATCGCAGCGAGCCCGGTCAAGATGATTGGCTTCGCGCGCGCCGCGGCCGACTGAATGACGGAATCCCGGAATGGCACCTGTTCGGCCAGCTTGAGGTTGATGAAGTCCACCAGCAGGATCGAATTGCGCACGATGATGCCCGCGAGCGCAATCATGCCGATCATCGAGGTGGCGGTGAAATTCGCGCCGAGCAGCGCGTGCCCCGGCATCACCCCGATCACGGTGAGCGGGATCGGCGCCATGATCACGAGTGGCGCGAGATACGAGCCGAATTGCGCGACAACCAAGAGGTAGATGAGAACGAGCCCGACGGCATAGGCGATACCCATGTCGCGAAACGTCTCGTAGGTGACCTGCCATTCACCGTCCCATTTGATGGCGTACTCGCGATAGGGATCGGACGGCTGTTGAATGAAGTACTCGCCCAGCTTGCCGCCTTCCTCGAGCGGTTGTCCGGCGATCTTGCCGCGTGCGGTGAACATGCCGTAGAGCGGGCTGTCAACGCGGCCGGCCTGATCCGCGACGACATACACGACCGGCAGCAGATCCTTGTGATAGAGCGGCCGGTCGCGCTCGGTCGTGACTGGTGTGACGACTTCGGACAGCGGCACCATCGCGCCGCTCGCTGAGCGGATCGTCAATTTCAAGAAATCCGACAGCTCGCCTTCGCGCTCGGCGGGCAAGGTCACGCGGATGGGCACCTCGTATTTCGATTGGCCATCATGCATCGGCGTCACATCCGTACCCGACAGGCCGACCCGCATCGTGTCCACAACATCGCGTCGCGTGATGCCGGCCCGAGACGCCTTGCTCTGATCGACTTTCAGCACGATGCGCGGCGCCGGGTCTTCCACTGAATCGTCGACGCCAACGATGTCCGGGGTGCCGGCGAGCGCTTCACGTACCCGCTTGGCGACGCGCATGCGACCCGCTTCGTCGGGGCCGTACACCTCGGCCACGATTGGCGAGAGCACCGGCGGGCCGGGAGGCACCTCGACCACTTTCACCTTGGCGGCCCATCGCGCACCGATCGCTTCCAGTGGCACGCGCACCGATTGGGCGATATCGTGGCTATTGCGATCGCGATCCGACTTGTCGACGAGATTCACCTGAATGTCGCCAAGCTCCGCGCTCGCCCTGAGGTAGTACTGGCGAACGAGACCGTTGAAGTTGATTGGCGAGGCCGCGCCGGCGTACGCCTGATAGTCGGTCACTTCGGCGACCGTCAAGAGATAGGCGCCCATTTCACGCAATGCCGCGGCCGTCAGCTCGACCGGCGTGCCGGCCGGCATATCGACGACGACCTGGAACTCCGACTTGTTGTCGAAGGGCAGCATTTTCAGCACGACGAGCTTGAAGCTGGCCAAGGACACCGATGCGCCGATCAGCACGAACACGCCAAGACCGAGCAAGCGGCGATTGCGCACCGCCTTGACCGAACGCACGAACGGACTGAGCACCGCTTCGAATAGTCGATTGAGCACGCCACGCTGTTCGCTGGCGTGCGTGTGCGGCACATGCCGCAGCAGCTTGAGCGCGAGCCACGGGGTGAGCGTGAATGCGATCGCCAGCGATATCAGCATGCCCATGCTCGCGTTGATCGGGATCGGGCTCATGTACGGCCCCATGAGGCCGGTCACGAACGCCATCGGCAGCAAGGCGGCGATCACGGTGAAGGTCGCGAGAATCGTGGGGCCGCCGACTTCGTCGACCGCGTCGGGAATGATCCTCTCCAGGGGGCCTGCATCCATGGCGCGACGCCGATGGATGTTCTCCACCACGACGATCGCATCGTCGACCAGGATACCGATGGAGAAAATGAGTGCGAAGAGCGACACGCGATTCAAGGTGAAGCCCCAGGCCCAAGATGCAAACAACGTCGCCGCCAAGGTGAGAATCACCGCAATGCCGACGATGAAGGCTTCCCGTCGCCCGAGCGTGACGAAGACCAGCACAACGACCGACAACGTCGCGAACAGCAGCTTCTTGATCAGTTGCTGCGCTTTGTCGTTCGCGGTCGCACCGTAGTTCCGCGTCACCGTGACATGCACATCCGCGGGAATGATCGTGTTGCGCAGCGCCTCGACTCGTTGCATTACGCGCTCGGCCACTTCGACCGCGTTCTCCCCTGCCTTCTTCGTCACCTGCAAGGTCACTGCCGGATGTTCGCCCGGAATGCTGATGCCTTTCATGTGCGCCGCCGGCCCCGAACCCGTCCAGACGTAACGAGACGGTTGGTCCGGACCGTCCACCACTTCCGCAACGTCGGCGAGATAGACCGGTCGGGAATCGAACGTTCCGATCACCAGCTGTCGGACATCGCTCGCGGACTCCAGGTAATTGCCGGTCTCCACCAGGATCACCTTGTTCTCCCGCACCAGCTTGCCGGTGGGGAGCGACACATTGGCAAGCTGCAGCGCGTTTTTCACGTCAAGCGCGGTGACCTCGAATGCGCTCAATCGGTCGGCGTCGAGCAGCACGCGCACGACCCGGCCCGGTCCGCCCAGGGTCTGCACCTCGCGCGTACCGGGGACACGCTTCAGTTCAATCTCAGCCGCATGCGCGACGCGCTCGACCTCGGAGGCACCGCGTTCAGGATCGTCGCTCCAAAGCGTGAGGGTCACCACCGGCACGTCGTCAATGCCTTTGGGCTTGATGATCGGATCGAGAATGCCGAGGTTGGGCGAGATCCAGTCGCGATTGGAACTGATCGTGTCGTACAGGCGGACCAGCGCATCGGTCCGCGGCACCCCCACCTTGAACTGGACCGTGAGAATCGCCATGCCGGCGCGCGACACCGAAAAGACATGCTCGACGCCGACCATCTGCGCGAGCACCTGCTCGGCGGGGGTCGCGATCAATACCTCGACATCTTTCGCCGATGCGCCGGGAAACGGCACGAAGACATTGGCCATCGTGACATTGATCTGCGGCTCCTCTTCGCGCGGCGTCACGATGATCGCGAAGGCGCCAAGCAAGAGCGCGAGCAGCGCCAAGAGCGGCGTCAACTGCGAGGACTGGAAATATCTGGCGATGCGTCCGGAGAATCCCATGAATGGAGCCCCGGTCAGCGGGACGGTGCGGGCCGCGCCGACATGCCGGCCGCCATCGGCTCGATCGCCACCCGCTCGCCCGGCTTCACGCCCGCGAGCACTTCGATCGACCGGTCGTCCGATATTGCGCCGAGCCGCACCTGACGCAGATGCGGCGCACCCTGGTCGTCGATCACATAGACCGCGGTGACTTCGCTTCTACGAATGATTGCCTCGCGTGGTGCGAGCAAACGGGTCGCTTTGCCGATCGTAAAGTGCGCGCGCGCGAAGACGCCTGGATAGAGGTCGCGCGATTCCCTTCGGAGATCGAGGCGCACCCGTGTGGTGTGGGTACGCGGATCGGCCGCGGGCACCAGGGTCACCCCCTTTACGTCCAGCCATTTGTTTGTGGAGGGCACTTCGATGCGTGCGCGTGCACCGGCTTGAATACTTGCGATCTGTGTCTGCGGCACGATGGCGACCACCCGTAGCGTGGATGGATCGAAGCCTGTCATGAGCGGCTTGCCCGGTGTTGCCATTTCGCCCAGCTCGACGTGGCGCGCGGACACCACGCCGCTGTAGGGCGCGACGATGGTCGTGAAGCTGCGTTCGGTCGCGGCCTGGCCGGCGCCGGCCAAGAGTGCACTCACGCGCGCCTGCGCCGCCTTGTAGTCCGCCTCGACCTTGTCGAGTGCGGCGCTGCTCAAAAATTTCTGGGCAACCAGGACCTTCGAGCGTTCGAACTGGGCCCGCGCATTCGCGAGCGCTGCTTGCGCTTCGACGACCTGCGCTTCGCTGGCCGCGACCGCCTGCGTCGCCGCGCGTTCATCGATCCGTACGATCACTTCCCCTTGCTTCACATAATCGCCGACATCGAAGCGAATGTCGATGATGCGACCGGCGATCTGCGCAGCGACCGTCGATTGGCGTACGGCTTCGACCACCGCCTCCGTCGTGTAGGTGAGATCGACTTCGCGAAGCTCGACGAGGCCGGTCTTGAGTGCTACCGGTGGCGTGGTGGATGGCGTCGCGATAGGCGGCTCCTTATTGCAACCCGATAGCAGAAGGGCACCGATAACGGTCATGAGGCCCGTCGCGAGCTGCTGCATCACGATAAGTTCTCCAGATCTCGAACGTAGCACCGGACGCACGATAGTCCGCACCGACATCAATGGTCTGTGACTGTGGTTACAGAACGACGATCGCGCTGCGCGCGCGCTTGCACCACATCAGGATGAACGTCTGGCGCTTACCGACGTTTGATCTCAAGCAAATCGCGTCGCTTAAGCGTCGCCTTGATGGTTGTCAAACGCGGATCCGGGTGTCGGCAATACGCTTTGATCGACTGGGCGCGAAGAGCAGATGAAGGCGGCTGCGAAGAGCGGGTGATGTTGATCGGCAATGGTCCGAACGTCCACTTCGCGCCCTCCCACCTGTGGGTGGCTGCAACCTACCCCGGTCAAACGATGCCGGTCGCACCGAAGTCAGGAATCTGTCCATGAAGCGAAGCAAAGGTCTCGTCGCGGCGCTGGTTGCCGTGGTGGTTTTATTGGTCGCCGCGGGCGCCGGCTACCTGCGCTTCGGGCGCACTGTTGCGTTGGCGATCGTCGAGGCAGCGCCGGGCACGGTAACGCAGCGCGTGATCGGACCGGGTACGGTGCAGGCGCGCGTGCCGGTGACGGTTGCTGCGCGCATCACGGCGACAGTCATGCAGATCAGTGCCGATGTCGGCGATACCGTCAAGCGTGGGCAGGCGCTCGCAGTGCTCGACGATCGGGACCTTGCGGCCCGCCGCGGCGTCGTCGGCAGTCAGCAGGTAGCCCTGTCGCGCAACGTCGAGGCCGCCAAGGCGACCATCGCCAAGGGGCAGGCCGAGCTCGAGCTGGCACGCAGCAAGCAGCAGCGCGATGCCGAGTTGCTGCGCAGCGGGTTTGTTTCGCAAGCGGTGCTCGACGCCTCGGAGGCCACGCTGCGCGCCGCGCAAGCCAATCTGGACAATGCGAGGGCGGCGCATTCGGCGCGCGAGGCCGACGTGCAGGCACTCTCGCAGGAGGCGCGCTACTCGGACACCGTGCTGTCGTTCACCCGGATCACGGCGCCTATGGATGGCGTGATCATTGCGCGCCAGGCCGAGGTCGGCACCACGGTCGTCCCGGGCAGTCCCCTGTTCCGCATCGTTGACCCAGCCACGCTATGGGTTGCCATGCGCGTCGATGAGTCGGTGGTTGGCCGTGTGCTAGTCGGCCAAGTGGCGAGCATCCGGCTGCGTACGGGCGAGATAGTGGCCGGCAAGGTCGCGCGCATCGCGCGCCAATCCGACGCCGCAACGCGCGAGCTCGAAGTCGATGTCGCGTTCGATGTGCCGCTTGCGCGCTTCGCGATCGATCAGGAAGCCGAAGTCGGGATCGTCGCTGGCGAGGTGCCCGGTATCGTCTTGCCGCTCACGGCGCTGACCCGGGACCGCGCCGGCAGGCAGGGCGTGCTGGTTGTGGTCGATTCACGCACCGCGTTTCGCCCGGTGCAGACCGGCGTCGGCGATGGGCAGATGGTCCTGATCGGTAATGGGCTGGCGGGTGGCGAGCGTGTCGTCGCCACGGCCGCCGGCGTCAAGGCCGGCATGCGCGTGCATGCGCTCGATCCTTGATCGCATCATCCGCGCTTCCTACCTGCTAACCTATGGATCTCGCGTTCAAGGACATTCGCCGCCACCTTGGCAAGTTCATCGCCACGATCGCAGGCGTGGCAATGCTGCTGTCCATTGTGCTCGTCATGAATGGGATCTATCAGGGCAACATCGCCGACGGCGTATGGTTGATCGATAACACGGCCACCGACCTTTGGGTGGTCGAACGTGGGCGCGGCGGACCGTTCAACGAAAGCTCGCGCATGCCGCAGGATAGCTACAAGAGCGTTGCTGCGACACCGGGTGTGGCCAAGGCCAGCCCGCTCGTGATTTACTCGGCGCAGCGCGAGATCGGCGGCAAGAGCCAGCAGTTCACGATCATCGGTTACGACGTGTTCGGCGGGCTGGGCGGCCCCGGCCGGATCGTACACGGGCGTGCGCTCGAGGCTCCCCATTATGAGCTCGTGGCCGATCGAAAACTCGGATTGGCGCTTGGGGATAAGGTGGCGTTCGGTACTCACGACTACACGGTCGTTGGGGTCACGCAAGGGGCGGTCGATTCCGGCGGCAACCCGCTCGTGTATCTGTCGCTGCCGGATGCGCAGGAAGTGCAGTTCCAGCAGGACAACCGGGCGCTCGTCG
>JANMUI010000768.1:0-14986 GCA_031391405.1 Betaproteobacteria bacterium
GCAGTTCGCCAAACACCTTCTGCGCGTACGGATCGTCGGCGAGTTCCTGTTCGATGGTCTTGCGCAGGCGGGTGCGGATCATGTCAGTCTCGTTCCGCGTCTTGTCGTCTGACCACTGCGAGGTGTCTTCCGGCCTGCCCAACTGGTGCACCAGGTACACGCCCTCCGGCTCGCGCACCTCTTCGCCGATGACCTGCTTGTCCACCAGGCGGCGAATCTGCTCCTCGTAGACGCTGTAGTCCACCGTCTCCATGGCGTCGCGCCGTGCGGTCTTCCGTAGGTCAGAGAAGAACTTCAAGTCGCGCTTGTACCGGGCGATCGTTGCCTCGCTGAAGCTCTTGTCTTCGAAGAAGCTGCGCGAGGACAGGGCCACCTGCAAGCAAAGGCCGAACTCCGTTAGCGCCGCATAGAAGTCGTCTCGAAGTTTTTGCCGATCGTCATATTCATTGCCTTCTGGATCGGTGATGAACCGCGGAGCCAGTACATGCCGGTACTGCTCGGGGTCGAGCTTGTTCAACACGCCCTCGAAGAACGACCACAGCCTGTCGTGCAGCGCCGGCAGGCGCTTGTATTCCGTGCTCAGCTGCTGATACAGGCCATCGATGTCTGCAATGTCGAAGCCTCCCTGCGTACGCGCTTCCAAGTCCTGGTAGGCGCGGATCGAAGTGTCCAGCTCTTCAAGGATGCCGCGATAGTCCACCAGCACGCCGTAGCGCTTGGCGTCGTGCAGGCGGTTCACGCGCGCGACGGCCTGGATCAGGCTGTGGCCCTTCAGCGGCTTGTCGATGTAGAGCACTGCGTTGCGTGGCTCATCGAAGCCAGTGAGCAGTTTGTCGACCACGATCAACAGATCCGGCCCATCGTCCGTGCCGAAATCTACCACCACCTGCTTCTCATAGGATTCGGCGTCAAGCCCGCTGGCCAGCACCGTTTGCTTCCACCACTTCTGGACCTCAGGCATCGAGTCTTCATCGACTTCGGTGTTGCCCTCCCGGGTATCGGGCGGCGACATCACGATGGCACTCGTCACGAGGCCGGTGTCGTCCAGGGCCTTCTTGTAGCGAATGGCGTCGAGCTTGCTGTCGGTGGCCACCTGGCCCTTGAGGCCCTGACCAAGGCCCTTGATGTTGTTGCTGAAGTGGGTGGCGATGTCCCACGCGATCAGTTCCAGCCGACCTGCGGCGCCGTATATCGCACCCTTCTTGGCGAACTTGCGCTTCAGGTCCGCCTGCTGGGCCTCGCTCAAGCCGGCCGTGATCTTGTCGAACCAGCGGTTCACCGCCTGTTCATTGATCGTCAGCTCGGGCACGCGCTCCTCATAGAGCAGCGGAGCCACCGTCTCGTCTTGCACGGCGCGCTGCATCGTGTAGGCATGGACGATCGGCCCGAACTTGTTGGCCGCCTTTTCGTTCTTGAGCAGCGGCGTCCCTGTGAATGCGATGTACGCCGCCTTCGGCAATGCCTTCTTCATGCGCTCATGCGTTTCGCCGCCGTGGCTGCGATGGCCTTCGTCCACCAGCACGATCAGATTCGGGGAGTCGTTGCGGCACTCGGGCAGCTTCGAGGCCGTGTTGAACTTGTGCACCAGCGTGAACAGGATCCGCTCGGTGCCGCTGCCGATCCGCTTGGCCAGATCCCGGCCGGAGGTCGCCCTGCTTTTCTCGCCTTCCTTCTTCGTCGCGATCGTCGAGCCGAATGCCCCGCCGGAGATGAAGTTCCGCGATAACTGGTCTTCTAGGTCGATGCGGTCGGTCACTACGATCACACGGCATTCCTTCAGCGCATCCTGGAGCAGCAGGGCCTTAGTGAGAAACACCATCGTGAAACTTTTTCCGGAACCGGTGGTGTGCCAGATCACACCGCCTTCGCGCCCGCCATCGGGCCTGAACTGCCGGATGCGCGCGAGCAGCGCGCGAATACCGAAGAACTGTTGGTATCGCGCGACGATCTTGCCCACCTTGCGATCGAACAATATGAAACCGCGCAGCAGTTCCAGCAGCCGCGCCGGCGTCAGCAGACTCACCAGCAGCCGGTCCTGGTCGGTGGGCAGCATCGACTGCGACCACAGCGATTCGAAGTACTCGCGCAACGTCGCTGGCTTGCCTTCGAACAACGCGGTTCTCGCTTTAGTGTCGAGCGGCCGGTTCTTCACTGCGGCTATGTGCGCATCAGTGAGCTCTTCCTCCCGCCAACGCGCCCAGAACTTAGCGGCGGTGTTCGTGGTGCCGAACCGCCCGTCGATCTGGCTGATGGAAACCAGAAGCTGGGCATAGGCGAAAAGATGCGGAATCTCGTCCTGCCGCTGGTTGCGCAGGTGCTGGCTGATACCCTCCTGCACCATCGCCTTGCTGTTGGTATTTGACTCCGGGCGCTTGGCCTCCATCACCACGAGCGGGATGCCATTCACATAGCAGACGATGTCCGGCAGGCGCGAGTGAGTCGCTTGCGCCGCGAGGACTTCGAGCTCCTCGGTCACATCCCAGAGGTTGGCATCCGGCCTCGTCCATTCGATGATCGCGACGGTCGGCTGATGCCTCTTGCCATCCGACATGAACTCGGTGACGGTGATTCCGAACAGCAACTTGGCATACAAACGCTCGTTCGCAGGTAACAGCCCTTCGCCGAGATTGATCGCGGATATTTCGCGGACGATTTGGTCGATACCGCTCGGCGAGAGCGGGAACCACTCCCCCTTGTATTCAAAGCGCCGGGACTTGAGCACTTCGATCAGGCGGGGCTTAAGCAGGACTTCGCGAGTGGTGCCGCGCAAGGCGAGGCACTGAGCTGTGGTCAGGAAGTTCCAGTCCAAGTTGCACAGCAAGTGCAATGCAGGGAGATGGGCACTGTATTGCTCGCGGGTTTGGGGGACCTGGCTCATGCCGTCGCTTTGCTTGCGGACTCCGGGAGGCGGACGCGGCGTTTGCCGGTGAGGAGTTGGGCCATGAGGGCGTGCTTTTCTTTCTTCTGCGACGCTAACTGGCCTTCAATCAGTTCAACTTCTCGTGTTGCTGCGTCCAGTATCTTGACCAAACGTTTTTGTACGCCGATGCTGGAATGAAAGCAGGTCTGCTGGAAATACCTCGATTCAGATAGGTACCTCAGAAAGCCCAGATCAATTTCGCCGTCGCTATTAATGACCGCGTACTCGTTCGAGACCAACGCGCCATCCAATTCCGGCGGAACGATACCGCACGCACCATGCACGATCTGACGTTTCGAAATCAGAAAATCACCGGCTTGAACAGAAAACTGAGGACGCGTCTTGATCTCTGAGCCGCGTCGGACCTCCCGCTTTTGCACCCCACCCCGCGAGCGTTTGACCGTCACCAATGTATAGCCATCGTTGGACTCAAGTGAGACCGGGCGTCGTACTTCCTTCAAGTGCTCACCTAGCCGAACGCACCGCCAATTGTTTGGCGCACGGGGTAGTTTGGGGATCCCGGGTTGTACGGATAAGGGAAAGCCGCCGTTGTCAGACCTGACCGCGACGTCACCCGTTGCGGGCGCTGCGTGCAATGTGGCCGCGAGAAGTGCGAGTTTCTGCTTTCGGCTGTTGGCAAGCAGGCGCTCGGTCGTCGAGATGGCTTCATCCCATACAGAAAGAACCTTGGCAATGCGCGATTGTTCTTCGTATGGTGGGACAGGAGCGGTGATTTCCTTGAGCAGCTCTGCATTCAAGTGTGTCAACCCGCCTGAATTTCCGAACTCGCGGATGCTTTCGTACTTCCACGACAGGTAGTGAAAAAAGAAATCCGGGTCGTGCTGACTTGCAAGGAGAATTGCGGCTGAATTCTGGTTTGTTGTTGCAGCGATTCCGAGCTTCGCGACTTGGCCTCGTGTCTTGCCTTCGCCGTACATCGCCATCAGTAGCGTGCCTGCGGGATAGATCTTTGCTGAAGAGTTCTTCAAGCCCGCTTCCGTGATGCGTTCGACGGTGTTTGTGATTGTGTTGAATCGGATTTCCCCCGTGGTGACCCAAGGGATGTTGCCACCCCAATAGCTGGATTCAGATCGGTTCGGCGTTCCCCCGGACGAGATACGAGCGATCTGTCCGAGGGGCTTAATCTTCCATCCATTAGGAAGCACGTTTGCTCGCCTTTTTCACAGTCTTCGCCAGCCGCTTCGTCTTGCTAATCGCCTCGGCAAAATGTCGCTCAACCGCACTCGGCGCATTAAGCAGCGCCTGCCGGTATTTCTCGTATTCCAGGTGCGCCTTCTTCAGCGCCGCTTCGTTGCTGACCTTGCCAGCATGGGTAAGGATGTCGCGCTCGGAAACGCGCAAGAAGTCATCGAGCTTTAGGATCCAGTTGGCCATGGTCATGGGCTTGCGGTTCATGGCCTGCAGTTCGGCGAAGTCGAGATACAGTGTGACGATGCGGTTGAGCGTGTCCAGCTCACCGGCGGCCAGGTAGTTCTTGGCTATCTCTGCATCGGTTTTGCGCGGGCGCGGTCCTTGCCAACTAGTCAGCCCCATGTGCGGGCGGGATGCGTCGGCGCGCTGGGCGATGACTTCGGCAGCGGTGTGACCGTGGGCCGCCCAGTGCATCTTGTTTTGCACGGTGGCAAAGAACTGCTGCGAGGTGTCGGCGTTGGGGTGGTAGTCGATGCTGGTGGCGTAAATCTCAAGCACCTTGCGCCAGAATACTTTCTCGGAGCTGCGTATATCGCGAATGCGCGCGAGCAGCTCATCGAAGTAGTGGCCCCCTCCAGCGGCCTTGAGGCGCTCGTCGTCCATGGCGAAGCCTTTGATCAGGTATTCGCGCAGGCGCTGCGTCGCCCAGATGCGAAACTGGGTGCCGCGCTGGCTTTTGACCCTGTAGCCGACCGAGATGATGACGTCGAGGTTGTAGTGGTCTACTTGATACATCTTGCCGTCTGCGGCAGTTGTTGCATATTTTGCAACAACTGCTTCGGGGACCAGTTCGCCTTCGTCAAACAGGTTCTTGATGTGGCGTGAAATGACCGATTTGTCGCGACCAAATAGGTCGGTCAGTTGCATGAGATTCAGCCAGACCGTCTCTCCGTTCATGCGCACTTCGATGCGCGCCTGACGGTCTTCGGTTTCGTACAGCAGAAACTCGGTTGACAACATTTCGGTGGAGCCAACGGAATGGTTCTGCTGCTTTGGGGGCGCCGGATTCTTCATCACGTTTCCCCTGGGCCCTATTTCGTTACCGCGAAGGAGGGCGGCAGCATATTCCTCTCCTTGGGCCAAGTACTTATCAACTGTACGAATAATGCGTACGGTCGGCTTGCTTCACTCATATCCTGCCTCGTTCAGATACACCGTCATCTGCTTCTCCCGCTTGGCCCACATGGCCACGAGGTCGATCTCTTTCAACCCGTGACAAAACGTCACGACTTCACGTCCCTTCGCGAGAAGGCGTCAGCGTCAGGCGTGATAGAGACGGGCTGGATTTCTTAGTCATACCCCAACTCCTTCAGGTACACCGCCATCTGCGCTTCCAGCAAAGCCAACTCCGCCTTGAGCTTCTCACGCTCGGCACGCACGGCCTTGAGGTCGATTTCCTCCTCCTCTTCGAAGGTGTCGACGTAGCGCGGGATGTTGAGGTTGAAGTCGGTCTCGGCGATCTCGGCTGGCGCAGCGAGGTAGGCGTACTTGTCCACGCTCTGACGCGCGGCGGCGGTATCTTTCACGCGCTGCAGGTCTTTCTCGCGCAGAACGTTCTGGTTCCTGGCGTCCTCGTAGTCACGGCTCGCGTCGATAAAGAGCACCTTGTCGTCGGCCTTGTGCTTGCGGAACACGAGAATGGCAGCGGGAATGCCGGTCCCGTAAAAGAGCTTTTCCGGCAGGCCGATTACCGTATCGAGCAGATTTTCCTCGATCAGCTTCCGGCGGATTCTGCCCTCAGCCGCGCCACGGAATAGCACGCCGTGCGGCACGACGACCGCCATTCGCCCGGTGCCAGGTTTCATGGTCTCGACCATGTGCAGGATGAAAGCGTAGTCGCCCTTGGTGCGCGGCGGCACGCCTCGGCGGAATCGGCTGAATTTGTCCTTGTCGGCGCCTTCGAAGCCCCACTTCTCCAGCGAGAAGGGTGGGTTGGCGACGACAATGTCGAAGTGCTTGAGGGAAGCATCGCCATCGAGGAGCTTGGGGTTGCGGATGGTGTCGCCCCACTCGACGCGGTGGTTGTCTTCGCCATGCAGGAACATGTTCATCTTGGCCAGCGCCCAGGTGCTGCCGATGGCTTCTTGTCCAAAGAGCGCGTACTTGCGCGAGCCATAGCGCTCGCGGATCAGCCGGCCGCATTTCATCAACAGCGACCCGGAGCCGCAGGTCGGGTCACCGATCTCGTCGCCTTCCTTCGGGTCCATCAGCCGTGCCATCAGCGTCGAGACCTCGGGCGGCGTGTAGAACTCGCCGGCTTTCTTGCCGCTGGTAGAGGCGAAATTCTTGATGAGAAACTCGTAGGCGTTGCCGATGATGTCGAGCTGGCCGACGCGGCTGGGGTGCAGATTGAGCTCCGGTTTGGCGAAGTCTTCCAGTTGATGCCGCAGGATGTCGTTCTTTTGCTGCTCGTCACCAAGCTTGTTGGAATTGAAGCTGATGTCCTGAAACACATCGCGCAGCTTGCTGATGTTGGCGTCTTCGATCGCGTGCAGTGCCTTGTCGATACGTTCGCCGTTGCCCGGTTCGTGGCGCTTGGCGTGCAGCGAGTAAAAGCTTGCCGTTGGGGGCAACACGAAACGCTCGTTCTTGAGCATTTCTTCAATGAGTCCCTGATTGTCGCCGTACTGCGCCTTGTATTGGTCATAGTGGTCCTGCCAGACATCGGACAAGTACTTGAGGAAGAGCATCGTCAGGACGTAGTCCTTGTAGATGCTCGAGTCCACGGTGCCGCGAAACGTATCGCAAGCGGACCAGACGGCGGCGTTGATAGCGTCCTGGCTGATGGGAGTGCTATTCATCGTAAGGTTGTTTTCTAGTCGATTTCGAGTAGGCGGTTCGCGATCATGCGCAGTTGCTGCTCCCGATTCTGAAGGAGGGCTTCGTGCAGTGTTCGCTCGCGCAACGCAAGCCTTGCGAGCTCTACGGCGCGCTGCTGTTGAGTGATGGTCAGGACCTTGAAAGGCATGGCCGCCAAAACTTGACGCCGAATGCTTTGCTGATTTGATCCCTCGGCACCTTTGCTGAGATAGCGCTGAGCCGGGTGTTGATTGATTTGCCAAGCGAGGAATTCGGGTAGCACCCCGGACGTGTCCCTTGTTCGTAGCAAGTAGAAATTGGGTGAACAAACCGCGGATACGGGTACCTCGCCCAAGGCAACCGCGAAGAATCTTGCCCCGCGCGTCACAAACAGTACGTCGCCGGCCCGAAGCCAGTGGGACTCCCGCCGGCTGGGCACTTCGGTTCGGACGACCGTATCCCAAGCGACGGTTCCGTCAGGGCTCACGTCCTTCATTTGTACGGCATAGGCCGAACCGCTGGCGACTTCTGGGACGCTGCCTCTGAAGGGATAGCCGCCCCGGATGTCCGAAACCGCCTCAAGCACCGTTTTCATTTTTGCACCATATCAATTGATGCAAATATTAATTGCATACTGGCTTCGGCGCAACTAGAATCGCCATCGTTAATTTGCATCATTTACTATGATGTATTTATTTTCAGTTCTAATGGATATAAGGAGCAAGTGATGTCAGCAGAGGGCTATGAGATTGATTTCTTACCGGTTGGCAATAGCGAAAGAAGTGGAGACGCAATTGCGGTGCGCTATGGAACTCCGGGCAACTACAAGGTGATGGTCTACGACGGCGGGACGAAATAATCGGGCCAAGCCTTGGTGGACCATATCAATAGGTACTACCAGACCTCGCGGGTGGACTACGTCGTTAGCTCCCATCCCGATGCGGACCATGCGTCTGGGCTCTCCATCGTGCTGGAGCAACTGGAGGTAGGAGAGTTGTGGATGCACCGGCCTTGGGAACACTCGGCCACGATCAAGGATTACTTCCGGGACGGGCGAATTACCGATGAAAGCCTTGCCGAGCGCCTCAAGACGAAAATGGCGGCCGCCTAGGCATTGGAAGAACTAGCAACGGAAAAGGGAATTCCCATCATTGAACCGTTTCGCGGAGCGGCAGTTGGAAATTTTGTCGTTCTCTCTCCCGAACGCGATTGGTACATCCACACGCTTGTTCCCGAATTTGAAAAATCACCGGAGCAGAAGAAGCAGGCTACAGATGCTGCGCTTCAAATCCTTGTCAAGACCTTTGCAGAGGCCGCCGGCAAAGCGGTTTCATGGATCGCTGAGAAATGGAATATCGAAACCTTACGCGAGGATGTAGAAACGTCCGCTGAAAACGAGAGCAGCGTCGTACTTTTCGGCGCGATCGACGGGCGGGGAATTTTGCTGACTGGGGACGCCGGGGTCCGTGCGTTGTCAGCTACGGCAGATTTCGCGGAGTCGCAACTCGCTGACCTTCCGAGAAGCCTGCGCTTCGTTCAGGTGCCCCACCACGGGAGCCGGCACAACGTTTCGACCAGCGTACTTGACCGGATTGTAGGGCCGAGAAAGGCATCAAATGACTGCGTGACCTCGAAGACCGCATTCGTGTCGGCAGGAAAGGAATCAACGACCCATCCTCGTAAGATGGTGGTCAACGCATTTCTTCGCAGGGGCGCCAAATTCATCGCCACAAAAGGCCAATCCACATGGCACCACTACAACATGCCAAGTCGTGACGGATGGGTTGGCGTCGACTCTATGCCGTTTTCGGAGCGGGTGGAATCATGGGATTGAGTGATGCATTGGCCAGGGTCACGGACCCCTATGAGCGAAAAGCGCGACTTTGGCCGGCGCTACTTGCATTGCTACCAATGGTTCTGGCGATATGGGTACTTTACGGGTCCGCGCTGTCGGTTCTGACGAACATCGCAGTACTCATTGCCTCATGCGGAGGGCTTTACCTTCTCGCCAACATATGTCGTGAGAGAGGGAAGCAGCTCGAACCGAAGCTGTTCAAAAACTGGGGCGGCAAGCCGTCTACTCAACTGCTGCGCCACACGGACGAGACTATTGAGGGTGTGACTAAGCGCCGATACCACGCGTTCCTTAGTCGCAGGATCAATACGGCATTTCCTGATGAGGCTCAGGAACTGAGCGATTCCAGAGCCGCCGACGACGTTTATCAATCGGGGGTCCGCTGGCTATTGAACCAGACGCGCGATACAGAGAAGTTCGGTCTGCTGTTCGCGGAAAACATTTCCTACGGATTTCGTCGAAACGCGCTTGGGCTAAGACCCGTTGGATTGGTAGTTGTCATAGTCGCGTTTGCATGGGTTCTCATCGTACAAGGCGTAATCTCATTCTCATCAACTCAGCCATGGAACTTGGGCGCGTTTGCGACCATGCCCTCCGAAGCGGTCGTCTCGATAGGTGCTTCAATGGTGATGCTTTGTGTCTGGCTATTGGTGCTTACGGAGGCATGTGTTCGGACCGCCGCGTTCGCATATGCGGAAACACTTCTGCGGGCATGCGATGCGCTTGACGGGTAAGCCCGATAATCCGAAGAGTTACCGATATGACGGTGCCGGATAGACGGAGGCAAATTTTGGTTGGCCCTCAGCTTTCCCTTTAGCCACACTCACCGGCTCTCGATTCACATGTCTTCGCCCGCATCCCCTGCCATCGAAGCCTCGTCGCTCCCCACCGTCGTGGTGAACCTGCTGCGCGGCGTGGTCTATCGCGATCAGACGCCCGAGTTGTGGCGGAAGCTCCTCGCCACGCAAGGCCCTGCCCGCGATTACTTGCGCGTGCTCGCTCTTACGCTCGTGATCGACGAAGCCGAGGGCTATGCCTATGTGCGTCAGATCGATGAGACCGATGCGGGCGATGGCAGCGACGATCAGCCACGCCTCATCCCGCGCCGGCAATTGAGCTACCCGGTGAGTCTGCTGCTGGTGTTGTTGCGCAAGCGGCTTGCGCAACACGACGCATTGGCCGGTGACACGAGGCTCGTGCTCACGCGCGATCAGATCGTGGAGCTCATGCGAACGTTCTTGCCCTCGTCCACGAACGATGCGAAGCTCACCGACCGGATCGCGCAGCACATCAGCCGCGTGGAGGATCTCGGCTTTGTCGCGCCGCTGAAAGACGACGAGAACACCTTCGAAGTTCGACGTATCCTGCGTGCATTCGTGGATGCCGACCGGCTCGCCGCGTGGGAAGAGGTCTACCGTGAACATGCCGAACGACTTGATTGAGGAATCTGCGCGGCGGACCGCGCAGATTCCTGATGGCATTCGCGAATGAACCAAGCAACACCGCCAGCATCACCCAGCTCAACCATGCAATCCGTAGATCAGCCGAAAAGTAGCGTCTACTTAGAGGGGTCTGCGCGCTCTGCGGCGCAGACTCCTGCGCGACCGGGCTTCCGGCTGGTCCGCGTCGAGGTGCTCAACTGGGGAACGTTCCACGGACGCGTCTGGCGCATCACGCCGGATGGAGAGAATGCGCTGCTTACCGGCGACATCGGCTCGGGGAAATCGACCTTGGTCGATGCGATCACTTCGCTCCTGGTGTCGCCGCGGCGGATCACCTTCAACAAGGCCGCCGGTGCGGAAGCGCGTGAACGCACGCTCGCCTCGTATGTGCGCGGCGAGTACCGCAGCGTCGCGAACGCGCTTACTGGTGGCACCCAAGCCCAGGCGCTTCGCGGCGAAGGCAGCTACAGCACGATTCTTGGCGTCTTCGAGGATCGTGCGCTTGGCAAGACGGTGACCTTGGCGCAGGTGTTCTGGATCAACGAGGCCGAGCGCCAGCCCGGGCGCTTCTATGTCGTCGGTCCCGGGCTCGATCTTTCGATCGCGGATGCATTCACCGGATTCGGCGAAGACATCCAGGCCCTGCGAAAGAGGCTGCGGTCGAACCGCCGCCTTGCCCTCTTCGACAGCTTCGAGGAATATGGATCGCGTCTCAGGCGCGAGCTCGGGATTTCGCAGCCGCAGGCGCTCGATCTCTTCTATCAGACCGTGTCGATGAAGAAGGTCGACAACATCACCGACTTCGTTCGGCAGCACATGCTGGAAGACGACGATACGGTCGAGCGGATACGCGCGCTGATCGACAATTTCGAGAACCTGAACCGCGCGCACGAAGCGGTCGTGCGGGCACGCCAGAGAATCGAGGCGTTGATTCCGATCGCCGCCAACGGCGACCGGCTCGAAGAGATCGAGGCGAACGTCGGCGCGTTGCGCGTCGCCCGGGAATCCCTCGCGCCGTGGTTCGCGGGCCATCGCGTGCGCCTGCTCGTTGCGCGCATCGAGCTGCTCGGGCACGAAGCTGAACGCCTCGAGCATCGCTTATCGGAGACCAAGCGCCGATTGGAAGCGTTGTCCCGCGAGCGCGGCGATCTTCGCGCTGCCATCGAGCTGCAAGGCGGCGCACGGATTCGCGAGATCGAAGCGGAGATCGCCCGGCTTGGCGGTGAGCGCATCCGACGGCAGAAAGACGACGATGATTATCGCAAGCTCTGCGCGGCACTCGGCGTGCGACCCGCGACGACGCTCGATGGCTTTGTAGCGTCCGTGCAGGCGGCGAGCACCCGCATGCAGGCGTTGCAAACCGAGAAGCAGGCGCTCGATCGCGAGGCCATCGACCGTGGCGTCGAGTTCAAGGATCTCGACACACGCACCCGACTCCTCGCTGACGAGATCCAATCGCTTCGCAAGCGTGCGAGCAATATTCCGGGCGCGAACATCGCGATCCGGGACGCGCTCGCCGAGGTGCTCGGCAAGACACCCGAGGAGCTGCCGTTCGCGGGCGAGCTGTTGCAAGTTCGTTCGGACGAAGCCGCGTGGGAAGGCGCGATTGAACGCCTCATGCACGGATTGGGGTTGAGTCTGCTCGTTCCCGAGTCGCTCTATCCGCAGGTGAGTCATTATGTCGATCGCACCCACTTGCATGGGCGGCTGGTGTACCTCCGCGTGCGCGAGGAAACGGCGCGACCATCGACCCGCGTCACCGCGCCGCAATCGGTCGCCCGCAAGCTCGCGATCAAACCGGACAGCGGCTTCTATGCGTTTCTGGAGCGGGAGCTCCGGGAGCATTTCGATCATGTGTGCTGCGAGGAACTCGACGAGCTCGGTCGTCTGCCGCGAGCGATCACGCGCACCGGCCAGATCAAGACGCAGGATCGGCGTCATGAGAAGGACGATCGTTTCCGCATCGACGATCGCGCGCGCTTCGTGCTCGGCTGGGACAATCGCGCGAAGCTGAAGGTGCTGGAGGCAGAGCTTGGCGAGTTGAGACGGCGTCTCGTCGACATCAACAAAGCGCGCGAATCGGTACGCAAGCGCAGCGATGCCTGCGAGTTGCAGATTCGCGCCGCCGCGCAGCTCGCCACGCTCGATGACTTCGCGCGTATCGATTGGCGTTCAACCGTGGGCGCGATCGAGAAACTCAGCGATGAGCTCCGCGCCCTCACGTCCTCCAATGACCAGCTGCGCACGCTGCGCGAACGCCTGGACGGGCTCGACGCCGAGTACGCTCGCATGGACGCTGAGCGCGAGGAGAAAGCGCGCGAACTCGGCACTCTGCGCAGCCGGATCGATACCGCGGAGGAGGAGCGGGTGCGCGCGGAGGAAGAGACTCGGCAAGTGACGATCGAACCGCCGACCGCGGATCGGCTTGCAGCCATCGATCAGGAGCTTGCGGGTGCCCAGGAATTTGAGCTGCGCTTGCTCGATGCGCGCGAGCGGCGCGTCCGCGAGGCGCTGCAGGGACACATCGACTCGAATCAGAAGGCGGGCGAGCGGATACGCGAGCACATCGTGCGTGACATGCAGCGCTACAAGCAGGCCTACCCGGCCGAATCCGTAGAGATGGACGCACGCACCGAAGCGTTGCCCGAGTATCGTCGCGTCCTGCAAAGCCTGCGTGACGATGATCTGCCGCGTTTCGAGGCCCGCTTCAAGGACCTGCTCAACAAGGAAACGATCAACAGCATGGCCGCGTTCCAGGCGCATCTTCAGAAACGTCGTCATGAGATCGAGGCCCGCATTCGCACGATCAACGAGTCGCTCGCCGGCATCGAATACGATCGCGCCGAGGGGACGTACATCCAGATTGTCGCCATGGTGACGGCGGACGCGGAGGTGCGCGACTTCCAGACGAGCCTGCGGGCGTGCATCAGCGATGTTGACGGGGACGGTGCGCTTTACACCGAGCAGAAGTTCCTCCAGGTGAAGGCGCTGGTGGAACGGCTCGCCGGACGTGCCGGACAAGCAGACCTCGACCAGCGTTGGCGCGACAAGGTGACCGACGTGCGCAACTGGTTCGAGTTCGGCGCCTCCGAGCGCTGGCGGGCCGACGGCAACGAGCGCGAGCTCTATCGGGATTCGTCGGGGAAATCAGGCGGGCAGAAGGAGAAGCTCGCTTACACGATTCTCGCGGCGGCACTTGCTTATCAATTCGGGCTCGGCGAAGCGGCGCTGCGGCGCGAGCGCTTTCGCTTCGTCATGATCGATGAGGCGTTCGGGCGCGGCTCCGATGAGAGCACCCGCTACGGGCTCGAGCTGTTCGGCAAGCTCGATCTCCAATTGCTCATCGTGACGCCGCTGCAGAAGATCGCCGTGATCGAGGACTACATCGCCGTGGTGCATTTCGTCCATAACGAGGGCGGCGCGCAATCGATGGTGCAAAACCTTACGGTCGAGGAGTACCGGGAACGCAGGAAGGAATTCGTTCAGGAATCCGCACGGCGCGCCGCGCAGATTCCTAGCGCCGCATGATCGAGCCGGCGGAGATCCGGCTGCGGGCGCGCAAACTCTGGGACAGCGGCCAAGTGTTGCGCTCGATCGTCACCGGTGAGTCGCTGTTTCCGTTCGTCATCCCCTTTCGCAAGCCGTCGGCATCGGCATGGCTCAGTGAGTTCGCGGCACTGCGCGAATGGGCCGCGCGGCTCGAATCGGACAGCAAGGAACATCGCGGCAGCGGGTATTCTCTGACTGCCCAAGCGAGCGCACATGCAAAGCTCGGCACGATTCGCAAGCCCGAGCGGATCGAGTATGTCGCGCTGGACGACCTGGTCGCGGATATCGGCGAACAGAGCGCACTCGATCGATTTCGACGCATCGATGCATGGTTGCGCGCGACCGAACCCAGATTGATAGGGTGGCTCGCAGCGCATCCACTGGTTGCGCTCGCGCGTGAAGAAAGCCTCGATCAAATGCTCGCGGTCGCTCGGTTCCTGGAGCGGCATCCCCGTCCGATGCGATTCGCGCGCGAGCTTGGCATCGCCGGTGTCGACAGCAAATTTATCGAGACGCACCGCGGCGTGTTGCGCGATTGGCTCGATCAACTCCTGCCAGCGACGCACATCGATGCGGAGGTCAAGGGATTTGCCGACCCGGGATTTGAACGTCGCTACGGCTTGCGATACGACGAACCATTGATCCGCTTTCGCTGGCTCGCTCCGTCGCACGCATGGGACGGCGCAATCAGCGATGCCACGGTTCCGCTTGCGGAATTCGTGCGCTATGCACCGGCGTGCGAAAGAGTCGTGATCACGGAGAACAAGGTGAGTTTCCTGACGGTGCCGCCACGGGCAGGCGCGATGGCGATCTTTGGCGCGGGTTATGCGATCGAGCGTCTCGAAACGGTTCACTGGCTGCGCGAGCGCGCGACGTGGTACTGGGGCGACATCGATACGCATGGCTTTGCGATCCTCTCCCGGCTACGGAGCTTTCTGCCGAATGTCCGGTCTTTGCTGATGGACCGCGAAACGCTCTATGCGCATCAGAATCTGTGGACGGAAGAGCCGCTCGACGCCCGCACGGTCGTCGATCTGCCGGGACTCGCGCCCGCCGAAGCGGCGCTCTACGATGATCTCCGTTGCGACCGCCTCGGTGTAAGAATTCGTCTGGAACAGGAGCGGATCGCGTTCAGCGTCGTCAACAGTGCAATCGCTGCTTTGTAGCGTCCATCGATCAACCGCAGGAGCGTCGCATGGCGGATGCCCC
>JANMUI010000790.1:0-12364 GCA_031391405.1 Betaproteobacteria bacterium
CTCCTCAGTTCAAATGGGAATTGCCCGAGGCGGCACACCTCGGGAGACTGAGCAGATCAAAGACTGCGAAGATTGGCTAGCGGGGCGGGCGCACAACCCACGACGCGACGATCGAATTAACGGTGCGCCAATGCGCTGCCGCGCAGCGGCTTACTTGAACCATGCCTTGCACCCAACGCTTCACCAGCGGCGCTTCGCTTGCTCGCGGTACGCTCGTCGCGTTGCTCCTCGCCGGCCCCTCAACTGGGGCGTTAGACCCCGCAAAAAAGCGGCGCGCTTGTTGCTCGCATAGCGCATTTGCTATACTCCGTCTGTGAACTGGAAGATCACCTTCTACAGCGAGCGGGTCGAGGCCGAAATCCAGGCATTGCCGGCCGGGTTTCTCGCGCGATTCTTACGCTACGCCGAACGCATGGAGGTCTACGGTCCCGACCTGGGTATGCCGCATACGCGGGCTATAGGAAATGGGCTGTTCGAGTTGCGCCTCAAGGCGGCAGAAGGCATTGCCCGCGTGCTCTATTGCACCATAGCCGAGCGCCAGATCATGATGCTCCATCAATTCATCAAGAAAACGGAAAAGACTCCCCTGAAGGAGCTAAACATCGCGCGGAAGCGAATGAAGGAAGTCAAAGATGGCTAGCTCGTTTAAGAAGTTCAAGTCCAGGGCGCTGACACGCCCGGCCGTCAGAAGGGCGTACGATGCCCTTGCCGAGGAATTTGCGTTCCTCGACGAAGTGCTCAAGGCACGCGCCGCCTCAGGGCTAACGCAAGCACAGGTTGCCGAGCGAGTGGGCACCACGCAATCGGCGATTGCGCGGCTGGAGTCAGGTACCGCCAGGCATTCGCCGTCGCTCGCTACGCTTCAAAGATATGCCAAGGCACTCGGCTATCGGGTAGAGGTGCGTTTCGTGAAACAGCGGGGTCTAACATCCAAATCGAGCTGACAGTCGCAAGCGTGCTTCGCTGGCTCGCGATCCCCTCCTCGCTACGCTCGTCAGCTGCAGCTCATTTGGGGCGTTGGGCGCAGCGATCGCCGTCGCACGGTAAGTCCCGCTCTCAATGAGCTCGTAGCCCAATCGGACAAGCCTATCGCGGGGAGGCCCTATTGCAGAGTTGACTTTCATCGTGACGACACAACGGGCGCGGCGATCTCACCGAGTGAATTGTAGAGACCGTTGTGTCCATCGAGCCGTCGTGTTTGCTCCAGGGTTCGTCTACCGCGGCATGGCTTGGACGCGCGCTGCGCGAATCGACACCATTTCGAGCATCGGCGCCTGCACGACCGGTGCCGTGATCTCGCGATGCTCCGTGTAGATTGCCCGGCTTGATTGGGCTTCCCCGATCGGTCGGATTTTCATCTTTTCCAGAAGCGCGATCAGGTCGTTCACCACCGCGTCGCGCTGCAAGGTGAAGCTCGACGCGAAGCAGCGCCAGAACGTCCAACCGGCGCGCTCGAGCACACGCTGCCGCGCCATGTCGGCGACCCAGAGATCGGTGGCCTGGTGCCGATCACCGTCGCATTCGATGGCCAGTCGCCGATCGTCCTCGCCTTCGATGACCAGGTCGATCGCATGCACGCCGGCGCGCACCTGCGGCCACACCCGGTAGCCCTTCGCCGACATCACATCGAAGAGCTCCCGTTCGAACATCGTCTGGCACTGCTCGCGCAGGTGGGCCGCCGTGGACCGGGCGTCCCGGATGGGAATGGCGAAATGTTCGATCAGGCGCGCCTTCAAGTCGAGCGTCGACAGATCCCCGAGCTCGACCGATCGGAACAGCACCATGCGATCGCGCGCACGACTGGCAGCCACGTTGAAGCTCTGCTCGAACATCGGACCCATAGCGGTTGCATTTTGATCATGCGTGGCGACCATCGACAACAGCATGATGTCGCGTTCCTTGCCCTGAAAGGTTCGCGCATCGCCCACCGTAATGCGTCGCGCGATGATCGCTTCGGCTGGAATCCCGTCGCGAATCAGATCGAAGATGCGATGCGCCTGCTCGAGTCCCAGCAGGGACACGACCCCGATGGTGCGCCCTGCGCAACGCGCATCGGCGAGAATCGACCTGATCTCCGCGACGATCGCCCGCGCTTCGGCATCGTTGACCGATCCACGCCGCATGGCGCCACGCACGAACACATCTATGAGCGGCGGATCGAGGCGCTCGGACGCGCGCGGAACGCGCAATGGTCGAATCGCATCGCCATAGAACTCGCGCCGCGAAAATTCGATGATCGGCGCGACACAGCGAAAGTGTTCGCGCAACATCACCATGTCACCGGCGAACGCGACACGCGCCAGGTCGTAGAGCGATTTTTCAGGCGTCATCTGGTCGGCATAGACCTGGCCCCTGAGAAACCGATCCTTGAAATCGACGATGCGGTCTTCGGCGAGACCGACCCCGTCGGGTGCGACCTGCTTCTCGTCGCCCACGATGAGAACTTTCGCGCCCCGCAGCAAACAGGGGAGCGCCCAGATATTCGACTGGCTTGCTTCATCGACGATCACCAGGTCGAACTTGCCGATTTCGGGTGGCAATGTTTCCGACACGCGCCAGTGCGGCATGATCCAGCAAGGTACTGCACGGTACGCTTCGAGCATTGCGCGACGCGCTTCGTTGCGGTAGCGGTTTGCGCGAATACCAGCCCCTCGACCGATGTGCAGCACGGCATTGAGATAGGCCTGTAGGGCCGACTTCACCGCATCGGGCGAGTTGCGGCTCACCTGCAACCAGGTTTTCTGTTCGACCAGGCGCTGGTATGCACGGGCAAGATCGTCCTCGATCTCTCCCCGCGCTTTCTGCAACCGCGCGAGCGGCTCGCGTCCGTCGATCGATTCGAGGACTGTCGCGATCTGCCGCCATTGCCAGGCATCCTTCCAATCGGGCGGGGTCCACGGGTCGTAACCATCGAGCGCAGGCACGGTCCGCAACTTCTCCGACCACTGGATGGCACCCGATTCGGCCACCAGTTTGGCGACGCGATCCAGCCGGGTGAAGGCGGCGCGCAGTCCGGCCAGGCGGCGCAATTCGGTTCGCAAATTCCCCCAGCGCTCGGCGGCCTGCATGGACGTCATGCCTCGTTTGCCGAGCGCGTTCGACAGGAATGCGCGCATCGATTCGTTCACGGCGCCACCGCGTCCGGTGCAAAGCCCTAACAGCTCGTTGAGGAGGTTCGATGATCCCGCGAGTTGCTGGCGCTCCAGGTGACGCCCGACGCTTGCGGCCAGGCGCTCGATTCCGGCGCGCCCTTCGCCCAAAGTGCGCAACCGTACCTCGGAGCCGAACACCTGCTGCGCCAACGCCTCCAGGCGGGGTTCGCGCTCCGTCGCGATCGCCTTCACCAATGCGAGCAACTCCGCTTCACCGGCAAGGCGGCGAAGCATCTCGTGTGGGGCGGGATCGATCAATGTAAGGCCCGCTTCGCGCGCGGTTGCGTTCCACTGCGCAACCACGGTGCGGGCTTCCTTCAGGCAATCGGTCCAGGCGTGGGCGTGTTGCCAATCGGCGGTGTTCTCCGCTTGCAGCCCCCCGACCCTCACGCTCGCGAGCTTCAGCTTGAGATGGCGCTTGCCGAACGGCACCATGCCAAGCGGATTCTTGCCGATCGCCCCACGCGCGATCGCATCCACGAAGTCAGCATCGATCTCGGCATCGTCGGGGATCTCGACGGGACGCTCGACGAAAGCACGGCGGACTTCATCCAATCGTGCCATCGCCTGAAGCAGGTCATCGAGATGCTTGATCGATGGGCCATGCGAGGAACGGTAGAGTGCATAGGCTGCGCGGGCACCCGGATTCTCGTTCGCAAACGCGCGATCGTGTAATGCAAGGGTTTCTTTGGCCAGCGCGAAAAGGCCCTCGGCACGGAGCAACGTCTCCGGCCTGGAATCGGCAAGCGGCGGCGTTCTTTCCTCCCGCATGCGGGTCGCCAGCCGCCCCGCGCTCATCAATTCATCATGTAGCGCACCGATCGCGCTCGCCGTCGGCAAGCGTTCGATCGCCGGCAGCTCCACACCGAGATAGGGGAGTTCAGCGCCCACCGCCAGTCGGGCCTTGCGCGCCGATGCAATATCGGCATCGGCGAATTTTGGTTCGGCACCCTGTGCGCTCAGGCGATCCTTCATCCATGCGTAGTCGGTGCGCCGCTCGAGTACGTGGCGAGCCAATTCGTCGGGCAGCATGTCGCGACCCTGGAAGCGGACCCGCTTCAGATGCAGCTTTGCCCAGCGCGAGATTTCCTGATCGACCGATGCAAGCCGGGTATGCAATTCATCGATGCGTGCGGAGGCGACCGCCACCTCGCGCTCGGATTCGGTCGGATCGAGCCGCGCGATGTTCGTCGCGATCTTCTGCACG
Organism: Betaproteobacteria bacterium; assembly: GCA_031391405.1. GTDB lineage: Bacteria > Pseudomonadota > Gammaproteobacteria > Burkholderiales > SG8-39 > SHXR01. Next base: position 4,360 of record JANMUI010000790.1, read on the forward strand.
GCCTGCTCGAACTGCCGCATGCCGTCCTTCTCGTCGGTCAACAACGACACCGCCAACGGACGCACGGCATCAGGCAGATGGTCCTGCAACGCGGCGAGGGCAGGATCGCCCTTGGAAGTCACCAGCACCCTTCGGCCGTTCGCAAGATAGTGGCAGATGATGTTGGCGATCGTATGGGTCTTGCCCGTGCCGGGCGGACCTTGCACGACCACGCCGTCCGCGCTCTCAAGCTTCTGGATGATCGAGACCTGCTCCGCGTTGTACGGCTTCGGAAAATAAAGCTCCCGCACTTCGACGCCTGGATCGAGGGTCTCACCGGTGTACGAGAGCCCGCGAAAATAAACGGGGCGCTTGCTGCGCACGATCGGGTCGGGCGGCGAGACGAGCTTCGTGGCTCCGCCTGGAATGTCGGCGGCCTCCGCGAGCGTCCCGCGCAAACGTTGAAGATCGTCGATCAGGAAATTCGCGGACCGCCTTCGTGCGTAGATGACCCAGGTATCGGTGATAGTCAACTGTGCCGTGCGATCAGGCAGCGCGCGATTCGCGCGTTCAGTATTCACGTCCGGCCAGAATCGACCGGACCCATCGAGATGTTCGACCGCAGCGCGCAGAACCGGCTCGAAGGTACCCGATTGAAAGGGAAGGATGCCGCCCTCGGCGCGTCCTTGATGCGCGCGCCATGCGGATTCGAGCTGCGTTATTCCCGCGACGCCGAGCGCGTGGAACGGGTCCGCTGCGAGCGCGGGCGCAGCGCTGCGCGGTCGGATCTCCAGAGCGAGGGTGCGCGCATCGCGCCGCAATTCGACCGGGACAGTGATGATCGGATGCACGATGTTCTGTCCGCTGCCGTGCTTCCAAAGTGCGACGCCGATGCCCCACATCAACTCGACCGGCGTCTCGATCCCTTCGGATTCGATCAAACGGTGAATGAACAGGAGCTGGTTGTATGCGGTGATCGTGCGCCGGCGCGGACGTTCCGCCTCGGCCCAGGCCGACCAGGCAGCGCGATACGCGGCAAATGCTGCGTCCAGAGTCGGGGGCCGCTCGATCACCTGCGCATGACGCGACTCATTGGATGCACGCTCGGTAATGGAATCGCGCAGGGTGGGCCCTTGATCCAACCCGTTCGAGGTGATGACCCAGCGCTGCAGCGCATCGGGAACAGGCGGTGGCATTCCTGCTTGCAAGGGCGACACGCGCATCCAAAGCTCGTCGCCTTCGGCGGTGAGATTGAATTCGATGCCGGGCAAGCCTTGCAATTCTTCTTCGTATGCGCAATAGAACTCGGCGGGGACGATGAAAGCAGGCTTGCGATGCAAACGCTCGACTCTTTCGATGTAGTCGAGGAGTGCAATGAGACGATCTTTGGGCGTAGCCGGGGAAGTGCGCTCGCCTTGCGCGGAAACGGTCGGTGGTTCGGATAACCAAGCCAACAGAGAGCCTCCGGTTGCTTATGCTTATGATGCCGATTGTACTCGGCCGATCACGGTGCGAGCGAAATGATTGCGTTGGCAATTTCAGATCTGTGATGGACAAGTGATCCTCAGATCGGGTGACTTGATCGAACCGCTAACCGGTGGCTTGGGCGGATTCAGCCGCGCTGATTTCTCTCAAGATTGGGGCTCACCGTTCATCCGCAAATTTCGGACGTGAGAAGGATTAACTTTGAACCTCGTGGCGGAGGACGGACACTTACGCGCTCGATCCGATCATTCAAGGATCAACCCTCGTCGCGTTGTCTGAGCGCACGCCGGCATGCAGTGCATTGAGTAGGGAAGGCCAATGGAACATTCGATCAGCAAGACTTGGCGCGCCGGCATCGCAGGAGCGATGGTTGCCGCTATTCAATTCGCGTGCACACCCGTCGTGGAACAGCGTCCACCGCAGCCTATTCCCCAGCCCGTACCGCCACCGGTCGCCGCCCCGACGCCGCCGCCGCCTCCTCCTCCTCCGCCCGTCGTTGCGATTGCACGGCCCACACCATCGCCCACCTATCGGTCGATCGATGAGTACAAGCGGGCACTGGCTCGACACATCTTTTCTTCAAATACCGGAAGCGTTGTTGCGGGCGAGTTGCAGCCGTTGCTGCGTGCCGTTGTCGTCCTGCAATTCAATGTTGACGCGAGCGGCTCGGTCCGCAATGTCAAGACACTGCGCACGCCGGAATCGGACGCCGACCGGCTTGCACGCAACAGCTTGCAGCGCGCCGGTGCGGTGCCGGTACCGGATTCGTCGATGTTGAGCGGTGGCCTCGTCGAGATCACCGAAACATGGCTTTTCAACAATGACGGGAAGTTCCACTTGCGAACGTTGGGCCCACGGCAGCGCACCAACTGATCGCAACCGCCTTACGCGCGGTGATCACAGCCGTCTCACACGCGACGCGCGAGGGGTGAGCTAGGAATCTGCGCGGCGGACCGCGCAGATTCCTGATGGCAGAAGCTACGTGCCTTCATTAGCGCGAACGCGCCAAACAATAACGCCGAATTCAAGCGAATTTCGCTTGTCAAGCGTCGTTCTCCTGAAGAATTGCGTCTGCTTAAAGGAGTGTGCGCGCACTGCCGCGCAGACTCCTAGAACCGGTAACGGTGTCGATCAGCGCTGCAGCGTCGGTGAGACGATTGCCACGCCAGGCCACATGATGATCCGGCCGCACGAGCACCAGATCCGCGCCATAGAGATCGCGGGCTTCTTCGCTTGGCTCATCCACGACGGCGAGCGGAACACCGCGCTTCGCCGCAGCGCCTTCGAGTGCACCGGTATCGGAGCGTGCGCGGCCTAGCCGGAGCAGCGTGAAATCCCGGCCGAAGCGATCGAAGATCGATACACCGTCGCCGACCCAGAGGTGCGGTGCGCGGGCCCCTGGTGTCGCGTGCGGCGCATAGTGATGCCAATCATCGGCGGGCGCGGCGGTGCCATCGCCGCAGATAATCGAAGAGCCGCCATAGAACACGCCGAAATGAATGCCGGGAATATCGAACTCGCGATTGCAATGATCGGTCAGCGCTCGACCGAGCGTGACGCGGGCAGCGGCTCCGGCGGGTGAGTCGTCTTCAAGCTCGATTGGTATTGTCATTCGACCAATCGAATCGGCCATAGCGCGCGCGAACCCGGTGTTGCGATGCCCGATCGGCTTGCGTTCCGCATCATAGGTCGACAATAACTGCGGACCACCCCAACCCGCGCACGTGGCGGCGAGCTTCCAGCCAAGATTCGCGACATCATCGACCGCCGTGTTGTAGCCCTGTCCGCCGGTGGGCGTGAACAAATGCGCGGCATCGCCCGCGAGGAACACCCGCCCGTGCGGATCGGCATAGCGCTCGGCGACCAATGTAAACCCGGCGGTCCAGGTCGCGGTGGCGATCAACTCCAGGGGAAATTCGCGGCCGGTGGCAAGCGTTATCAGCTCGCGCGCATAGGCGTCCGATGGCTCGATTCCACGCGGCAACTGGGCATGCAGGACAAAGAGGCCCTCGCCGTCGATGGCGGCAGTGAAGGCGCGACAGGCGCGATTGATCGCCCAATACTGCCAACTGCGACGGGGCGGTACCACATCGTAGAAAGCCGGCGCGCGCCAATAGGAGGCGAGCATGCGTCCGCCCATGAAATCACGCGCCTCGCCGGCCCAGCCCTGATACTCGATGCCAACCGATGTGCGCACGAGCGATCGTGGACCATCACAGCCCACCAGGTAGTCGCATTCGATCGATTGTTCGCGGCCGTTCGCGATGTCTTCGATGCGCGCGGTGACGCCTTCCTGCCGCGACTCGAGTCCAACCAGACGCCAACCAAAGCGAATATCAACCGATGGCCACCGCTCGGCCTGCCGCTTGAGAACCGCTTCGATATACATCTGCTGCGTGCGATGCAACGGCTCGGGAGTCGGCCAGCGCGAGTGTGCGTCCTCACGTGCCGCTTCGGCCTCGCGACGTGAGCGGCCTCGCACCCGCGCAAGCTCATGGTTTGCGTAGCGGGTGAAATACGTAATGTCCTGCGGATAGTCGGCCGGCATGCCAAGCGCACGAATCTCCGCGGCAAAGCCAAGGCGCCTATAGTGTTCCATCGAGCGCGACGTGGTCGCATTCGCCTTCGGAAATTGCGGCGGGCCGGGATCATCCTCGACGAGCAGACATGGAATGCCACGACGACCAAGCTCGATCGCAGTAATCAAGCCGGCCGGACCACCACCGGCAATGAGGACACGCGTTCGCTGCGATTCTTGCATAAGTGATCACACGTACATGGGCTGGATATCGACAGGGCTGAACATCGGGTTTGACAGCGCACTTGTGTCGATGCCAAGCTCCCGGATACTACACGGTCGCATCCCCATTTATTACCGCACACCACAAGGCACACCATGAAGATCGATATCTTCAATCACGTCATGACGCCGAGGTATCTGGAGCTGATGAAGCAGCACATGAAAGATGCGGGCATGGTGAAACGCATGACCAGCATCCGCATGTTGTGGGATATGGACGCCCGCGTGCAAATGCTCGAGCAGTGGCCCGACGTGCAGCAGGTTCTCACGCTGTCCTTGCCTGGTCCTGAGATGGTGGGCGGGCCGGACCTTTCACCGGAGCTGGCACGCATCGCCAACGACGAGCTTGCCGCGATCTGCGCGAAGTGGCCGAAGAAATTTCCCGCGTTCGTCGCGTCGTTGCCGATGAACAATGTGCCGGCTGCGCTCGAGGAGATGGATCGCGCGATCGAGAAGCTTGGCGCGCGCGGGGTACAGGTACTGTCGAATGTGAACGGTCGTCCGCTCGATGAACCCGAGTTTCTCCCGTTATTCGAGCGCGCGACAAATCATCACGATGTGCCGATCTGGATGCATCCCGCACGGCCCGCCACGCGCCCCGATTATGTGAACGAAACCAAGTCCAAGTACGAAATTTGGCAAGTGCTCGGCTGGCCGTTCGAGACGAGCGTGGCGTTGGCGCGGATGGTGTTCTCGGGCATGCTCGACAAGCTGCCCAACATGCGGCTCATCACCCATCACTGTGGCGGGATGATTCCGTATTTCGCCGGGCGCGCCGAAACGCTTTGGGCACAGCTTGGCTCGCGCACCGCCGACGAAGACTACGGCGCAATCCTCAAGCGCATGTCGAAGCCCCCCATCGAGTACTTCAAGATGTTCTATGGCGACACGGTGCTGGGCGGCTCGGCCTCGGCGTTGCGCTGCGGCCTGGATTTTTTCGGCGCCGACAAGGTCGTCTTTGCAAGTGACTGCCCGTTCGATCCGGAGGGCGGGCCGATGTTCATTCGCGAGGGGATCCGCTCGATCGAAGACCTCAATTTGTCGGACGAGGACAAGCGCAAGATCTACTTCGGCAACGCGTTGAAATTGATGAAGATGACAGCGGCGGGCTAACCCAACTTCCGCAACGTAATCCAGCTCGAACAATTCGCCCAGACGCCCTACCAAATGGGCCTCGATCGCCTCCGTGTACAGGAGCGCCCGGTCAACCGTACGGTACTGGCGTTGCTCGTAGATCGCTTCGCTTCGAATGCTCAGTGCAATCCGCCAACGCTACGATACGCTACCAGTCTTGGGTCCCATGCAGCTCGGTTCTATGACCGCATCAAGATCGGAATAATCTGTTGTACTCGAATACGCGTGCCGCGTGAGCGGTGATCGATCCCGCGTCGGAGTGGCGAGGATTGATAAGCGTTGCACGCTCTTCCGGAACGATCACCGAGGGCACGAGCAGAATCGCGGTTCGACCTGAGGTCAGCCATGCAGAACCGACCCTCACGCTGCCTTGACCGGCGGGTATGGCAGCCCAAGTGGGAGGCAGTGCATTGATGTCGACCGACGCCCTGCGTGCCCATATCCTGTCGGGCACGTCGATTTCGACGAGAAAACGGTTCAACGGCAACCCGGCGTCGTCGATGTGCGCGGACGTCTCGAGCACGGCAAGTGCAATGGTCGGCGCGCTGTAGACGACAGCTTCCCCGTAGTTGTTCCAGCGCCCCGGATGCTTTGCGGCGCCGGTTCCGCTCAAGTCATCGGCCGAGTACTGCCGTGTTTCTGCGGCGATTCGCCACAGCTTCACTGATACGCGCCACTCTCGATCGATCCGAGCAAGCGTGCGACGACTTCGACACCGGTGGGCGTGTCGAGCAATTCCGACGGTTTGCGTCCGCCGAGCGAGGGCTGAGGCCTGTTGATCCATTGGCCCAGCCACTTGGCTGCATCGAATTTTCTGGCTTCTTCCGCGGTGCTATCGCTGACAATGCCCTGCGCGATTCCGAAGAGCTTCACCATGCCGATTGCCGCTTGCCCGCTGCTGCCCGTAAGGATTTCGCCCGGTGCGGATTTTTTTTCGGCGGTCGCCTTGGGGACCCCGAGAATGGCATAGAAGGTCGATGATGCAAGACCCATGCGCCGGGCAAGATCCTTAAGCAAGGACCCTCGTACGCCGGCGCGCTCGAGCGCGACGATCTGGAGCGGTGTCGCGCTCGCGACGCTTTGGACGAACTCGTCGATTCCTTTGCTGGGTCTGTAGTGGATTTCAGTGATGGTACCGGTCTGACGGACGAAAGAGTGCGTCACCGCTTTCCCTTGGGGCACGAATATTTTCGAGGTTTTTCTCGGCTTTTTGCTTCGAAGATCGGCAATGGATCGAGACGCGGGGCGTCGCTTGAGCGCCGGATCGGGGCCGACCCCGACACCCCCCGTGGGCGCGGCACCTCGAGACGACGGGGACGGTGCCGCGGAGCCGAACGTGATCGGTTTGGATGACATAGCACTTGCCTTGAATGATGTAGGTCGATACCGTCTATGCGTGCCCGCAGTATAGGCCCGATTTGGACTAGCGCGAATGCCGACCCGGCATCGTGTATCGCCAATTCCCGGAACACCGCAACCGCTGCATCATCGACACGATCAGCATCGACAAGTACCGCATTCACTTCTGCCGACCACGATAGTGCTCTCTTAGCAATCGCGTGGAGTCACGGGCAAGATTAACGAAACCGGCCTCGTCGGTCGTTGGCTCGAAAAATTCGCTCCTCAACGCATAGGGCGATTGTGCGACGGCAATACAATTCACTTACCCGACAAAGGGTGGAAGGGTGGAAACGGCAGTGCCGCGACCGATCGAGATGAAACGCCAGGTAGGAATGTTTGCCCCGTACCTGCCATCGGGCTAGCATTGACACCCTTCCAGGAGAACCCCAATGCTGCAAGCCACCGATATCGTCATCCGCCTGAATCCCGCCGACGATGTGGTCATCGCGCGGGTCGATGTACCGAATGGCACCTTGCTCGTGAAGGAGAACGTGCACGCCAATGTGCTGATTCCGGCCGGGCACAAGATCGCCACGCGCGACGTCGGCACCGGCAAGCCCGTGCGGCGGTACAACCAGATCATCGGCTTTGCCACCCGCGACATCAAAGCGGGCGATCATGTACACGTCCACAACGTATCGATGGGTGATTTCGAGCGTGACTACGCGTTCTGCGTTGAAGCCAAGCCCACCGCCTACATCACGCCGCAGGCAACGTTTCAGGGCATTGTCCGCCCCGATGGCCGCGTCGCAACGCGCAACTACATCGGCATCATTACCAGCGTGAACTGTTCTGCGACGGTCGCACGACTCATCGCCCGGCAGTTCGAGAATCGGCTCGACGATTTTCCGAATGTCGACGGCGTCGTCGCCCTCACCCACAAGACCGGGTGTGGAATGGCCTCCGATGGTGAAGCCATCGACATCCTTCGACGCACCACCGCAGGCTATATCCGCCATGCCAATTTTCATTCGGTGTTGCTGGTGGGATTGGGCTGCGAAGCCAACCAGATCAACAACCTCCTCTCGGCGCAAGGACAGAAACGGAACGACCACCTTCATGCCTATACGATTCAGGACAAGGGCGGTACGCGCAAGGCCGTCGAAGAAGGCGTCAATCGCATCAAGGCGCTGCTACCCGGGGCGAACAAGGTAACGCGCGAAACGGTCCCGGCAAGCCACCTTACGCTCGGCCTGCAATGCGGAG
>JANMUI010000802.1:0-2689 GCA_031391405.1 Betaproteobacteria bacterium
AGCACGACCGGCTTGGCATGGATCCCAAGCTGTGTCCATGTTGTCATTTCGCAGAGTTCCTCGAGTGTTCCGAAGCCACCGGGCAAGGCGAGAAATCCATCGGATAGTTGCGCCATCATCGCCTTCCTCGCGTGCATGGAGGACACGATGTGCAACTCGGTTAGCGCGATCTGTGCATACGATTGTTCTCGCCGCTGCAATGAGGCGGGGATCACGCCGATCACGCGTCCGCCCGCTTCAAGCGCCGCATCAGCTGTCGTGCCCATCAGTCCGCGACGACCACCGCCGAATACCAGGGTGATTCCGCGTGCAGCCAGAAGGTGTCCGGTTTCCCTCGCAGCTTCCGCATAGGCGGAATCCTGTCCGATCGAGGCGCCCGCAAAAAGACAGATCGATTTCACGTTACTCGTTCGCGATCGCGCGCCCGATCACGAGCCGCTGGATATCGCTCGTACCTTCGTAAATCTGGCACACGCGCACATCGCGATAGATCCGCTCAACCGGAAAGTCGTTCACATAGCCATAGCCGCCGTGGATCTGAATCGCATCCGAACACACGCGTTCGGCCATTTCGCTTGCGAACAACTTGGCCATCGATGCTTCCTTGAGGCAGGGTTGGCCCCCATCACGCAGGTCGGCTGCATGCAACATCATTTGCCGGGCCACTTCAATTTGCGTGGCCATGTCCGCCAATCGAAAATTGACCGCCTGATGCGTAATCAAAGGTTGGCCGAACGATTCGCGCTCGCGTGCATACCGTCTGGCCGCACCGAATGCGGCGCGCGCCATGCCGATCGATTGGGCCGCAATGCCGATGCGTCCGGCTTCAAGGTTCGAGAGCGCGATGCGATAACCGTCGCCCTCGGCACCAAGTCGATGCTCGGACGGCACCCGGCAGTTCTCGAAAACAATCTGCGCAGTGTCGGAGGCGCGCTGTCCGAGTTTGTCTTCCAGCCGCGCGACGACATAACCCGGTGTATTGGTCGGGACGATAAAGGCGCTGATGCCGCGCTTGCCCGCATCCTTGTTCGTGACGGCAAAAACGATCGCGATGTCGGCGTTTTTGCCGCTCGTAACGAATTGCTTGACGCCATCGAGGACGTACGAATCACCGTCGCGCCGCGCCGTGGTGCGAATCGCGGCGGCGTCCGACCCGGCATGGGGTTCGGTGAGGCAGAAGCAGCCGAGCTGGTCACCTGTCGCCAAGGGCTTGAGAAAGCGTGTCTTCTGGGTGGCTGACCCGTTCTGGAGAATGGGCGCGCAGACAACCGAATTGTTGACGCTCAGAATCGTCGAACACGCGCCATCCCCCGCGGCGATTTCCTCCAACGCAAGCGCGAGCGACACATGGTCGAGTCCGGCGCCGCCCCATTCTTCGGGAACGCACACCCCGTAGAGGCCAAGCGCGGCCAGTCCCCGCAACGCTTCGCGTGGAAAGGTCTTGTCGCGGTCCCATTGCGCAGATCTTGGGACGAGCACGTCCTCTGCGAAGCGCCGTACGCTATCGCGGATCAATGTTTGTTCGGTGGAGAGTCGCATGATCGCAGCGTAAGGATTCTTAGCGTTTGCGCTGCAAATACCACCACGCGCCGCCGAGCGCCGCTGGGAGCGTGAATATGAAGCCGACGAGGCGCACCCAGAACATCGAGCTGTCGACCTCGCCCGCCTGCATCAGGATTTCGCCCGTTACGAGCGAGATGAGACCGGTGATCGCCGCGAGCTTGTACTCGCTGTGATTGGCGATGCGTGCCGTCATGTATCCGCCGAGTGAGGTAAATCCCATCCCGAAAATCAGGCCGAACATCTGCCAACCCGAGGAACGCTCGAACGCCATCAGCTCCACGTCGGTCGCGCCTCCCCCACCCATCAGGATGCCAATGACGACCAATGCAAGTGCGGCGAAGACGGTGGTACCGCCGATGTCGGTTGCCCATCCAATCAACACCGCGAGCGGCGCTGAGCCGCGACGAGGCGGGATATCCGAAGGCTTCGATTGAGCGGTCGGTGGCGCGTACGGGTTGTCGCTCATTCGGGGCGCAGGTCGGGAGGACTGGGAAGGGGAGCCGGCTCGGAAATCGCATTCAGTCGTGGATTCCCCGCATGGAATCGCCTGAAGTCGTATCCGGCCCGGTCGCGGATTCTACAGCGTGGGCCACCTTTGCCACGATTGAAGGCAGCGTTGCATCCGAGCGGCTGCGGGAAACGGTTTGAGCGCTTCATGAATCGTCAGATCAATCGAACGAATGCGATTCGGACGGTTTTCGCCCGGGCCGTTGCGAGGCTGTGCCGATTGGACTTTTTGGGCTGAAATGCGTGCGTGCGAAATTCGACACGTCGGAAGAACCCCGACACCGCCGAAGGCTTTCGGAACCAACCGCGACGCGAAATCGTGTCAGTTTCGGCGATTCGGTCGACGCACGGTCTTTAGCGCGCGCTGAACGGGAGTGCGCACTATGCCACGTCACCTGCGAATTACCCGGCTGGCAGACGGACCCAGGTCGCAGAAACGTGAATAAATGACATGATTTCGTCGTGGTGCGGGCCAACAATACCCTCACCTGCGGGTGGCGACCCGACAGCGTTCACAACGAAGCAACGGGTCGCATAACAAGATTGGTCGCCGACTCCCACGGCGACGCCGGCTACAACAAATGAGCTTGGCATGCGCGCCGCGGGCGGGACGATCACG
>JANMUI010000837.1:0-4647 GCA_031391405.1 Betaproteobacteria bacterium
TGAGCATCGCCTCGCCCAACACGCTTCGGGCGGAGTTGTGGGTACAGAGGATGAGAATGTTCGTTGTCATTGTTCGTCCGGTCGTGTCTAGAGAAGGCGGCAAGTGCGTCCATGTACCACTTCATCGACTGGATTCGGATGGACGCCGGGGGTCCAGTGTATGCCCAAGTTTTTCTATAGGGCGATGCGCGTACTCGTCGTGCAATGATCTTCACATGATGGTGATGCATGCCGGACTCGAGCGCACCGAGGCACAGTATCAAATTTTTTTGGAGGCCGTGGGATTGAAGCTGGTGCAGGTTGTTCCGGCGGCAGCAGCAATGAGCGTCATTGAAGCATTGCCCGGGTAGCGCAACCGCGGCGCCTTAGTTCAGGGCAAAAGGCGAAACACATTTGACCCCCAACAACTTTGCCGCCGACGGCGCATCTTCGGTGTAGAGCTGCTTCACGCCATGCTCCGCGCATACGGCAATGATGAGGGCATCCCAGTACTGCACCTGTTTTTCCGCCGCCAGCCTGAGCGCCGCCGCATGTGCGGTGACCGTGGATGGAATTGCCGGCATGACCGCGGAGAAAGCTTCTATCGCGGTCCGCGCGTCTTTTCTGGTCATGTATTGACGGCGGGTCATCACCGCATAGAATTCACCATAGACTTGGGCGGGAATAGACCAGCCTGCATTGGATGCGCGGGCTAGAAGTTTTCGTGCCGCGTTCTCTTTGTCGCCATCCAGCGTGCTGACTGCGTAGACCAGCACATTCGTGTCGAGCGAGCTCATTCGTCGTAGGCTTCGCTACGCACGAATTTCCCCTTGAACGGTTTCTCGGAGCGAATGGATAACGCCCGCTGCACGAGCGCCTCGCGATTTTTTGCCGCAACAGCAGGTTCAGCGCGCACAAGCTTGAGCGGCGCGCGGCCACGCCGCGTGATAATCACTTCCGCGCCGGCATCGACCATCGCCGCGTAGTGCGTAAAGTTATGCACGGCGTCACGCGCGCTGGTCAATATGGTTCGCTCAGCCATGGTTGCCTCCTGAAAGCACTGGAAGCACGCAACGTATCACAATATGTGAGACATGGGAGGGCAGGCTCCAGGGATTCGACCTGATAGCGCTCACGTATCTCTTTGCCGGCGAGCACTTTGCCGGTTTCGGTGTTCAGTTCTGTGACGACGTCGGGCGGGGTTTTGGCGGACACCATGAAGCCGAACCAGGTGGAGGCTTCGTATCCTTTTGTCCCTTGTTCGTCGAAGGTCGGCACTTCCGGTATCGCCGCAAAGCGCTTTCCAAACCGTGCATCGATTCGCTCATGCACCCGACGCTGCGGCGCACCGCAGCCGCAAGCCCGGTTGACTGCGAGCGGCGGCGTCCCGAAGAAATTCGGTCGTCTCGAGTTGCTGCATTGGTGCAACGGCGGCTTGCAATTCCCGTCCAAAAGCGTAAATTGTTTATACGGTTTACATCGTATAAAGGATTGCCATCATCGACTCTACCCTCCTTAGATCCGATCAGCCCGGCGATACGGGCGCGACGCCGGCAAAATCGACGTTGCTACCGGCGCCGTTTACGCGCGTCCAGACTGACGTGGTTCCCGCCGCCGGCGCTGCCTCCAAGGCAAGACCCAAGGCAAGACCCAAGCGAGTGCGAACAAGGGCTGCCAAACGCGCCGTCCCGCCGCCGGTCAAGGCCGCCAGGAAGCGCGCGGGCAAGACCGCCGTCAAATCGGCGACCACGGCCGCGAAGAAAGTAACCAAGAAGTCCACTGCCGCATCTGCCCTCGGGAAGCAGCGCAAGGCCGACAAGAAGAGTAAGCCAAAGAAAAAGGAAAAGCTCATCAGGGACAGCTTCACCATGCCTGAATCGGAGTACGGTCTGTTCTCCGCGCTAAAGAAGCGATGTTTGGCAAAGGGACTGCCTGTCAAGAAAAGCGAGCTCCTCCGGGCCGCGATCATCCAGTTTGCGGCGCAAGCCGACAGCATAGTGATGAGTGCGCTGCGGGCCGTGGAGGTCCTCAAGACCGGCCGCCCACCCAAGGATAAAAAATAGGGCAATGGCGGGTCGGGGTGGTGCTGCGCAACCCGACGTAGGGGTAACCGCCGGTGACATCATGATCCACGCACGCACCCCGGATGCCCTGAAAGATCTCGATCGCCCGATCGAAGAATGCATCGCCGCATGTTTCCCCCGTTCGCACGCGCTGCTAGAAGCCGCGCGGCATAGCCTGTTCCTTTCGTTGCCGGTGGCATTCGATCCGGCAAGGGGCACGGGGTGTTATCTCGCGACCGTGGACCGTGACGAGCATGACGAGCCATGGCGCTTCATCGACATGGGCGCGCTGATTGCGACCCGCGTTTTCGGCGAGAACGATCCGATCGTGACCGCGGCGATCCTTGCCGACCTGCCGGCGGTGGTGAACCGCTACGCGCACAGCGAGTACCAGACCGTGCTGTCGCTGCGGTTCAAGGAGGCCCTCGATCGGCTGGCCCCACAAGGCACGCCGCGGCATTTTGTTGTAAACACTGGTGCCGAAGCCGTGGAGAACGCCATCAAGGCTGCGCTGCTGGTGCGGGCACGCACGGCCGGCGTCAAGGAAGGAGGCGTCATCATCTCTTTCGAAGGCGCATTCCACGGTCGCACCTTGGGCGCATTGGCCGTTACCCACCGCAGGGCGGCCCGCCTCGGCTTCCCCACCTTCGACTGGCCGCAGGCGATCTTCCCTACGGAGGATCTCTCCGCGCCAGCGGCGACGCACCGGCGCGAAGAGCGGAGCTTGCGGCAGGTCTGGCAATTCCTGCAGGGACATGGCAGGCGCGAAGCGTTCGCGGACGAGTTGGGGCGAATCGACGCCTTCCTCGCCCGGCCCGGAGACTTGGCTGCGTTCACCGCCGTCGAACGGGACAGGCTCGGCACGGAAACCCTTAGGCGTGCGCAGCGGGTGGCAGCCCTCATCATCGAACCGATTCAAGGCGAGGGCGGCGTCCGCATGGCGAGCGCGCGTTTCTTCAGGCGCCTGCGGCTGCTCACATTGATCCATGACGTGCCTCTCATCTTCGATGAAGTGCAGACCGGTTTCGGCGCGACCGGAAAAATGTGGGCCCATGAACACTTCGACCTCCCGGCGCCACCCGATGTCGTCACATGGGCCAAGAAAGCCCAAAACGGCGTGCTCTTCGTGAGCGAAGCATTGGCGGTCTTCTTTCAGGAGGAGAAGAAATTCAACACCACCTGGGAAGGCGATCCGGTCGGCATGATCCGGGTCATGGCCACGATGGATCGCTTGGATCTGGATCAGGTGCGCCGAACCGGTGCAACGGCCCGCGCCGCCCTTGAAGGGTTACAAGCTCGCTACCCCGAGCTCATCCTGAAAGTCCGCGGGATCGGGGTCATGCTCGCCTTCGATGTGGCCCGCTCGGACTGGCGCGATGTGCTGCGCGATCGAGCGTTTCGGCGTGGCTTGATTCTTCTACCTGCGGGGGAGCGCGCGCTCCGCTTCTATCCTCGCTACGACACGACCGAGGCAACCATCCGTGAGGCCGTGGACATCCTGGCTGCGGCGGTGGAAGACATTCTCGCCCGCGGCGCTGCGGTGCCGCTGGGGCCACTCCTACGCGTCGGCCCCGCGCTCGTTCCGCCCGCAGGGACCGAAGTGGTCGAGTTGAACGCGCGCAACTTCGCGGAACACCGGGCCGGTGTGATGGCCGCGGAGATCGAGCGATACGGTTCGCTATCGCATTACCCGCCCGACGTGCTGCACGAAGGCCGACGCCCACTGCTGCAATTTCCAGTCGACGCGATCGAAGGCGCGCTTGCCGACCCGCGCGCGGTCGGATTGGCCCTGCGCTTCTCGGGCCGCATCATCGCCTACGCGGTGGGAGGTCCCCTTGAGAACTACGACGAGGAAGGCGTGCATGACGACCCGCACGTCGGTGAACGCGATACCTTCTACTTGTTGGCGATGGCGGTTCATCCGTCGGTCAAGAACGATGCCGAGATTGAGATCCATCTGCTTGATCAACTCCGGGCGCGAGTGATGGCGCAGGGATACCTGAATCTTTCGGCACTCATGGAGGAACGCTTCCACCATAGTGGTCCCCCTTGGTTGCGCTCGGCCGAGGTTTTGCGGACGGTGGACAACTACCTGCGAAGCGGGCTGCGCTTCGTCTATTTGCATACGTCCCTGGCCCTGCGCCGCTGAATAGTATTCAGCCGGTGCTTCACACGCTCGCGGGCACTGGCAGGTTTGGACCATGTCGGTGGAACAATAGGGGACAGAACAATAGGCGACAAACAATAGGGGACAGACCACGTTTTCCACGTCTTCCAATGGAAAACGTGGTCTGTCTCGAATGGCACTTACTTAACGTGTGCTGCTCAAGCCTCCGTTCGCCCTGAGCCTGTCGAAGGGTAACGCAGGCTTGAGTCGTCGTGGTTGCACCAACCACTTCGAAGGACCCGGTCCCTCATCCCCTTTCATGCTCAGCGTTCAACTGATCGGAGTCACGAATCTGCCACCATAATATTGCTTCGAAGCGATGACACGCCGGAAGACATGCAATTCGCCATTCGAACCAAAGGGGACAGCCAATGACGCTGGGATCGGGCCTACGAGCCCATACGATCAACTATGTCGCGGAGACTCCAACGGAACTGC
>JANMUI010000939.1:0-17704 GCA_031391405.1 Betaproteobacteria bacterium
CATCTTGCCGGTGACGAAGAGGACCAGGTGCATCACGAGCATGGCCATCATCCGCTGCTGCTGCGCCGTCGCAACAGGAAAGGGCTCCAGGCGCAGCAGGTTGTTGTGATACGCAACCTCACGGCAAGTCTCCCGGCACGCGTTGAAACTGGGCACGCCATGCGCGCCCTGTCGATGCAATGCCAACAGCCTAGAACCTTCGCGCTCATCCGTAGTGGGTTCTTCTCCTCTGCCATTGACCCAATGGATCAGTATCTCTTCGGCGAGGCCGACCAAAGTGTCCGCCGCCGCTCGCGCATCCGCGACCGGCTCGAAGCGCTCGAGCAGTGCCTCGATTTCACCGAGAGATTTCATGCGAGCCCCTTTTCGCGTAGCAACGCGACGCCATCCGAGACGTTTTCATGGACACCGACCTTGCGTGGTGAGAGCCCGAGCGCCACGCCGAGAAGCTGGGTGAAATACATCATCCGCACCTTGGTCTTCTGTCCGAGCACTTTCTCGGCGCGCACTTGATGCATCTCGAGCCCGGTATGGCAGGTCGGGCATTCGGTGGCAATGACTTCCGCACCCGCTGCTTCGGCGGCGCGCAGAATATTGAGCACAAGTTTGGTCGAGATATCGCTGTCCGATAGCGTGTGCGCGCCGCCGCAGCAGGCGGTCTTCAGCGGAAAGTCGACATTCACCGCCCCGGCGGCGGCGAGCAAGTCGTCCATGAAATGCGGCTGTGAGGTGGACTCGGTGCCCGAGCCCTGGTCCTTCTCGGGAAAAATATGCCGTGGCCGGGTATACATGCAGCCGTAGTAATTGGCAACCTTCAGGCCCTTGAGCGAATTGCGCACGCGCCGTTTGAGCTCATCCTCGCCGATGCCGTGCTTGATCCAGTCGAGCGCGTGGATCGTTTCGAGCTGACCGGCCTCATACGTCGGGTGGCCGGCCTTTTTCGATATGCGGTCAACCACTTCCCGTGACGCAGCGTCATGCGAGAGATCGTATTCGGCTTTCTTCAGATTGTGATAGCAGCCGTTGCAGGGCGCCATCACCACATCGGCCTTCATCTCGTTCGCGGCGATCGACATCACACGCGATGAAAGATACGTCTGGATCTTGGGATCGACGTTTTTCACCTCCATCGCCCCACAGCAGTTCCAGTTCTTCACTTCGTCCAGTTCCAGGCCGAGGGCCTTGCCGACCGCCTTGGTCGAGCTGTTGTACGCATGCCCGGTGCCTTCGAGCGCACAGCCTGGGTAGTACGCGACGCGCTGATACTTTTTCTTCTTATTCTCGGCTATGGAATCCGCCATCGTGGGCTCCTGATTCGGTTGAGCGCTATGCGCGCGTGGTTTTTTGATCCAGCTCGCCTTTGGCCGTCTCGATGAGCTGATCGAGACCAAGCGCGCGGTGCTGTTTCAACTTTTCCTCCGCGACGTATTCACCGATCGCGGCGCCGGCCTGCTTCCATCCACGCGTGCGCGGCCGGAACAGTGCCGCGAGACCCATCATCAGCCCCTGCTTGAACGGCAATCGCCGCGCCACCCGCCGGGCCATTTCCACCAGCCAATCCTGCAGGAGCGGCTGACCGGTCCGCGCGAAGAAGCCGCGGATGATGCGGCCTTCTTCGATCTTGCCGGTAGCCACGACTTGTTCGGTGAACACTTCGTCGAAGATGGTTGACTTCGACTTCGGCGTGTGGCCCTTCAGCTCGAGCCAATGCGCGGTCGCTTTCATCACACCTTCGGGAAAGACGTCGCGCGGACACGCGTAGGTGCACTTGTTGCACGATATGCACTGCCAGATGATGTCTTTGTCCCGCAGCAGCTCCGATTCCATCCCGGTGCGAATCAGGTAGATCCAATAGCGCGGATTGAAATCCGGATTCACCGCATTCACGGTACACGAGTTGGTGCAGGATCCGCACTGCCAGCAACGATTGATGTGCTCACCACCCGGCAGGGCGGAGATCTCTTCTTCGATCTTTTCGTTGTAGTCGGTGACGACCCGCGACTCGATGAACGTGCTCCAGTGACCGGAGACGTCGACCCCGTCGATCTCGAGCTTCTCGTGGGTCGTGAGATTCTCCGGGCGGATCAGCGACTGTTCGTGGATGGGCATGGCTCGATTCAATTCGGCAATTTGAGGTCTTCGATGACGACGGCCTTGCCATCGACCGCCTTGACGCGGGTGCGGCCCTTCGCATCCACGCCGTCCAGCCCCAACAAGCGCCGGGTGTACAGAAGAGGATCGGATGGCGTGTTGAAGCTTGCGCGCAAATAGTCACTACCTTGCTCGCTGATGTAGTCGCCATAGACCTGCGCGGTAAGGAGATCCACGTAGTGCATCATGTCGCGAAACACGCCGTTCTGCGTGAGAAACTGGGAGAGCTCCTCGCGCAGCATCACGAACGTGCCATACCGATCCGGTATGTCGATCACGATGCGGTCGATGTCCTCGGCGTACCAGATCTCGCGCAGGGCACCGGTGTTCGTCTGCGCATCCCATACCCAACGACCCATCTGGGGATAGCGCTCCGGATCGACATAGTGAAGGATCTCGGCGGCCAGATCACGTACCCAGCGATGCCGGCGATCGCTCGGAAATGCCCCGCAAAATAGAGCGATGCGCGCATCCGTCTGGCGGGTGTCCACCACCTCATCCAGCAGACCGGTGATATTCGCCCGCATTGCCTGAAATAGCGGACCCTCCAAGTGCGCGCCGATGCGACGCCGCACCGACGGCATAAACGCGCACAACGCCTTGAATTCATCTATTTCGAGTGAGCTCGCGCGGCCCTCGGCCAGCGCCTGCCGAAATACTTGCGATTTCAGCTTGAGCGCATCGACGTGACCTTCGATGCCGCCATGTTCTTCGGTGCCGTCTACAAGCCGCTCGAAGGCGCTCGCCAACTTGCGCCCGCTCAGTTCAAGCTGCGGGCGCTCGAGCGCCCCCGTTAAGGGAGTATGAGAAGCCGCCGCCCGTGCCATCGGTGGACGTCAAATCTAGGCGACGGCAGCGGACGAAGGCATGGCCTGATGCAACAGGCCGAATGCGGCGATCGCCGCGGCCTTCGCCTGCGCGATCGAATCGTCGATCGTCTCAGGCCCGGTTGCGGCGCCCGCCACGAAAATGCCCGGCCGCGATGTCTCGCCAAGCGCCCCGTACGCGCTGCCGCGGGCGATGAATCCATGCGGCTCCAGCGCAACGCCAAACGTGTCCGACAACCGCTTGTTGTCGACATTCGGATCCATCCCGATCGCGTGAACCACCAGGTCGAATGGAATCGTAATCGGCCGTTTCACCAGCGTATCTTCACCCTTGATGATCAGGCGCTTGCCGTCCGACGTGACCTCGGCGATGCGTGACTTGATGTACTTGACCTTGAATTCCTCCTGGCTGCGCCAGTAGTACTTGGTCTCGTACAGTCCGAAAGTGCGGATGTCCATGTAGTAGATATACACATGGCAGTCGGGTAACTCCTCGCGGATCTCCATCGCAATGTTAGAGGACACGGTGCAGCAGATCTTCGAGCACCACTCGCGACCGATCTGACGATCCCGCGAGCCCACGCAGAGCAGGATCGCGACCCGCTCGGGCCTGCGACCGTCAGACGGACAGCGCACGCCTTTCCCGGACGAGATCATCTGCTCGACCTGTGTGGTCGTCACGACATCCGGATACGTACCGAAACCCCATTCGGGCTTGTTCACCGAATCGAAGTGCGTGAAGCCGGTGCAAAGAATCACGGCCCCGACTTCGCACGCCGGGCCGCTCGACAGTGCGGCATGGAACGCACCCGATTCACCTTTGAATTCCGTGACCGTGCAGCCGCGTCGCACGTCAACGAGCGGGCTGGCTTCGACGCGATTCACCATGCCTCCGATCGCATCTCTCGCCCACTCATCGGAGGGCACCAGCTTGGCGTAGCCGGACAATATCGGCGCACCACCCAAACGTTGATCCTTCTCGACCAGGACGGACCGCTGGCCGATCGTGGCCAGCGCGTGCGCTGCGGCGAGCCCCGCCGGCCCACCGCCGACGATGAGAATGGGCTTGTTCATCAGGCGCGCTTCTCGATGCGGACGTAACCAGGACCCGAGGTGATCATGCGGCGCGGATCGTAGAGATTGTCCTGCTTGCCTGTCTTGATCTGTTCGAGGTAACTCTCGAACTCCACTTTTTTCGCACGCCAGTCGATGCCCATTTTTTCCATCAGGGTTTCTGTCGCCGATGCATGCCAATGCAACTGCACGATCTTGTAGGGATGCGCGCCACAGACGAGCGCCGCGAACTGGCAATCGGCCATCACCGGTAATTCCAACGGTTTGCCGATCGCCTTGCTGATCCACTGATTCTTATCGAGCGTGGTGATGCAACCGGTATCGTGGCCGATCATCACGTCGGCGTGCGCTTCCTCGACGGCGACACGGATCTTCCGATCGATCGCGAACGAGCGGGTGAACTCGCGCTCCGAGATGATGTGACGGAATCCGAATCCGCAACAGTCGTACCAGGTCGAGTAATCGATCACCTGGGAACCCAACGCCTGCATGATTCCAGTCGATACCGCCAGGCGATTCCCGCCAAGAATCGCATCGTCGTAGATCGCATCCTCGGGCACCATCTTGTAGACGTGGCAGGCCGGATGGATCGTTGCCCTGACCGTGCCGCAGTCGACCTCCTGCATGGCGGCGATTCGATCGCGCATCACATGCAGCCACTCCGAGTAATGCACGACTTCTTCCGGGATCAGGAGCTTGCCGTCGACCAGGCGCCCGAGCTTGGCGAGTATCGCCCGCACGCGCTCGCGCAGCTTCGCAGAGTGCAGGAGATAGCCCCGCACTTCCTTGTAGTTGCCGAACGATGTCCCACAATGGACGAGCGGGTAGTAGTAGCCGGCAGGCAGGCCCTGCGCCTTTGCCGCCACATACGCCTGATGGAAGTTGCGCAGGAACACCGCCGCCAGGCTTTCGAGATTGCCGATGCCCGAACCGTGATAGTTCCACGCGGTGCATGAGGTCTGGTCGGTCTCGTCCAGGTACTCCACATCGAGCCGATTCATCAACCAGAGCAGGGACACCGGATAGCCCGGAATATTGCCGCACTGGCCGCACGACTTGTGATGCCAGAGCCGCCGCGACGGGATCTTCTTGTCCCATCCGTACAGGGTCTTCACCGTAATCGGCTCGTGTTCGTCGGTCACCCGGTGAACCACGATCTCGCCGTCCTGCTCGAGCTGCCACATCACATCGCGAACATCCTCGACGCGATCCTTGTTGGTAAGCATCGAGCGACGGTCAACCCTTTGCTCGACCCAGGATGTCGCCGTGCGGGCGTCCTCGTCCGAGAGCTTGGCATCGCGCCATTCGGCGCCATGGCCGGTAAAGCGTTCACCGGATTGGTTGCGAGCCGTCATGTCGGTCTCCTTCACGTGTCGATCGCGCGGACGCGGGAAGCGCGAATGCGCCTCATGCGTCGTCCCCTTCGTCCCCTTCGTCTTCCTGGTCGGCGAGGAAGTCTTTCCAGTCCTCGCGCTTCTCGTCCATGATGTCAGTGATGACATCGAACAGATTCTGGTCGATCCCTTCGAGCTGTTTCAGCACGCCGGTCTCCTCCCAGATCGTGTAGAGCTCGATCGAGGTCTTGAGATTGACCTCCCACGCGGTGGCGGTGGTATTGAGCGTCGGCATCGGGATGGCCTTGCGCAACAGCTTGAGCGGCGCATCGACCTTGGAGATGTTCGGACCCCAGTCGGGGAAGTGATCCTTGTTGATCATGTCCGGAGCGAGTTGATTGCCCGTCGAGATCAACTTGAGCATCACCCGGCTGAACGGTCGCAGCACGTTCTTGGCCGATTGCATTTCATGTTTGATCGCGGTTTCCCGCATCAGCATGATCAAGCCGCCGGGCGAATTATCGAACGGACAGCGCGCGGCGCAGGTATAGCACTGCGCGCAGGCCCAGATCTTCTCTTGCATCGCATCGTAGATGCCTTCGAGATTCTCGGTCCACAGCAATTGGACGATCTCGCGCGGGCTGAAATCATAGTAGTGCGCCGCGGGACAAGTGGCGGTGCAGATGCCGCAGTTGAGGCACCCGTTCAACTCATGGTCGTAGCGCTGATCGGACTGGATGTCCTTGAATATCTCTTCGAGCTTTTCACGCGCGACCGGTGGCGCATCGGACACCGGATCGCCGATTTGCCCCTGGACCCGCGTCGATGTGGTGTGCGCCATCGCCCTGATCCCGGGTCAGTAGGTGAGAACCTTGCAGTCCTCTTCCATGATCTGCTCGATGAGGTGCGCGCCCCCTATGATGCCGCTGCATTCCGGAATGAGGTCTTCCACCTTCATATCGAAAAGATCGAGGTTCGGCGAGCAACTGTAGAACTTGACGCCGGCTTCATGCGCATCTTTGATGAAGTCATAGACTGACTTCGGCGAGCCTTCCTTCACGAAGAGCTTTTCGGCAACGCCTTTCTTCATGAGCCGCCCGGCGGTCGCGGTGCAGATGACGTCGACCTCGTACTCCATCGCCGCGGCCACCGACGCCTGGAAAATCGGCGCGCCAAGCTCCTCGCCGTGGCGCGGGTCGGTGTTAGCCATCACGATCACGAGTTTCTTGGCCATTGGTCTCTACCTCTACCATTTCGTGTAACGCGAACGAGGATCGGCGAAGGGTCCCATGCGGCGGATCCGCGCCGACATTGCGCCTACGCGGATCCAAGTATGTGAGTATATGCAGAAGCGCTCATTTAGCAACCCCCATCCGCCCAGCCTCCATCCAACCGGCAAGCCGCACCAGACCGGTCATGATCGGCACGAGCGCGTCTTCCATCCTGCGCTGCTCGCCTCCCAACCGCTGGAGCATCGGGGCCGGATCGTCCGCGCTCTCCTCGAACTCCATGATGAGATCCTCGATCATTGCAACCTTGAGTCCGGGGTGGCCGACAAATCCAATCGCAGCCGGCCCAAGTTGCCACAGCACCGGCCGCTCCTTTTGATCGATCGCAAGCACGTTGGCGTAATCGGGCGGCACCGGCCAATCGCGCATGTAACTGGCGAAGGGAAACGCCTCGGGGAGGTAGCCGTCAAGGCCACTGGCTGAAATGCCGCGCGCCTCGCCCACCTCGAATGTGAGCGGCATGGGGTGCGATCGCCCACCGGCGGCGAGCGCGAGGATCTGCGCTCCCAAGCCGATGCCGATCACCGGCCAGCCACGCATCAGGCTGGCATGCGCGAGCGCCACCTCTTCTTTGAGCGTCGGAAGATCGCGGCCACCGGCGCTGCCCCATGGACCTCCCCCGAGCAGGATGAGTCCGTCCTGCACCAGATCGCGCGCGGGCAGTGCGCCGCCCTCGGTGAAGGGCCGGTAGTACTTGAAGCGAATGCCACGACCTTCCAGGTGATCCTCGATCAACCCGAGAAATTCAGCGGACGTGTGCTGCACGACATGCAGGAGCTTCATCGCTGCTCCAGCGGCCTGGCGGTACTCATTACCCGCCCTGTGGACGCGCCGCAATCGCCGCTTCCACGGCCATGCGAAGGTCGGCCGCCGTCACCGTGGCAAGCCCGATCTTCGATACCGCGAAGAATCGATCGATCGCCTGCCCCGCGGCTGTGATGGCAACACCGCGAAGCGCCGCCTCGAGATCAAACACGGTGCGCGGCGGGGTGATGAAGAAATCGCCGGTGATGAGCACTTCGCGAATGCGATCGAGCCTTGGTCCTTCACAACGAACGTATGCGGTAATCATGCCGCCGGGCGCGCGATGTCTGCCGACAGCGACACCTATGCCGATTCCGGGATTGTCGATTTCGGCCACGAACGCGTCAGTGCCGATCTCTTCATCGTGCAGGCGGGTCGCCAGCGCCTCTTCATGCGCAGTAATGGCGCCACGCACCGGCTCGATTCCCAGCCGCTCGGTGAAGCCGGCGAGAAGCGCCTCCTGAATCGTCTCGATCGTCGGTGCAGTGCCAAGCAGCTCCCTCAACGTCACCATCCGCTGCCCCGCCGAGTCGAGTGCACGTGTGGCTTCCGGCACCTCGGGCACGTTAAGCGCAGCGAACATGTCAGCAGGCTTCATGTCGACCAGAACAGTGCCTTGGTAGAACAATGTATCGCCGTCGAAATAACCACCGGTTCCGCTGATCTTGCGGCCGTCGACCTCGATGTCGCTGCGTGGACGAAACCGCGCGGCAACCCCGAGCTTGGATAGTCCCAATGCCGCCGCCTCGCAGATTTCGCGCGCGAGCTCACCAAGGCCCACGATCCCAAGGCTGGAACGGTGAAAGACGAGCTCCCAGCCGAGCTGCCCTTCATCGAAATAAAGCGCGCCGCCGCCGGTAATCCGGCGCACCACGCCGATATTGTTCGCGCGGCAATGATCGAGTTTGATTTCCTGCGAGAGCGCTTGATGCCGGCCGATGAGCGCAGTGCGAGGAAAGCGCAAAAAGCGGATCGTGTCGGGGATGGCCCCCGCCTTGTGGGCCTCAATGAGGGTCTGATCGAATGCGATCTGCCGGCGGCCGTCCCGGATGCCGGTGTCGATGACGCGAAATGGCTTCGCCATCGTTCAACCCTTGCGTTGCACGATCCGGATTTGCCGGCGAATCTTGCGCACGTCCGACTTGTTCGGCTGGAAAGGAAAGCTTGCAATGTCGGACGGCGGCGAATCGCCGTATGGGCGATCACATGCCGACACGTCTTCGCGAAACTTGCCCGGACAGCCGGAGGTGCGAAACGCAACGCCGTCGTCGATGATGTCATTGAGCGCGGCCGCCGCCATGCCGAAATCGATCACCCTGCCCTCGCCATCGAATTTCATCTGATCAACACGCACGCCGCGATAGTCGATCAGGTAGCGCGCGAGTTGAACGCGCCGCCATTGGTCGCGCGGCGTGGCGGGCAAGTGATCCATGAGCGAGCCTTTTTCCGGGAAAAAGCAGAACATGTGACTGTGCCCGCCAAGGTCGACCAGTTGCTGCACCAGCATGAGTACATCATGCTCGGTTTCGCCCATGCCGACGATGATATGCGCACCGAATTTCTCCGGTCCGAAAATATCGCGCGCAGCCAGCAGGATCTCCCAGTACTTGGACCAGGTGTGCGGCGAGGCCACGCCTTTGCCGCGGGTGCGATCGAAGATTTCCGGCGTAGCGGCGTCGATCGCGACGGTGAAGATATCGGCGCCCAAGTCGCGCATGCGCTGCACATCGGCGCGCGTCATGGTCGTCGGATTCGAGAGGATCGAGACGGGAATCGTCGCCGGATCGATCCGGTCGGTCCAAGCCTTGAGCACAGTGACCGCGTCCGCGTCGGAGCGCGGATGCGTGATCATCGAGATGCACATGCGATGGAACGGCGTCGCCGCCCCGGATCGCGCCACGATATCGATCGTCGTCGCGAGCGGCACCGCGGGCCAGTCGACGCGAATGAAATTCCGATCGGCATAGTCGCGCTCGGCCTCGCGATGCCGCGCCAGCCCACAGTAAGCGCAGTTCGCCCTGCAGCCTTCCGGATAGGTGAGCAAGAGATTAAGGCAGCGCGTGCACTCGCAGCGGTACATCCGTCCTTGCGTGATACCGAGCGTGATCGCCGCCGCGGTCGACATCTGCACGTACTCAGGCGAGCGCATGTGCGGCGTGAGGATGTTGTAGTTGGGCTGATAGACACCCTGCGGCGCGACGTCATTGCCCTTCACGCGTGCACCATTGCGCAGACCCTTCGGCGCTTCGAGCGGTAGGCGCGGCTGCATCAGGGTACCGGGATTGAAATCGAGTGTCGCGGACGATTGCGTTCCCTCGGTGGTCTCGGGTCGATAGCAGCTCATTGTGTCGCTCGCGGGTAATTTGTTGGTCGAGTCCAGTATCCAGGATAGGCAATCCAGCTACGGCGGAAAGCCGAGGCACTAGGCGTGCGCCCGGAGCGATGCGCGTTCGTGCGCTCGCGCACAGTCGAGCCGAATCGACACACGGCGCCGGCCACGCGCTTGCGATCGACCGCGATCACTTTGCATCCGTGCGCCGCGGCTTGCTGTGCGGCACACGCGCCGGCCGGCCCGAGGCCGAGAACCAGCACATCGGTGGCAATCGTATTGGTCACACCGAGGCCGCTGTGCGCGGATGCAACTTGATCGGCCGCCCCGTCTTGATCGAGCAGCACGCGTGCTCCTGCAATGCGGCACGCCCGATCGAGCTCGCCACGGCAAACGTCCCGTCCGCCGGGAAGGCGATGCCATCGAGTCCGGCCATGACCGCATAGGCATCTGTCACGCGCCGATGCATGCCGGGCGGGCGCGCGCACCCAAGCAGCACCTCGCAATGCGGGAGGCGCTCCCGGGCCTGGAGAAATACGCGACCCACGTCACTGGTCGCGGGCGTGGCAAACGTTCCCGACTTCGCATAAAACGGCATCACGACCACCAGAACGAGCGAGTGAATCGGATGCCGGCTCACGATGTCGAGTGCATTCGGTTCACCCAGCAGGCGGCCGTAGTGCAAGCCGATGACGATATGCGGCACGACCTCCATGCGGGTTGCGGTCAGCGCGGAGAGCGTGGCCTCGAAGTCATCCACCGATCGGTCCAGGTGATAAACCTCGCGAATGGTTTCCTCGGCACCGATGACATCCATCATTGCCGTATCGACGCCAGCCGACGCCATCAGTCGGGCGCGCGGCGGGTCGAGCAGTGCGGAGTGCAGCGCGATCTTCAATTGCGGATGATCGCGTTTGAGCCGTTCGATCACCGGGAAATAGCGCTCATAGCGAACCTCGTTCCGCCGGTTCGACCCGCCGGAAAGGAGGAAGCCCTGTAGATCCTGCGTTGTGATCATCTCGCGCACCGTGCGCTCGAAGTGCTCAGGGCTGAAGGCAGGAATCATCGGCTCGAGGATCTTCGCCTGGCAGTGATCACACATGAGCGCGCAGGCGCCCGCGGTTACGGAAAAGGCCGGAAAGCTATTCTTGCCGCAGCCGGCAACATCACAACTCGAATACGACTTGAAAGTCGGGGTCGAAAATCGGATCGGCCGACCAACCGTGGTGCGTGCCTGTGCTTCAAGCTCGGCGATGAGCACGGCATCCAGTGCGGCGTCCTCCAACTCGTCGATGGCAAGCATGCGATCGAGCCAAGTCATGGCAATTCTCCGTATCGGCCGCACGGCCACATCGTCGCGACAACATCGGTGATCATGCGATCTGACTTTCGAGATACTTGATGCCGACCACGCCGCCCACGATCACGCTAGCAAGCGCGATCAGCGAACCCAACGAGAGCGTCGAGATCCCGGTGAGTCCCTGCCCCACGGTACACCCGAGCGCCATGACGCCCCCCACGCCCATCAGCGCGGCGCCGCCCAGGTTGCGGAGCAAATCACTGCGATCGGCAAAACCTGCGAGGCTGAAGCTCTTTCGCAGGATCGCCGAAAGAGCGGCGCCAACGATCGCACCAAAGACACTCGCGATACCAAAATCGATCGAGGCACCGGTAAACGTCATGAGATAGACGAGCGCATTGCCGACCGGCGCCGTATAGGTGAGCGAAGTCGGCCGCGTCGGCTCGATCTCGTCCGATCCGAGCACGCCAGTCGCCCACCAGCCGGCCGCCACGACAAGCCCAATGCCGACCCCCGAGACGATGTACATGGGTGATGCGCGGAAGTCGGCGTCCTTGAAGCAGAACCATAGCAATAGGAGCGCAGCCGCGATCGCGGTAACCGCTCGCATCGCAACAAGCGAAAGGCCTGTCGCGCCCGCCAGGATTTCCGGAATTCCCTGCGACTTGAACGGCGTCGTCGCGAGATCGATATTCGTCGCCCCTTCGAGTGCGACCCTTGGCGGCGAAATCAAACCCCGCAATGTCATGTAAGCAAAGATGCCTAACACGACCAGCACGATGAGCGAGCGCACATCCCCGGCGCCGAACCGCACCAGGTTGCGACTGGCGCATCCGCCGGAAAGCGTCATGCCGAAGCCGAACATCAGCCCACCAATAATCGCGCCGAGCCAGCCAAGGCTCGGCGCAAGGTAAATCGATTTCTGCAGATCAACCCAACCGGCGAGTTGCAGACCTTGTGCGCCAAGGATCGCCACGGCTATCGCAAGCGCCCACGCGCGTGCGCGCCGGTAATCGCTCATCGCTACCGCGTCGGAGATCGCACCCATGGTGCAAAAGTTCGTGCGCTCCACGATGAAGCCGAAGATCGCACCGACCACGGCCCCCGCGATCGAAACGATCACTCTCGTCGACAGCTCGTCCATCCACACATTCCCCATGCAGTGCCGCTGCCTTGCCGGCCAGAAGTCAAACGAGCGCCCGTGCTGTCGAGGCGGACCCGGCGATCGGCGCCGACGTTGATGTTGGCGGTTTCCATGTCCCACCATCGACGAGTGGCCGCACGGCATCGCGTAGTCGAATAGTCTCTTCGCGCACCGGACCCCCCGCCGGATCGTCGGCGAGGGTGGTCAACCACAGCGGACGCACCTCGTCATCTTCGATCAAATCGCACTGTAGCGCACTCAATATTCGCTCCGCGCTTTGCGGCAGCACTGCGGGAATCGGCCGCCCGCTGAGCCTCGCCCATAACCCCGACCAGTAACGCGCCACGGTCCACGGGTTGTACCCGCCCCCGCCCAGCACGACCGCAGCCGGCGCGGTTGCGACCAGGCGCATCACGGCGCACCACAACGCGTTGTTCGTCAGCGCCATCGTCGAGAGCGGATCACCGGCCAGCGCGTCCGCGCCACACGTCAATATGATCGCCGCCGGTTGCAATTGAGCAGCGAGGGGCAACACGACTTCCGCGATCAGCATATCGAGCTCGCTGTCATTGAATCCGCGGGGCACCGGCAGATTGCACGCGCGGCCGTTCGCGGTATCAGTGAGCGCGCCGGTGTGGGGCCAGCGTCCCGCCTCGTGAATGGAAATCATGAATACACGAGGATCGTCCTCGAATGCGGCTTGGACGCCATCGCCGTGGTGCGCATCCAGATCGACATACAGAACACGATCGACGCCGCCTTGCAAGCAGCGAAGAATCGCAAAAACGGGATCGTTGAAATAGCAGAACCCGCTCGCTCGATCGGGGCGGCCGTGATGCGTGCCACCCGCGGGATGGAAGGCCACCCGCCCTTCGAGCGCGAGGGCCGCGGCGCGGAGCGATCCACCGACACTTGTTGCGGCGCGCTCGAAGAGCCCAGGGAACAGCGGATTCTCCATTGTCCCGATCGCGTAACGCCTGCGTGTCTCGATGTCGACTTTGCCGCTCGCCGAAGCCTTGCGCAACGCATGCACGTAGTCGGGCCTATGGAACCAGCCGAGCTGCTCCTCGCTTGCACATGGACTCACATGCAACTCGCCCGGCGCAAACCATCCGAGCGCCGCGCACATTTCCATGACCGTTCCTACGCGCGGAATCCCGAGCGGATGGTTGCGGCCATACCCGGCCTGACGAAAAATCTCGTGGCCAACGAACGCGGACGAGAGGCGTCGTTCGATCATGTCCTCGCTGGTTCGGCGCGGCCGCCCGAGCTTGACACGGACGCGTTGAAGTATTCCAATCTGCACATATTAACAAGTTCCAATACCCAACCGTCAAGCGGATGAGGCATTCAAATGGCCGACAAGATTCTGGACACCAAGGGAATGAGCTGTCCGGTCCCGATCATCAAGGCAAAGCGGGCGCTGGGCGAAATTCCCGAGGGCGGACTGCTCGAAATTCTCGCGACCGATCCTGGTTCGGTGAAGGATTTCCAGTCGTTCTGCCGCCAGACCGGCAACGAGTTGGTCTCGTCCACCCAGGATGGCGCCGTCTACACTTTTCTGATCAAGCGCTTGAGGTGATTCGCCGCTCAGACGACCATGCCAGGATTGCCGCTTGCCCCGTTCACCTTTGGGAGGTTGAGTTTCGGCGGCGCGATGGTCTTCTTGGCGCGCAGATATTTCGCCACGACATCCCACGCCGGCTCACCACCGGCATTGCGCGCATCCTCTGATACGGGCGCCCAGCCGGCAATCTTGTAGCGCTTGTCGGATTCGATTGGTTTGCCGCCCAGCCGCATGTCGCTAATGCGCGCACCCATCTTGGCGTTGATGTCGCATGTATAGGTCATGCCGCCGACCCGCACCATATCGCCGCCTTGTTGATAATACGGATCGGGATTGAACAGGTTGTCGGCAATATCCTCGAGGATCGTCTTGATCGCTTCGCCGGTGACATCAGAGAGCGTCGTGTACGGATAGGTGATGGCCGTCTGATCCATCACGTGTTCGAAGGTGATCGCCTGCCCCGGAAGGATCGTCGTCCCCCAGCGAAACCCGGGAGAGAACGCGATCTCGGCGCCTTTCACTTCCATCAATGCATCGAGGATCATCTGGTCGAGCGTGCCGTTGAAATTGCCGCGCCGATAGAGGAGTCCTTCGCTCACCGCGAGCTTTTCGTCGAGCTTCGCCTGGTACGGCGCACGGATTCGCTTGATCAATGCGTCCATCTCTGCGTCCGCCGGCAGCAGATTCGCAAAGACCGGCAGCAGGCGATAGCGAAAGTCCGCCACACGCTTGTCCTTGATTTCCAAATCGAGTACGGCGAGAAACTTGCCGTTCGATCCGGCGTTCGTCACCAAGGTCTGACCACCCGGATTCTTGACGATCGCGGGAGCCGGCACACCATCGTGCGTGTGCCCGCCGAGAATTGCGTCGATGCCACGGACCCGGCTCGCAAGCTTCAGGTCCACGTCCATGCCATTGTGGGACAGCAACACCACGGCATGCGCACCTTTGGCGCGGGCCTCGTTCACGACTCTTTGCATGTTCTCGTCCTGAATGCCGAAGCTCCATTCGGGAACGAAGTAGCGCGGATTTGCGATCGGCGTGTACGGAAACGCCTGGCCGATGATGGCCACCGGCACGCCGTTGATCTCCTTCATTACAGTGGAAGGAAAGACCGGGTCCTCGAAGTCGGTGGTCTTGATGTTCTGCGCGAGGAAATCGATCCGCCCCTTGAAATCCTTCTCGACGATTTCTTTCACCCGCTCGGCGCCGAGCGTGAAATCCCAGTGCCCCGTCATCACGTTCACGCCAAGCAGCTTGCAGACATCGACCATGTCCTGGCCCTTGGTCCATAGCGCGGTCGCCGAGCCCTGCCATGTGTCGCCGCCGTCGAGCAGCAGCGCGCCCGGCCGACTCGCACGCAGGCGCTTTACCAACGTCGCGAGGTGAGCGAAACCGCCGACCCTGCCAAAGGTTCGCGCCGCCTGTTCGAAGTCGAGATAGGTGAACGCGTGCGCCGCCTGGGTGCCCGGCCGAAGATTGAAATGCTTGAGTAGTGCCTCACCGACGAGATGCGGCGGCCGACCCAAGGCGGCCGATACGCAGATGTTGACATTCGGCTCGCGGAAGTAGATCGGGAGCAACTGCGCGTGGCAATCGGTGAAGTGAAGCAGGCTCACGTTTCCGAACCGCGGCACGTCGTAGAGCTTCTCGCCCTGCGACCATGCTTCGCGAGCGTCCAACAGGAAACCGCCGGCGGCAGCAGTAGCGAGCAGATGAAGGAATTCGCGGCGATGCATGGCCTTAGCCTATCTTGGTTGCGCGGGCGCGCTACTCGTCGACTTCGACCTCGCCGGGAAACAGCGCGTCAATAAATCCGAAGCGTGTGAGATCGCGCACGCGCATCGGATAGAGGATTCCAGCCAGGTGATCGCACTCGTGCTGCACAACCCTGGCATGGAACCCCTCGACGGTGCGATCGATCGGTGCGCCGTACTGATCGAAGCCTCGATAGCGGAGAGTCCGATAACGAGGCACCCAGCCGCGCATACCCGGCACCGACAGGCAGCCCTCCCATCCCTCTTCCTCCTCGCTCCCGATCGGATCGAGAACGGGATTGATGAGCACCGTATCGGGCACTGCGGGGGCGTCCGGATAACGAGGGTTCGACGCGCATCCGAAGATCACCACTTGCAGCGATACACCGATTTGCGGTGCCGCGATGCCGGCGCCGTTGAGATGCGCCATGGTATCGCGCATATCCGTGAGGAGCGCATGCAGTGCCGGCGTGTCGAACGCAATCACTGCCGCTGCTTTTGCCAGCAGAAGAGGATCACCCATTTTGAGGACCGGTCGAATCATGTTCGCGCAAGCAGTGCTTCGATGATCCCGCGCACGCGTACCATCGCCTGCTTCAATACCGCCTCGATCTGCACGAGATCGATGCCACCGGCGCTGGTGCCGCGTCCGGCCGCGTAATTGACCACGACGGCAATCGCCCCATATTCCAGACCAAGCTCGCGAGCGAGCGAAGCCTCGGGCATGGCCGTCATGCCGACCAGGTCCGCGCCATCCCGCTCGAGACGATTGATCTCGGCCGCAGTTTCAAGACGCGGGCCTTGTGTTGCGGCATAGACACCGTTATCGAACACGCGCTCGCTGCAATCGGCCGCCGCTTGCAGTAAAGCCTGCCGGACGGACTCCGAGTAAGGGTGCGTGAAGTCGATATGCATGACCGGCTGGTCGGGGCCTTCGAAGAACGTGCTAGCGCGGCCCCATGTGTAGTCGATCAGCTGATGCGGAACAACCAGCACGCCCGGACCGTAGTCGACGCGAATGCCCCCGACGGAGGCCACCGATACGATTCGCGTCGCGCCCGCATCCCGAAGCGCCCAGATGTTCGCGCGATAATTGACTTCGTGGGGCGCGATCGTATGCCCGTAACCGTGACGCGCGAGGAATAGCACGGGCTTTCCGACGATGCGCCCAAACATCAGCGCGCCCGACGGCTCGCCATAAGGCGTCCGCGCGGCGCGACGCTCGGTCACTTCAAGCGCTGCCAAGCGCGACAGGCCACTACCGCCGATGATTGCCAACATGGCCGTCAGGAGCCCTTGACCGCGTAGATGGCCGGCAGATTGCGCCAATACCCGCTCACGTCAAGCCCGCATCCGAACACGAACCGATCCGGAATATCGAGTCCGACGAAGTCGGCACGAAGCGGTTTGTCACCGCCTGTGAGCTTGTTGGTCAGGACGGCTATCGTGCAGGTTGCGGCACCCGATGCCATGACTTTCTCCTTGATGGCGCCCAGGGTCACGCCTGCATCCAGGATGTCATCGACGATGATCACGTCGCGGTTTCGGACGGTATCGGATGGTTCAACACGCCATTGCACGTTGCCACCGCTGGTTGCGTCGCCATATCGCGTCGCGTGGACATAATCGACCGTTAGAGGAAATCGCAGGAGGCCCATCAGCTTCCCGCAGAAGAAGATCGCCCCGTTCATCACGCAAAGCACTACCGGGAATCGATCGCGATAGTTTTCAGTGAGTGCGGCAGCCACGGCAACGATCGCCTGCTCGACCCGCTCGGCCGAACAGACCAGGTCCGCACTCTCCAAGATGCTCCACGCTTTCGCGATGTCCGACATGCCCGGCGCCTGAATAATAAGGGACCGGAATTGTATGCGCTCCGTGCGGCTCGCGTGGTTGGCTGGCCCCAATCAATCCTTGGAGAGGATTGAGGGGGCAGATCCGAAGAGCACTTGCTTGACGTGCGCTGGTTTAACGTGCGCTGGTTTAACGTGCGCTGGTTTAACGTGCGCTGGTTTAACGTGCGCTGGTTTAACGTGCGCGGCTCAAGCCTCCGTTCGCCCTGAGCCCGTCGAAGGGTAACGCAGGCTTGTCGAAGGCGGGCGATGGTCCGCTCACGGACGCTCCGGCA
>JANMUI010000957.1:0-7075 GCA_031391405.1 Betaproteobacteria bacterium
CATCTTGCCCATGCCGAGGATCTTGGCGACCGCCGCCGCAATCGAGGCGATCACTTTCTCAGGCGCGCCGCGACAATCGATGGCGGGCCATGTATAGACGCCCTCGGCGCCAGGATCGCTCGTCCCATCCCAGCGCTCGAGCTGGTTGGATGCCGCGATGATGGCGGCCGGCCCTTTCGCCGTTCCACCGCCATAGGAAACCGTCTTCTCGTAGGGTACGGGCAGCACATGGAAGCGCGCCGCCTCCGACGCCATATCGAAAAGCTCACTGCCAAGAAAATGCGGCGGGGTCGTGTGCTTCACGAAAGCCGCGCCTTGAAGTCTTCATAGCCGAAGCTGCGCACGATGCGTAGCGCGTCGGTCTCGGAGTTCCAGATGGCGATTGTCGGTAGCGGGATGCCGTTGAAGGTCGTGGTCTTCACCATCGTGTAGATCGCCATGTCCTCGAACATGAGGCGGCGCCCCACTCGAAGCGGCTCGGCGAACGAGTAGTCGCAGATGACATCGCCTGCAAGACACGTCTGGCCGCCGAGTCGATAGAGATGCGGGCATTCACCCGGCTCGCCCGCATCGATGACGCGCGGGCGATACGGGCCTTCGATCACGTCGGGCATATGGCAGGTGGCCGAGGTATCGAGGATGGCGAGCGGCATGCCGTTCCAGGTGAGATCAAGCACCTCGGCAACGAGCACGCCGGCATCGAGCGCGATCGCCTCGCCGGGTTCCAGATAGACCTGCACCCGATGGCGATCACTGAAATCGCGAAGCAGGCGCACGAGATCGTCCACCTGGTAGTCCGCGCGCGTGATGTGATGCCCGCCACCGAAGTTGATCCACTCCATATCGGGAATGAATATCCCGAACTTCTCTTCGAACGCGGCGACGGTCCGTTCGAGCGGCGGAAGGTCTTCCTCGCAGAGCGTGTGAAAGTGCAACCCGCTGATGCCCGTGAGGTCGCCTTGCAACTGCGAGCGCGGAATCACCAGACGCGAGTACGGTGCACACGGGTCGTAGAGTGGATTCTTTCCTTCCGAATGCTCGGGATTGACCCGCAAACCGAAGCGCAGCTCGGGTCGCGCTGCGCGCGCCTTGCGCACGAGCGGCTGGAAGCGCTCCCACTGCGCGATCGAGTTGAACGTCACATGATCGGAAATCTTCAGGATCTCGGCGAGGTCGGCCTGGGTGTAGGCCGCCGAAAAAGTGTGGACCTCCCCACCGAACGCTTCGCGCCCAAGGCGGGCCTCGTACAGACCGCTCGCGCAGGTACCCTTCAAGTAGCGCGCGACCAGTGGTGCCAGACTCCACATGCTGAACGCCTTGAGGGCAAGCAGGATCTTGGCGCCGCTCGCGCGCTGCACCCGGTCGAGCACACGCAGATTTTCCTCGATCGCCACCTCGTCGACGACGAAGCATGGCGAGGGTACACGCGCCGGATCGAACGCGCGGAATCGTTCAGTGCGCTTGGTTGACACGCCGGACCCTAACACTCCGAATCCTGGTACGCGGAGCGCTCACGTCATCGGCGCATCGGGTGTCATCACCGACCACGGCAACCCGTGCCGGTTCATCGCGTCCATGAACGGATCCGGATCGAATTGCTCCATGTTGAACACGCCAGCGCCCCGCCACTTGCCGGTCAACATCAGCATCGCGCCGATCATGGCGGGCACCCCGGTGGTGTAGGAAATCGCCTGCGCGCCAACCTCGCGATAGCACGCTTCGTGGTCGCAGATGTTGTAGACGAAGGCGAGCTTTTCTTTGCCGTCCTTCCGCCCGCGTACCAGACAGCCGATACACGTTTTTCCCTTGGTGAGCGGACCCAGACTCGACGGATCGGGCAACAACGCCTTCAGGAACTGCAGCGGCACGATCTCCTGACCCTGGTAATTGATCGGCTTGATCGATGTCATGCCGACATTGCCGAGCACGCGCAGATGCGTGAGGTAATTTTCCGAGAAGGTCATCCAGAACCGCGCGCGGCGCAAGGTGGGAAAGTTCTTGACGATGGATTCCAGCTCCTCGTGATAGAGGAGATAGATCTTCTTCGGTCCGATCCCTTCCGGGAAGTCGTACATGCGATTGACCGTAAGCGGATCGGTCGTCTTCCAGGTGCCGCCTTCCCAGTAGCGTCCGGGTGCGGTGATCTCGCGGATGTTGATCTCGGGGTTGAAGTTGGTCGCGAACGGTTGGCCATGGTCGCCCGCATTGCAATCGATGATGTCGAGCTCTTCGATCGTATCGAAATGATGCTTCGCGAGATACGCGGTGAATACGTTGGTCGCGCCCGGATCGAACCCGCTGCCAAGGAGCGCCATGATGCCCCGTTTGCGAAAACGCTCCTGGTAGGCCCACTGCCAGCTGTATTCGAATTTCGCGGTGTCGATCGGCTCGTAGTTCGCGGTATCGACATAGTCGACGCCGGTCGCGAGACACGCATCCATGATCGGGAGATCCTGGTACGGCAGCGCAACGTTGATCACGACCGCCGGCTTTTCCTGCTCGATCAACGCGGTCATCTGACGGACATCGTCGGCATCCACCTGCGCAGTCTTGATCGGCCGCTTCAGTTGCAGGGCGATGCGCTTGCATTTCTCTTCGGTCCGGCTGGCCAGCACGATGTCTGAGAAGACCTCGGGCACTTGCGCGCATTTGTGCGTCACAACCTGCCCGACCCCGCCCGCACCGACGATCAGCACCTTTGCCATGATGTTCGATCTCCCGCGTCAGTCTTCGTAGTAGGTGTAACCGCGCAGGCTCGCCCCGAACGCTTCGAGCACTGCTTGCCGCTCGGCGACCGAGACACGGCCCTCGCGGACCGCCTGCTCGGCGATCTTGCGGAATTGCTCCAGAAGTTGCTGAGGCTGGTACTCGACGTAACTCAGCACGTCGGCAATGCTGTCGCCGTTCATTTCCCGCACGAAGTCGAACGTGCCGTCTTCATTGATCCGCACGCTCACGACATTCGTATCGCCCATCAGGTTGTGCAAGTCGCCCAGCGTTTCCTGGTAGGCACCCACCAGGAACACGCCCAGGTAGTACGGCTCGCCGTCGATCAATGGGTGGACCGGCAGCGTCTTGCGAATGCCGCGGGGGCCGATGAACTGGTTGATCTTGCCGTCCGAGTCGCAGGTGATGTCCGCGATCGTTGCCTGGCGCGTCGGCGCTTCGTTGTGGCGATGCACCGGCATGACCGGGAAGATCTGATCGATCGCCCACACGTCGGGCAACGACTGGAACACCGAAAAATTGCCGTAATAGATATCCGACAGCGACTGCTCCAGGCCGTCGAGGCCGGGCGGCGCGCGCTTCACATCGTGCAGCTGTTGCACGACACCGCGCACGATCTCGAGAAAGATATCTTCGGCCACCGAGAGCTCGCGCAGGTGAATCTGGCCGCGCTTGAAAAGCTCGCGAAGCTCGCCGCGGTAGAAGACCGCGTCGTTGTAGCACTCCTGGAGATTCCTCGGATTGATGCTCGCGAGCGACTCGCGCAGATTGCCGATCAATTCGTGCTCGCCTTCGGGTTTCGGACCCGGCACACTTCCGGGCTCGAAGCGGGTCACGTCGAGAATATTGAACAGGAGCACCGAGGAATAGGCGACCGTCGCACGCCCGGATTCCGTGATCACCACCGGATGCTCGATCGCCAGCGGATCGAGAACACTCATGATGGTCTCGACAACATCGATGCAATATTCGTCGAGCGAATAGTTCTTGCTGTAGTCGTAATTCGTCTGCGACCCGTCGTAGTCGACCGCGAGACCGCCGCCCAGATCGAGGAAGCCAAGTGACGCGCCTTCTTCCTTCAGATCAGCATAGTAGCGAACCGCTTCGAGCACGCCGCTGCGGATGTCGCGGATATTGGGGATCTGCGACCCGAGGTGGTAGTGCAGGAGCTGCAGGCAGTCGAGCATTTCATCGCGCTTGAGCGCATCGATCAGCTCGACGATCTGCGAGGTGGTCAATCCGAAGATGCTGCGATCGCCGCTCGACTCGTTCCATGCACCGCCGACGCGCGAGGCGAGTTTTACCCGAACGCCCAACATGGGCCGGATGCCGAGCGCACGGCTGGTCTCGAGAACGATCGGCAACTCGGTTGGCGTTTCGATCACGAAGAAGCAGGTATAGCCGAGCTTGAGCGCATGCAGGCCGAGCGTAATGAATTCCTTGTCCTTGTAGCCGTTGCAGACGATGTACCCTGTTCCGGGCTGCATGCTGGCGAGCGCGATGAGGAGCTCCGCCTTGCTACCGGCCTCCAATCCGTGCCCATACCGTGCGCCGAAGCGGGCAATCTCTTCGATCACCTGGCACTGTTGGTTGACCTTGATCGGGAAGGCGCCGCGGTAGCTGCCGCGGTAGCCGAGCGAGCGCATCGCTCGCCCAAAGCTTTCATTCAGGAGGGAGATCTGGGCATCGAGGATGTTTTCGATCCGCAACAGCACCGGCATTTGCAGGCCGCGCTCCTGCATGCCGCCGATGATGTCGAGCAGGCTCACCCGTGAGCGCTTGCCATCGAACGGCACGCTCACCCCGACAGCGCCGTCGTCGGATAGATCGAAGTAGCCGGCGCCCCAGGTGCGGATGCCGTAGAGCTCTTCCGATTCCGCCGCGCTCCAGTTCGATACGAAATGCTGTTTCAGTTTGTTCTCTCTTGCAACGCCATTGCTACACCGGCAGCTGGTGATTGCCACCAAAGGGCGCGTATCTTGCCCGCCGCCGTGCGAAAGATCAACTGCTAACGGAAGGTCTGCTAACGGAGGATCGATCGTGATCACGAATGGTCATGAGCACTTCCCTCCACACCGCTCCGGCGTAACCCGATGGTAATCGCTGACGAAACCATCGACCAATTCAATGTGACAGCACGCCAGCAGTGTCTTTTTCAACATTGCACGTGCGCGTACTGCCCGGCTTTTGATCGCGGACACGGACACACACTGCGATTCCGCCAGGGATTGCATCGTTGCGCCCTGAATGTCGGTGGCGATGAGCGTGTCCCGATAGATGGGCGCGAGCTGTTCGATGAGCAGATCCTCGACCTGTGCCGGGTCTCGAAGGCGCCTGCGCAAATAGCCGCGCAGGCTTTGCTGCAGACGCGCGAATGCATCGCCGAGGTCTTCCTTCGGCTGACGCACTGACGCATCAGCCACAACACTGCCCCTTACCCGGAATAGCCTCTTGTGGGACACAGCAGGGGGCGTCCGCTAAGGGCACCTTCGATGCGTGCAGGGGAATGCAACACGGATCGGTCCGAGGAGCGCTATCCGTG
This sequence comes from Betaproteobacteria bacterium, assembly GCA_031391405.1. Classification (GTDB taxonomy): domain Bacteria; phylum Pseudomonadota; class Gammaproteobacteria; order Burkholderiales; family SG8-39; genus SHXR01. Next base: position 5,270 of record JANMUI010000957.1, read on the forward strand.
CCGAAGGTCAGCGCATCGGACATCGTGTAGAAGTGCTCCCACGCCAGGCCCTGAGGATCGATCGTCCAATGCTTGTCGCTGTTCGCATAGCAGCACTCCGTCTTGCCTTGGTCGAGGGCTGCACTGCCGGATGCGGAATCGGCTAGGACCTTGAGGCCCTCGAGCTCGTCTGGGGAGTCGACTTGCATGCCGAAATAAGGATTCAGGCGCATTCGGTTCGATGCCCTGGTATAGACGGGAAACAAGCGAGATGGTCGCACGACTATCGGCGCCGCGTGCATGACATGCCGATCACCGTCACGATCGTCCCCGCTCGGCGCCGCACACGCCCGGCCGAGGCGCGATGCTATGCTCGGCAACGGTGCGACAGGGCCCTCGCCGTGCGGTCAGGCCGCGTCAATCAGTCGCCCACCGCTCGAGACTCCGTATGGAAAGCCCGTTCAAGGGAAAGACCGGCCTCATCCGCATCTGGAATGCCCTGCACTACTCGATAGCCGGGTTACGCGCTGCGTATCGGCATGAGAACGCGTTTCGTCAGGAAGTGTGGCTTGCGATGGTGCTGATACCGGTCGCGCTGTACCTGGGTCCGAATGGGCTGGGGCGGGCGGCGATGATAGCGAGCGTGCTTCTCGTGCTGATGGTCGAGTTGCTGAATTCGGCAATCGAGGCGGCGGTCGATCGCATCTCGCTCGATCGGCATCAGCTCGCCAAGCGCGCGAAGGACATCGGCAGCGCCGCGGTGCTGATCGCGTTGATCAATGTCGCGGTGGTCTGGACCTGCGTACTGCTTTGAGGTCAACCCAGCGCGCGATTGCGCGTGACCATGCCCAATGTGCGTCGGCGATCGCCCGCCGCGATTCGGCGCTCCAGCACCGGTGCGTGGATGAGTGCGATGCTCAGCCACACCGCGACGCTGAAATAGAGCGTCATCCACGTGACCTCATGCTGCCAGTCTTCCCAGCGGTGCGAGACGACCCAACGCTGGGAAATATCGGCAAAGCCCTGCGCGAGGCTCATATAGAGACGGCCACTGGCTTCGTCAGCGATCCAGCGCGACCAGTACATCGGCACATCCACCATGAACATGAAACCGATATAGCCCACACCGATTGCACACGACGCCGCAAGCACCGATCGCAGCGCTGCATCGCAGCGCGGCCAGATCGCGACCAGGCTTATGACCAGTAGCACCGCGCTGAGGCCCCATATCGTCTCCTCGAGCACATGACCCAGGTTGGACGTGGTCAGCACCGAATACCAGGAAAAGGTTTCCGCGATCACGATCAGGGGTACGACCACGATCGATGTAATACGGCCGACCCGACTGCCGGTCGCGCGCGATATTTCGCGCATCATCAGCGCCCATTGGGTGACGAAGCACAACTCGGCGAAAGTCGCCACCGAGCGCCCGACGATGACACTCGACATCCAGGTATCGAAGAGACAGAAGCGCGGGACATCGTAGACCGGCAACACCGAGCGGAAAGCGCACCCGGAAACGTAACCGGCGGACAGCAACACCTGCAGGCGGCGCATCGCGCGCACGTCAGCGGACAAAAGCCCCTGCCGGCGCTCGAGGATCACGGCCGAGAACAGCCAAGCGGCGATGTTCACCGCGCTCAGCACGCACAACAGGACCCACCAGGCGGAAATTTCGGGTGACATCATCCCGTCATATAAGCATGCTATTGGCGCGTTGGCAACCCGCAGTCTTGTCCAACGAGGTTTGATCCTGAACGTGAAGGCGTGATTCCAACGAGGTTTGATCCTGAACGGCGCTGGCTAAGTCGGCACAGGCAAGGAGCG
>JANMUI010000987.1:0-2073 GCA_031391405.1 Betaproteobacteria bacterium
AGCCCGCCGAAGCGGCGCTCTACGACGATCTTCGTTGCGACCGTCTCGGTGTAAGAATCCGCCTGGAACAGGAGCGGATCGCGTTCAGCGCGGTCAACAGTGCAATCGATGCTTTGTAGAGCTCATCAATCAACGCAAGAGCGTCGCATGGCGGATGCCCCCTATCTCGAGCCCGGCCGGATCGGCGCGCTCACACTCCGTAATCGACTCGTGCGCGCCGCGACCGGGGAGACGATGGCCACCGCCAGAGGTGAGGTGACGGACGCGCACCTCCGACCCTACGGCGATCTTGCGCGGGGCGGTGCGGGGTTGCTCATCACCGGTCACCTGTTCGTTGAACGGCGTGGGCAATACGCACCATTCCAGCTCGGCATTCATGACGATCGGCTCGTCGCCGGATTTCGACGCCTCACCGATGCGGTGCATGGTGCGGGTGGTGTGATCTTCGCCGAGCTTGCGCATGCCGGCAGCCAGACAGTGATGCCTGATATCGAGCCCATCGCGCCCTCGGTGGTGCCGAACGCGATCTATGCGCGACAGCCGCGCGAGATGACGCATACCGACATCGCTGTGGTGGTCGCAGCGTTCGGCGCGGCGGCGAATCGTGCGATGGCAGCCGGATTCGATGGCATCCATCTCCACTCAGGCAACGGCTATCTCTTGTCGCAGTTCAATTCGCCATTCGCCAATCGTCGCAGCGACGATTGGGGTGGCGACGCCGAGCGCCGAGGGCGGTTTATTCGAGAGGTCTATCAATCGGTGAGGATGGCGGTTGGATCATCCGTCCCCGTGACAGCGCGGGTCGGCGTCGCCGACGCGGTGGCCGGGGGTCTCTCGATTGCCGAAGGCATCGATCGCATCGAAACCCTGCGCAAGGTCGGGCTCGATGCGGTCGAGGTCACCTACGGCCTGATGAACAGCTACAAGGAAAACATTCGGCCGTATGCGGGCCTGACCCGTTGGCGCGCGCTGGCCGACGGCGCGGTCCATCGCATTTTCTCGCCGCCGGTGCCCGAGGCGTACTACCGTCCGTTCGCGCAAGCGGTCAAGCGGCGCATCGATATTCCAGTGATCCTCGTCGGTGGATTACGCATGACCGACACCATGTCGGACGTCATCCGCTCGGGCGATGCGGATTTCATCGCGATGGCGCGTCCGCTCGTGCGCGAACCGGACCTTCCACACCAGCTCGTGGCAGGCCGCCGCGGCCTCGTCGATTGTGTGTCGTGCAATATCTGCCTCGCGCATGAAGGCAGCGACGCGCTCAAATGCTGGCGCAAGAGCTGGGGTGATCTCGCGCGTCATGCCGCCTGGCGATTCATGCTGCCGGTGCGCAATCATCAGGCATCGCGACAGCCTCCGGAATAATCACGCAATCAAGCGCGAGGCAACCGTTTCCCTCCGGAAAAACCGCGAGGGGATTGATTTCGACTTCACGTACTTGCCCCGCGAAATCGGCGATGAAACGCGATACTGCACTGATGGCCTTCGCCGCCGCGGCGCGGTCCCCCGCCTGAGCGCCGCGCCAGCCGTCCAGCACGCGGCCAATCCTGGTGGAGGCCAGCGCCGACATCGCATCGGATTCGTCGATAGGCGCGATGCGAACGGCGACATCCCGATAGAGCTCGACATTGATACCGCCGTTGCCGACGACGATCAACGGTCCGAAATCAGGATCGACGCGCGCACCGACCAGGATTTCGGCCACCGGCGCCATCATCTTCTGCACCAGCAAACCGAGCACCGGCTTGCCGTCCAGCCGCGCAGCACGTTCGAGCATCTTGTCGGCCGCCCTGCGCACGGCCTCGACCGAAACCAGCCTCAGCTTGACCAGGCCGACGTCAGATTTGTGCAGCATGTCTGCGACGAGACACTTGATGACCACCGGAAAGCCGATTTCACTCGCTGCCCGCGCGGCTTCTTGTGCGGTCGCGACGAAACGCTCCGCGGGGCCTGCGATTCCATAGCTTTCCAAAATGCCGCGCGCTTCATGCTCCGCCGGAAGCCGACCGGATTCGAATCGTTGCAGGCGGTGGCCTGCCGCCGCCCTGGATTGCGATGTCGTTGGCGGTG
>JANMUI010001000.1:0-1988 GCA_031391405.1 Betaproteobacteria bacterium
GAAGCGCCCAGATCATTCACTACAACCTTCGCGCCCTCGGCGGCCGCACTCAATGCGATTTCGCGCCCGATACCGCGACCCGCGCCGGTGACCACGACGACCTTGTCTTTCAGCATGCCGACACCGTTCATTGATTCCACCCCTCCCGCCTTCCAATGTACGCGATTGCAACGCTGGTTGCGTTACGATACGGTCATTGCGATCAAGACGCGCAGGAATCGACGATGGGTGCGGCGGACCGAGACGAAACGCTCCTGCAGCACCTCCTCGGCCCGGTCGGGCTGCCTCAGGATGCGCAGCGCCACGCCGAACAAGGTGTTGGCGGTCGCCCGGTACAGCCGCTGCAATGCCTGCTCATCGCCGCGTGCGCTGGCGGCGATGAGGTCATCGAGCGATGGCCCGGTGTGGCTGCGCTGGTTGAAGAGTGACGACACGCACGCACGCACCGCCTCGCGGGCCGTGCGAAGTAGAGTGCCCCCTCGGTCAGAGGTAGTCGCCTGGCCAGCTTGGCGCCTGGACTCCCTTGAAGATCCAGTCGACCATCTGCCGGTAGCGGTCGCTGCCCTCGGCGCCGACCCAGGACTCGGTGCATCGATACCAGTCTTCGTAGCTGGTCCGCATCATGCTGACTGGAAGGCTGGTCTTGCGGGTCAGATACTCGGTGATCCCCTCGACCACCGCCGGTGACTGACCGCCAACGCAATAGTAGTCGGGATAGAAGCTGGCGTGGGAGATGGCATGCAGCGTCTCGTGCACCAGCGTGCCGAAAGTGCCCGCGCCGTCCAGGTTGATGTAGATGATCCGGTGGCCGGGATCCTGATCGGGCGTCACGAAGCCGTTGATGTCGCTGCCACTGATCTTTTCGTTGCCGAAGATCGCGTTGTTCGCCTTGCGGAACGTCTTGATGTAGATCGACTGGAATACTGTTTCGAAGCCCTCGTTCAACTTGTAGAACTTGAAGCTCTCACGTGTGGGCAAGCGAAGGTTGGTCGGCAGGAGGGCACCGTACTTGAGCTTCACCAGTTGAATCGCGCGCGCCGCGTTCTCGGGGGTCAAGTCTGGCATTTCGTCCTCTCGTGTACAGGAAAATCAAACGCCCTTTTCGCTCGCCAGGATGGTACGCCCGAAACGCCGAGCGTTCAAATGAACGGACGTGCGCTAAAGAGTCGCGCTTTGAGAATATCAAAGGGGCAGCGTTGATTGTTTCGCGAAAACAATTAACGCTGACCCGAATGGCACTTACTTAACCTGTCAGTGCTCAAGCCTCCGTTCGCCCTGAGCCTGTCGAAGGGTAACGCAGGCCTGTCGAAGCGGAATGTGTCAATCGGAATGAGACACCGCGTTCCATTAATTTACTGAGCAAATCTGCGACGGTGGTTGTGCCGTCGGAGGCATGGGCTTTGGCAGGTTGATGCCGACCTGCGTGGGTAAATCCGGCGGGCGTGGCATGCGTCCCTTGAAGCGGCGCGGGTCCTTGGCGAAGGCGTGCTCGAGGACCCGCTGTCGAGTTTCGTAGAGTTGAATGGCTTGTCCGGTGTGCATCGCCGCCGGGGTCATGTAGCCGATCCCCGAGTGACTATGTTCGTGGTTGTACCAAGCGAAGAACTGCTGGCAGAACGCGCGTGCTTGCTCGATGCAGGCGAATCGATCGGGGAAACCGAGACGATACTTCAAGGTCTTGAATTGCGATTCTGAAAATGGAATATGTGTTGCAACACATATTCCATTTTATGTTGCGCCGAAAGTTATGTTGCGCGAATGACGGCGAGCCAGGTAGGACGTGGCAAATCCCGGCTCGCTCCGCACATAAGTTACTGAGCGCACTGGTTACTGAACGCACCGCGGCGACAGTCCCCGCAGGAACGTCATCAACGAAGGCAAGGTGCGTTGACGCAAGGGCGAAGCGGGAAGTCCTGAGATATCCACGCTGGCCAGTGCCTTAGCCTTCATCTCCATGTCGACCTCGGCGTAGATATTCGTCGTATCCA
>JANMUI010001003.1:0-7469 GCA_031391405.1 Betaproteobacteria bacterium
AACGCGTACGCGTCTGGAATCCGGATTCTCGGTATCGGCCGTTGCGTATCTCGATGCAATGCGCGCCCGCGGACCCGCGCTGGCGAAATTTGTCGAGACGACATTGACCGGGGTCGATGCGATCATGATCCCGACCCTGCCGATCACCACGCCCACCATCGAGGCGGCCGACGCGGGTGGCGGACCGAACATGGCGCGCATCATCATGGAGATCATGCGTTTCATGCGTTGGGTCAACTATCTTGGAATTCCATCGCTGTCGGTGCCATGTGGATTCGATAGCACGGGATTACCGATTGGTATGCAATTACTGGGACGCCCGTGGGCGGAATCGACGCTGTTTCGAATCGGGCACGCCTATCAGAGTGCGACGGATTGGCATCGGCGGGTGCCCTCGATCTAATGCTTTTCACCACAGAGGACGCAGAGGACACAGGGAAAGCAGAGGCTGGTTTTTCTCTGGTCCGACCGCGGCGTGCAGCGGGAATAGCGAAACAACACCATTTAAAGCGCCCGATTTTCCTTTCCTCCGTTAACCTCTGCGTCCCCTGCGTCCCCTGTGGTGAAAATCCGTAAGTTTCAGGACTGACCATGCCCCACATCCCAGCCTCCCCCGCCCTCTCGCGCTTCCTCATTCTTGACCTCACCCGCGTGCGCGCCGGTCCGACCTGCGTGCGTCAGTTCGCCGACTTCGGCGCGAATGTCATCAAGATCGAATCGCCACCCGGTGTCGATCCTAACGAAGGGATGGGCGGCGATCGCAACGGCCCCGACTTCCAGAACCTGCATCGCAACAAGCGCTCGATCACGCTCAATCTGAAGACCGCCGAAGGGCTGGCGATTTTCATGAAGCTCGTGGAACGCGCCGATGTCGTCGTCGAGAACTACCGCGCGGATGTGAAGTTTCGGCTGGGCATCGATTACGAGTCGCTTGCGAAAGTGAATCCGCGCATCATCCTTGGCAGCATCTCGGGTTTTGGCCAGACCGGTCCCTACGCCGATCGGCCCGGCTTCGATCAGATCGCGCAGGGCATGGGCGGCTTCATGTCAGTCACCGGATTTCCGGGGCAAGGCCCGATGCGCGCCGGTACCGCGATCGCCGACTTGAGCGCGGGTCTTTGGTGCGCGCTTGGCATCATGACCGCACTCCTCGAGCGCGAAGTGTCAGGCAAGGGCCAATGGGTGCAATCGAATCTGCTGCAGTCGCAGATCGCGTTGATGGATTTCCAGGCGGCGCGCTACCTGATGAAAGGCGAAGTGCCGCCGCAAGTGGGGAACGATCATCCGACCAGCATGCCGACCTCCGCTTACAAGACGAACGACGGCTATCTGAATATTGGCGCATCGGGCGAGGGGATGTTCAAGCGCCTTGCGGTTGCGCTCAACCGCCCCGACATGGCCGAGCGCGAAGAATTCAAAGGCGACAAGAATCGCGCGAAGCATCGCGCGGTGCTCAATGACGAGATCAACAAAGTCACCGCCACGCGCTCAACCGCCGAGTGGGTCGAGATATTGAACAAAGCGGGTGTGCCAAGCGGCCCGATCTATACGATGGACCAGGTGTTTGCCGATCCGCAGGTGCAGCATCTCGAGGCCGCCGCCACCGTCAAACATTCGAAGCTGGGCGACATCCGGCTGGTCAACCAGGCAGTCAAACTTTCCCGCACCAAATCAAGCCTGGCCACCGCCTCGCCCGCGCTCGGGGAGCACACCGAAGAGGTGCTCGCCGAGCTTGGTTTCAACGCCGCCGATTTCGATCGTTTCCGCAACCAGAAGGTCATTTGATGAACGCACCGCTGCAACCAGGCAGGATCCTTTCCAAGAAAGAAGACGGCATCGGCTGGATCATTTTCTCCAACCTCGCCAAACACAACGCCGTGAGCCTCGACATGTGGCAATCGGTGCCCGCGCTCATGCAGTCTTATGAAGCCGATCCGGACATCCGCGCGATCGTGATCACGGGCGATGGCGACAAGGCATTCATCTCGGGCGCCGATATTTCCCAGTTCGACAAGGTGCGCGGCTCGGCCGATGCGCAGGCGGTCTACAACACAGCGGTCGACAAGGGCTACGAATCGCCGGTAATCTGCGCAAAGCCGGTGATCGCCAAGATCCGCGGCTTTTGCATGGGTGGTGGTCTTGGGCTCGCCGCAGCGTGTGATGTGCGTCTGTGCGCCGAAGATTCGGTCTTTCGTATGCCGGCCGGTCGGCTCGGTCTCGGCTACAACTACGCCGGCATGAAGCGGTTCATGGGCATTATTGGGCCGGCGAACACGTCCGACATCTTCTTCACCGCGCGCAAGTTTGGCGCCGCCGATGCGATGTCGATGAGCTTCGCCACCCATGTTTATCCGGTGGCCGAGTTCGATGCGCGTGTGAAGGAGTATCTGGCGATGGTTTCAGAGAATGCGCCGCTCACGCTTGCCGCCGCCAAATTCACGATCCGCCAGGTCGGCGCCGACGCGGCTGATCGCGACATGGCCGGATTGAAGGCCCGCATCGCGAAATGCTTCGATAGCGAAGACTACAAAGAAGGTCGGAAAGCGTTCATGGAGAAACGGCCACCCCAGTTCAAAGGCCGATAGGTCGGCGCTTCGCACCGGCCTATGAAAAGGGCATGTGGCACTGGAGAAAGATTTATGCGTATCGCGGGTAGGGATCGATTCATTTCGCGGTTGGGTCTCGCAGGTCTCGCGTTCGTCCTCGCCGGAGCGGCTGGCATCGCCCATGCCCAAGCATGGCCGGTGAAGCCGATCCGGCTCGTTATCGGCTACACGCCGGGCGGCGCCGCCGAGGGTACACTGCCTACGTTTTCGCAGAAGCTGGAGGCGTTGCTTGGTCAGCAGCTCGTGGTTGACTACAAACCGGGCGCGGGAGCGACCATCGGTGCTGACTACGCATCGAAGGCCGCGCCGGATGGCTACACGCTGCATCTCATCGACAATGGCCCGCTCACTATCGTGCCCGCGGGCAAGAAGGTGCCGTACGATCCGCTCAAGAGCTTCACGTTTATTGGGTTGGTCAATGTCGGCGGCACCGTGCTGATGGGGCATCCGACCGTGGAGGCCAACACACTCGACGAGCTGTTGAAGATCGCCCGCGCAAAGCCCGGTTCGCTCTCCTATGGCACTTCCGGTATCGGCGGTACTGGCCATATGTCCGGCGAATTATTCAAGAGCGTGGCGAAGCTCGACATCGTGCACATCCCTTACAAGGGGGGCGGGCCGGCCATGGCGGAACTGCTGGGTGGGCAAATCCCGCTATTGTTTTCTTCATTGACACCGGCGGTGCCGCATATCAAGGCGGGCAAGTTAAGAGCCTATGCGGTGACTTCGCTGGTGCGCTCCTCTGCCATTCCGGATGTGCCAACCATCGCCGAAATGGGGTACCCAGGTTTTGAGGCAGTCACGTACTTCGGTCTGGTCGGCCCCGCCGGATTGCCTAAGGAAATCGTCGCCAAGACGAGTGATGCACTGCTCGCTGTCCTCAAGGACAAAGACGTGCAGGAAGCGATCAAGAAGCAAGGCTACGAGCCCATGCCTTCCACGCCGGAGGTAATGGTCGAGCGAATCCGTAGCGATCTCGCGAAATGGACCAAGGTGATCAAGGACGTCGGTATCGCGCTCGAATGATGCGACGGGGCCGACCATGACATCAGGCGTTAGCGATCAAGCCCTCGAGAAGTTGCGCCATGTCAGTACCGCTACCCTGACCACGCAACTTTTCAAACGCGGGCTGCGCAATGCGTATCTGCAGGGCGTACGGCGCATGTCGAAAGCGGGTCCCAATCTGGTTGGACCGGCATTCACCTTGCGGAATATCCCAGCGCGTGAAGACCTCGATGTGATGTCGGTGTTTGAGAATCCGGAGCATCCGCAGAGGAAGGCCATCGAGGTGACCCCTGCCGGTGCGGTGCTCGTCATCGATTGCCGGCGCGACACGCGTGCTGCATCGGCCGGCGATATCCTCATCAAACGGCTCGAGATGCGTCGTGTCGCCGGCTTCGTGTCGGATGGATGCGTGCGCGATAGTGAGGGTGTCGCGTCGGGTTCATTTCCGGTGTATTGCGCGGGCGGATCAGCGCCGCTCAATCTCGCGATTCATCACGCTGTCGATATGAATGTTCCGATCGCCTGTGGCGGCGTTCCGGTCTATCCCGGCGACATGATCGTTGGCGACGCGGAAGGGGTCGTGGTCGTCCCGTTGCATCTTGCCGAAGCAATCGCCAATGATGCGAACGAGCAGGAGTTGCTCGAAGAATTCATCATCGGTGAGATAGCGGGCGGGCGAGCGCTGCCCGGAACGTACCCTGCGAACGCCGAGACACGCAGGCGATTCGACGCATGGCGTGCCGGGCGTGGTAAAGCGCCTTGACCGAATCGCCGCAAAGTCGAAAACTTCGCCTAACGCTTGTTGAACGGGCACGCCAACGATGTTCGTGCGATTGATTGGATATGTGTGGGCATCGCCCAATACGCTCCTTGGGCTGGCAGGGGCGCTCGCTGCCTGTTGCACTGGCGGGCACATGCGATGGGTAGCGGGTGTGCTGGAAGTGGAAGGCGGCATCACCGCCCGCATGCTTGCAGGCATTCCGTTTCTTCCCTCCGGTGCAGCCGCAGTGACCCTCGGCCACGTCGTGCTCGCGCAGGCCGATGCCTTTTCGGCCATGCTGCGGGTGCATGAACGCGTGCATGTCGCCCAATACGAGGTGTGGGGGCCGTTGTTCCTCCCAGCCTATTGCGCGAGCTCGTTGTGGGCGTATGCGATGGGCCGCGATCCGTATCGCGACAATGTGTTCGAGCGCGAAGCATTCAACGAATCCGACGACCTGATGATTGCCGATACGATCGTCGGCGGGCAATAGGACGTCAGGCGTCTGCGGGATCGACCGCGCAGACGCCTCGCGAGCTCAGCTTCCCGTCATATTCAGCATCACGCCGGTCAGATGCGACGACCGGGGCGAGCAGAGGAACGCGACCGCGTCGCCGACCTGCGCCGGATCCTGGATGCGCTGGCCTTTCAACAGCTCTTCCCAGCGTGATTCGTCGCCGAACTTCTGCTTGGCGATGGTCTTGTTGAGCTGGATGATGCGATCGGTCATCGTGGCGCCCGGATGCAAGCCAAGCACCCGCACACCGTGATGGATCGAACCCTTGCCGACGCCTTTCGTGAAAGCATCGAGCGCTGCATTACCCGCCGCGCCGCAGATGTATTCCGCAGGATGTGTGACGCCCGCCATCCCGATGACATTGAAGATCACGCCGTTGCCGCGCGCCTGCATGCGGGCGAGGATCTCGCGCGTCATGTTCACATAGCCGAATACCTTGAGCTCCCAGGCATGACGCCACTTTTCGTCATCGAGCTTGTCGAGCGAGCCGCCGGGAATGTCGCCCGCGTTGTTCACCAGGATGTCGACATTCGCGCAAGCGTCGGCTAATTTCTTTACTGCGCCGGCAGCGCGCAGATCGGCGATATGCGTGTGGACCGTGACGCCATATTTCTTGGCGATGTCGTCCTTGTTCTTGGCGAGCAGATCAGCGGAACGCGCGGCCAGATGCACCGTGCAGCCTTCGGCCGCAAACGAATTCGCGCAGGCAAGGCCGATGCCTTTCGATGCACCGGTGATGAGAACGGATTTGCCTTTGAGTCCTAGATCCATCGTGAAGCTCCTTTCGGTGAAATATAAAGCTGGAACCACAGAGGACGCAGAGGACGCAGAGGACGCAGTCTGAAGGAGCGCTTGAACACTGCCTTCATCGTGGGTGGCCGAACCGATCATTCGATCGGGGCACGTCAATCGAGGTAACGAACCCGATTTTCCTCTGCGTCCTCTGCGTCCCCTGTGGTGAGTGTTTTGGTCCGTACGATTTTGGTCCGTACGACCAACCATTGTAGCCCGCACCTTCTGCCGCTCGCATTCGGTTCATCATCACCGCGTCGCCTGGCCGGTCCCGGTGTCCGCAACATCGTCTCCAAATGTAAGTATGGCGATGCCCGCAACAATTCGAAACCAGACTGTGTCAACAGCACGCGCCATCCCCCCGTTTTTGACAGGGCACGGTGACTCGATAAGCGAGGATCATTCGATCCTTCCGGGCTCGCGCGATGGAGAAGAATGATGAAGAAGCTGTTGGCGATCGTATTGGCGGCGTCAGCCGTGGTACTCCCACTGACCTCAGAGGCGCGCGGCCCGGATGTCCAGATCCAATTGCACGCCCCTTCGCTCCCCCTGCTCCTGCCGATACCCGTTGGCTATGTGCAGGTCACTTCACCGAGCTACTACGCGCCGGTTGAGCACCACGGGCAGTACCGCCACCCTGGACATTACGGCCACCCCGGGTACTACCGCCACCCTGGACATTACGGCCACCCCGGGCACTACCGTCACCCCGGACATTATGGTCACGCCGGGCATTATGGTCACCCCGGGCACGACTCGCATCAACGGTACCCTGGTCATCATGGTGGCAATGGGAATTACCATGGCGGGCATCGCAATAGCGGCGACCACGGTCAAGGCCGTGGTGGGCATCATCGCTAAGAGCAGTTCGTGCTGCGCCACGCATCGCCAGGGGTCAAGATTCCGCTGGCGATGCGAAAGCCACGTTATCGATGATCAGGCCTGACGCCGTCAAGCCGCCTTCTTGGCCTCTGCCGAAGCTCCGCGCGCCTCGGTCAAGCACTGCATCGCCGCTTGCGCGCCGCCCTTACGGAACGGCACGCCAGCGATTTCCAGGCCCATTTCGACGCCGGCTAACGTGCCCATCAATGTGAGGTCGTTGAAATCACCCAGATGCCCGATTCGAAAGATCTTGCCCGCCATCTTGCCAAGTCCGGTGCCAAGTGACATGTCGAACGCCTCCAGAATAACGCCGCGCAAGCGATCGGCGTCATGACCGGCCGGCATCATTACCGCGGTGAGCGAGTTGGAATATTCATCGGGATTCGCGCACAAGATTTCCAGTCCCCATGTTTGCACTGCCCGACGCGTGGCCTCGCCGTGGCGCGCATGCCGAGCGAACACGTTGTTCAGGCCTTCCTCGGCGAGCATCTTCAGCGCTTCCGCAAGGCCGTATAGAAGATTGGTCGCGGGTGTGTAGGGGAAGTAGCCGGACTTGTTCGAAGCCAGCATTTCATCCCAGCCCCAGTACGATTTCGGCAGTTTGGATTGCGTCGACGCGGCGATCGCCTTGTCGCTCACACAATTGAACGAGAGACCGGGTGGCAGCATCAAGCCTTTCTGCGAGCCCGCAACCGTGACATCGACGCTCCACTCGTCATGACGGTAATCGAGCGAACCCAACGACGAAATCGTATCGACCATGAAGAGTGCCGGGTGCGAGGCCGCGTCGATCGCCTTGCGGATTGCCCCGATGCGGCTTGCCACGCCAGTGGACGTTTCGTTGTGGACGATGCATACCGCCTTGATCGCGCGCGCCGTGTCCGCCCGCAATCGCGCTTCGATCACC
>JANMUI010000967.1:0-2908 GCA_031391405.1 Betaproteobacteria bacterium
CAGATCGAGATCGTGCCGCGTCCATCGATGTGCGCAAATGGTGTGCGCATCGCCGTCCACGCCGCGAGCGTGAGCTTTTCGATCGCTTTGATGATCGAAGGCAAGTATCAGCGCAAGTTTGCATTGCCGTTCATTCCGGGCACCGAAGTCACCGGCACCGTGATCGAGGTCGCGCCTTGTGTCACGGCCACCAAACCCGGTGATCGGGTCCTCGCGATGTGCGACTGGGGCGGCTACTCGGAAGAAATCGTCACGCCGTATCACACCGTCTATCCGCTGCCACCCGGCATCGATCTGAACGTTGCACCCCATCTGGGCATGTCGTATGGCACGTCTTACGGCGGGCTTTTTTGGCGAGCCGGCCTGAAGCAGGGGGAAACGCTGCTGGTGCTGGGTGCCGCGGGTGGCGTGGGACTTGCCGCCGTCGAGCTTGGCCGGGTCGCGGGCGCCATGGTCATCGCGGCTGCCGGTAGCGCCGCAAAATGCGCGCTGGTCCGGGCACATGGTGCGCACCATACCATCGACACGTCACGCGACGATCTGCGGGAGGTGGTCAATCGAGTGACCGACGGTTCGGGACTGGATGTCGTCTATGACCCGGTCGGCGGGGATCTTTCGGAGAGCGCGCTTCGCCTCCTCAAGATGGACGGGCGCCTGATCCTGATCGGTTTCGCCACCGGACGCATGCCGCAAGTGCCGGCCAATATCGTGTTGGTCAAGAACCTGTCGGTAATCGGCTACAACCACGGCACGTACATGGGTTGGAGTCCGGGCGATGGGCGCGATCGCCTTGAACCGAAAACACGTGCGATGTACGAGCAGATCTTCGCATGGACAGTCGAGGGCAAGCTGCGCCCGCTCACATCAGCGGTGTATGCGCTCGAGCAATTCCCGGAAGCGATGGATTTTCTGATCTCGCGGCAATCGACGGGGAAAGTGGTGTTGCGGGTGGCGGCGAGTCAAGCCTGAACTCTAAGGCCCCTCAGAAATTTGACGCGGAGGGTCCGTGCGCGGACCATCGCGCGCCGTCGGCACGCCTGCGTTACCCTTCGACAGGCTCAGGGCGAACGGAGGCTTAAGCATAGACAAACTTAAGTAAGTGCCATTCCACTCCGATTCCTTTTTCCTCCTCCGCGTCCTCCGCGTCCCATTTCTGAGATGTTAGGCAAGGATCCCCATGGCCATCGCCGCGAACGAAAGCCGCTGGACCGCCGAATCCGAAGGCATCGAGCTGCTCGATCTCACCGTCGGACAGCTTCTCGACCGGCAGGCCGAACAATTCGCCGAGCGCGAAGCGGTGGTGTATCGCTATCCCGAGATCGGCATCGACATTCGTTGGACCTTCGCCGGATTGCGCGATGAATGCGATCGGCTCGCAAAGGGCCTCATTGCGCTTGGTATCGAGCGTGATCGAAAAGTAGCCGTGCTCGCGCCGAACATTCCCGAGTGGATCCTCCTCGAGATGGCGCTGGCGCGAATCGGCGCGATCATGGTCACGGTGAATCCTGGCTATCGCAAAGACGAGCTTGCGTATGTACTCGAACAAAGCGAGGCGGATACGCTCTTCATTGTCGATACGTATCGGGACAACGCGTTCGTTGCGATCCTGAACGAGCTGATGCCGGCACTTGACGCCGGCGGCCCCGCTGCGATGCCGGCAAACGCAAAGCGCTTCCCGTCGCTGCGACATCTGGTGTTGTTAGGCGGCACGAGCGCGCCCGGATTCATGACGTTTGCGAAGGTCGTGGCGGGCGGCTCGGCCACCACCGACGCGGCATTGCGCGAGCGAGCCCGATCGGTACACCCGGAAGATGTCGCACAGATCGAGTACACCAGCGGCACCACCAGATTCCCGAAGGGCGCGATGCTCACCCATCATGCGATCGTGAACAACGCGTGGCTGGTGGCCCAGCGCGTCCAGTTGACGGCGGCTGATCGCTATGTCACCCCGATGCCGCTCTTCCACGCTGCGGGCTGCATCCTCTGTGTGCTCGGCAACCTGGTGGCGGGCAGCACGCTGATCATGGGCATCAGCTTCCAGGCAGCGAAGATGCTGGAGCTCATCCAAGCCGAGAGCGGCACGATTTTCATGGGCACACCGCCCATGTTCATCGCGATGCTCGAGGATCCGCGATTCCAATCCGGTGAGCTGGTGCCGACAACTTTGAGCATGGTCATCACCGGCGGCACGCCGATCCCGGTCCCGCTGATGGAGGAAATCAAAGCGAAGTGGGGCGCTGATCCGATGATCGGCATGGGCATGACCGAATGCAGTCCGATGATCACGTTCACCTTGCCCGTCGATTCGTTCGAGATGAAATCGGCGACGGTGGGCCGGCCGCTCGCGCACACCGAGGTGAAGATCATCGACCCGGCCACCGGCCACACCACCGCGATCGGCGAACAGGGCGAGCTCTTGATCCGCGGCTACTGCCTGATGCGAGGCTACTACCGCCTTCCCGAGAAGACGACCGAGGCCATCGATGTCGAGGGCTGGCTGCATTCGGGGGATCTTGCCACACTCGATCGCGATGGCACGATGCGTATCGTCGGCCGGGTGAAGGACATGATCATTCGCGGTGGCGAAAACATCTATCCAGCCGAAGTCGAAGGGATTCTCCTGCGCCATGCCGCGATCGCCGAGGCGCAAGTGGTGGGCGTGCGTGATCGAATCATGGGCGAAGAGGTGGTCGCATTTATCCGCCTAAGGGATGGGGCGAACGTCTCGGCCGAGGACATCCGCGCATGGAGCCGCACGAACATGAGCCGTTTCAAGGTGCCCAAGCATGTTCGTTTCGTCGACGCGTTTCCGACCACCGCCAGTGGCAAAGTAAGAAAGGTGGAATTGCGGGACGCGATCGCGCGGGAGCTCGATGTCGACATGACGAGACCAACTTAGGATTGAATT
>JANMUI010001026.1:0-6381 GCA_031391405.1 Betaproteobacteria bacterium
CATGGCGAAGACCATCTGCGCGTCGATGTGATCCGCAGATAAATGCGCGCAGTTTCGTCGTCGGCCCGAACGAGATAACGGTGAAAAAAATCACGGCTGCCTTCCGCCAGTGCACGTAAATCCACTGCAGCCGCTCGGATATCCCCGAGGGAACCTGTAGCCTCCGCCGGACTCGGCCGCGTACGAGAAGGCGCCCACTCACGTGCGACACGCGACCGTCGATCGAAATTTCCGCTATCTGATTGGGCGTGCAAGTGCCGCGATCAATGGCAACGCGGCACTAAGCCGAGCGCCCGATTCCAGGTGAAACGAATGCGTGTGAGCCCGATCGCAAGAAGCGAATCTTCCCCGATAGAGAACACTCCGATCGACGCCGCCGAAGTACTGATCGACTTCGATAAGCTTCAGCACCGTATCGGACGAAATGCCGATTTGCTCCGGGATCTCATCTCTCTTTTCTTGTCTGCTCAACCGAAAGACATCAAAGCCTTGCGTCAGGCCATCGAAGCTGGTGACGTTTCGCGATCGAAGCGGATCGCACATCGGATTGCCGGAGCGTTCGCAAGTCTCGCAATGGAAATCATGGCGCAGGGCGCTCTCGAAATCGAACAGCTCGCGGCAGCAGGCCACTTGGATGAATGCAAGACCTGCATGACGAACCTCGAGGCTCGATTTGAGATCGTGAAGAAGCAATTGGCAAGCGAGCTAGGCAGGTTGATCGGCCGGTAGTCGTACGCAAGACTAGTGAGCAAGATGGCAAAGGATTGGGGTATGTGGGAACCCGATCCGGCGGATCGCATGTCGCCAAGACTCACCATGCACGCGAAGAAGTAGCAGGGCGCGACCGCGCTCGAGCGGTACCAGGGGAAGCATCATGGAAGTGCCGGGGAAACAATCGACATCGATTCGGGCGATTATCGTCGACGACGATGCGATCGCTCGTCGCCTCGCCGCCGGGGTGCTCCGTAACCTTGGTGTCAATCCGGAATTCGAGGCCGCGGATGGTCTCGAAGCATTGGCCAGAATCCGCCAGAAAGACAGTCAAATCGATCTTGCGCTTTGCGATCTCGAAATGGATGGCATGGACGGCGTCGAGTTCCTTTCACAACTCGGTGCGGAATGCCCCGGAATGTCCGTTGTCCTGCTCTCCGGAATGGAAAAGTCGCTCATCGAATCCGTGGAAGGCATGGCGAGAAGCTCGGGGCTGCGCGTATTGGGCGCTCTCCAAAAACCGGTCGACCGGGACAAGCTGTCAGGACTCATCGCCCGCATGAGCGCTGCACATTCGACGATTTCCGCTTCAGGCGATGCCGGAACGCTCATCACCGTCGAAGACATTGCGCGCGGCCTCGCCGAAAAGCAGTTTGTGCCGTACTTCCAGCCCAAGATCGATCTGACCTCGGGCAACGTTACCGGCGTCGAAGCGCTTGTTCGTTGGCGGCATCCACAGCTTGGCCTGGTTCCGCCGAATAGATTCATTCCGCTTCTGGAAGACAGCGGGCAGATCGTCGAGCTTACGTGGTTCATGCTCGAAAGCAGCATGCGAACGCTCGCGGAATGGCTCCCGAAAGGCCTGGACATCAGCGTTTCGGTCAATGTCACGGTGGACTTCCTCGAGGAATTCGCGGTGACGGAAAACATCATTGCGCTTGCACAGAACCTGAATGCCCCACCGCAGCGGGTCACCCTCGAGATCACGGAAAGCACTGCGGCCACGCACGTATTGACGGTCATCGGCAATCTGGCGCGCCTTCGCATGCGCGGCTTCGGACTAGCGATCGACGACTTCGGTACGGGTTATGCATCGATGCAACAACTGTCGCGCATTCCGTTCAACGAGCTTAAAGTCGACCGCTCCTTCGTTTCCGGTGCCGCCCGCTATCCGAACTTGCGTACGATCCTCGAATCGAGTCTCAATCTCGGACGCCGTCTCGGTCTGAAAACAGTCGCTGAAGGCATCGAAACCATGGATGAGCTGAAACTGGTTCGATCGATCGGTTGCGATACCGCGCAAGGATTTCTCTTCGCGAAGCCGATGGAAGCCGGGCAATTCCTGCGATGGGTGAGCGACTGGCAGCGGGTCGGCCAGACGTCCATCTTCAACGAGCAGCCAAGTTCCGTCGCCGCATGATCCTCTCGCGAACGTAGCGGACGATGGGCGCTATCCCATCCGGGATTTCCGCCCTCGAATTGGTCCGTCGCACTCGCGAGCAGCACTGACCTTCCAATACGCGAGACTTCAAGGCGCCGTCATTCTTCCCTGCGCGCCGCCTGGTCGCGTTCGCCGACGTGACGGAAGTCCATCCGCGGCTCGACTCGCGTGCGTAGGATCCCCCAAGGGGACCGTAGTCTACGGTTGAAAAAAACTAATCCTCTCTCTGCGGGAAATACCTAGCGGCAAGCCGGTCGTTGATGCCACTTGATTGGAATCGACCGGTGCAGAGCCGTCGGCGCCATTGAGCGCCAGCCCGCCGCTAGATGGACCTTCCAAGGTTGATGTCATGGCCCAAGCAACGCCTCCACATTCGCACCTACGCGTCCTGATCGTGGACGATGACGTCATCGCAAGACGCCTCGCTGTGGGTATTCTCCGGTCATGCGGGATCGATCACGCGATCGAAGCGGCTGACGGTTTCAAAGCCCTCACATATCTGCGTCAATCAATCGAGCCGATCGATCTCGTGATCTCCGACCTCGAAATGGAGGGCATGGACGGCATCCAGTTTCTCGCGGAACTGGCCGACCAATGTCCCAATGCGGCGGTCGTACTTGTATCGGCCATGCATCGGTCCGTCCTCGCGTCGGTCGAAGAGTTGGCGAAAAACACCGGACTGCGCGTCTTGGGTGCGATCGAGAAACCGCTCATGCGCGAGCGCATGATTGCGCTTCTCGAAGGACTCAAGTCCGGCAAGCAGGTGCAGGCTCCGGAAGAGATCCTGGAAAGCTTTTCCCACGACGAAATTCGCGACGCGCTCACCGCCCAGCAAATCGTTCTTTTCTACCAGCCCAAAGTCGATCTTCGCAATGGTCGGCTCATTGGAGCGGAAGCGCTCGCGCGCTGGCGACATCCGCTTCGCGGCATCATTCCCCCGATGAGCTTTATTCCGGCGGCCGAGAAGAGCGGCCTCATCAATGAGCTCACCTGGAAGATGCTCGAATCGGGCCTGCGAACCGCTGCCGATTGGGGGAATGTCGGCCTCGACATCTCCGTTTCGATCAACATCACCGTGGGATTTCTTGAAGAATTCGCGGTCACCGAGAACATCATCGCGCTGACAAGTCGCCTGAACGTGCTTCCCGACCGTATCGTCCTCGAGCTCACGGAAAGCATGAACGCAACCGATATCGTTCCGGTGATCGGCAATCTCGCGCGATTGCGAATGCGCGGATTTGGGCTGGCGATCGACGACTTCGGGACAGGCTATGCGAACATGCAACAGCTTTCGATGATCCCGTTCAACGAGCTGAAGGTTGACCAAAGCTTCATCAAGGGTGCCGTCAGTCAACCCGATGTCCGAGCGATTCTCGAGTCGAGTCTGGAACTTGGCCGCCGCCTGCGGCTGCAGACGACCGCCGAGGGCATCGAGACGGTCGACGAGCTTGCGATGCTGCGCACGATCGGGTGCGATACCGCGCAAGGATTTCTGATTGCCCAACCGATGGAAGAAAGCGCGTTCTGCGCCTGGGCCAACGAGTGGAACCGCAACGGGCAGCGGGCAATGTGCCAAATGGCCGCCGGCGAGACGCACTGAGCACGGTCAAAGGCCGGTGCTGCGCCCGGCCCTGAATCTTTGATCGTGAGGCAGTTACTTCTTTTCAGCCGGGCGATCACTCTTCTCGGCACTCTTGGGTTCCTTCTTTGCGGATTCGCCCGTCCGCTTGGTGTCGCCTGTCTTCGTCACCCGCGATGTCCCAACGACAATCTCTCCCTTTATTGCCTCGAATAGGCTATCGCCGATACCCGGAACCTTCTTGACGTCTTCGATCGCCTTGAACAGTCCGTTCTTGACGCGATATTCGACGATCGCCTTCGCTTTCACCGGACCGATCCCTTTTAGCTTGTCGAGCTCATCGGCGCTCGCAGTATTGATATCCACCGCGGCTATTGCGAATCGCATCGTGAACAACAGTACGGCTATGACGGTCAGCAACTTCTTCCACATGGTCGGGTCCTCGGTGATTTGATTCGTAAGGCGCGGAGACGCAGTCCTGCCGCGCCGAAAGACGAACTCGGGCAAGCCAATGCACGCCGCACGCTTCCATAACGCGTCATCCGTCGTTCGGCTGACTGCGTCCCCGCCAGGAACTTCCCGAATCAAGGATGTCCCGCTCCCTGCAACTTATCGAGAAATCGCGAACCGCTGAGTTGCCCGGGGCGACCTGACGTGCAAGCGACTAGAGGGCTTTGCCCCAGTTCGCGATCCGGTCAGCGACTTCGGTGACCAAACCGGGTTGTCCGGCCAGATAGTGGTTGCCGCCTTTGATTGCGTGGCGCTCGACCCGTCCCCTCGACGCAGTGGCCCACAGTGCATTCGTGGATGGCAGCACCGAGGCGTCGGCCGTGTATTCCAACAGCAGTACCGGCACTTTCGTGCGCGCGAGATTATCCGGACCATCGGCCTGGGACATCGCCGACCACTGCGAGAGATACGCGGTCAGGGTCGTGTATCGCCCTACGCTGTTGGCGGCGTAATTCACCATGCGCGCATCGCCCCAGATCGTGCCGATCTCCCTGTCATTCGGGTCGATCGAAAGATCCAGATGTCGCGGATCGGCGCAGGTTCGGTAGATGATGAACGCTTGATCGCGTGGACCGTTTTCAATCGATCGCAGTTGCCGGAGCCGTGCAAGTGCCCAGGCATCGAGGCGCGCGCGACGCGCGAACTGCGCGGCACGATAGCTCACAATCCAGTCGGCATTGAACGGCGGACCGTTCCTCGTATTGAACATGTCGAGCGCGGGATCGGCGGAAAGGCAATCGGATTCGTCGATCACCGATGGATCGAGCCATTCGGCTATCAAACGAGATCGGCCAGAATGTGCCGCCGCGAGCACGATGCCGTCGACCGGTGGCAAATCATCGAGAGCGAGATCGATCGGATCACCGGCCGGTGTGCGCGTTGCGGTGAGTCTTTCTGCCTGCGCCTGATAGAACGATGCCAATGCGGCGCCCCCGGAATTGCCGATCAGAACGATCTTTTCGTAGCCTTCCTGCCGCAGCCAATTCACGCCGGCGCCGAGGTCTTGAATGACGCGCTCCATGATCAGCTGACTATCGTTGTTCACATAGCGCGAGTTGAGACCCATGCAAGTCACGCCACGCTCCCGGAGCGGCGCGATCAGATAATGCCCCATGAAGTTGGAGGCGGGATGCATCACGATCGTCGCGACGCGCCGGTCCCTTGCCCGTTCAATCGCACCCCAGACGCGCGGATGGAGCATTGCGAGGCCGGACTGGCTTTCCATTGCCGCGCCGGGACGCACATCGATGGCGACCAGCTCGCGCTCTGACGTACTCATTGGAACCACCTTTTCTCAAACAATGCTACGAAAAACGACTCGCTCACCGCGCGGACGCCGCGAGCGGAGCGAGCAGATTGTAGAAATTCGCCTTGCCCTCAAAGCCGACCCCGGGAAGCGTGGACATCCGCACTTGACCATCGATGATCCGGGTGCCATCCCAGAAGCCACCATACGGGAGGCGTGAATCGGCGGCTGCTTCATGACCTCCGATGGCAAGCCCCGCGAC
The DNA here is from genome assembly GCA_031391405.1 of Betaproteobacteria bacterium. Taxonomy (GTDB): domain Bacteria; phylum Pseudomonadota; class Gammaproteobacteria; order Burkholderiales; family SG8-39; genus SHXR01. The sequence goes on from JANMUI010001026.1 coordinate 5,750, forward strand.
AACATGCGCCGCAAAAAGATGGCCTGCGTGCGGCCAGAAACGCTTGCGTGACCAACCGGCCGCCTCGAACCCACCCACTGCGCGCAGGTACTCACAGATGCCGTACGACAGCGACACGTCGAGCTGAATGATGTCCCGATCACCGCGGATTCCGCCGTAGCGCAGCAGATTGCGCGCGTCGTCCCAGGAAAAGAGATTCTCGCCGGTCGCGACCGGCGTATCGCAAAGCTTGATGAAGCTTGCCAGCAACGAATAATCGAGCGGCGCAACCGGCTCCTCGATCCACGCGAGCTTGTAGGGTTCGACGTGGTGCAGCCAATCCCCGACGATGTCGGGCTCCAGGCAGCCATTGAGATCGACCGCCAGGCGATCACCAACGCCGACGATCTTGAGGGCCGCCTCAATCCGCGCGCAGTCATCGGCTGTCCGCGTACCGCCGAGCTTGATCTTGATGCGCTGGAAACCTGCGTCCACGGCGCGGCGCACTTCATCCCGAAGTTCGTTCAACCCCTCTCCGGGCCGGAAGTGACCGCACGTTCCGCATACATGGATGCAATCACTCGCATCAGGCCGCGTATAGCGATCCGCAAGCGAACGCCAGAGCGGCTTGCCTTCAAGCTTGGCTCGCAGAT
>JANMUI010000972.1:0-3506 GCA_031391405.1 Betaproteobacteria bacterium
CGCGCTCTCGAAGGAAAAGCCCGGCACGCTTTCCTACGGAACTTCGGGCACCGGCAGCACGCCACATGTTTTCATGGAGCTGATGAAGATGAAGCTTGGCATCGATTGGTTGCACATTCCGTATAAAGGCGGTGGCCAGGCGATCGTCGACGTGACCGGTGGCTCGATTCCGCTGGTCGGAACCGCGATCGCCACCGCGCATCAGTACATCAAACAAGGACGGCTCAAGGCGATTGGCATCGCGAACGCGAAGCGCGATCCGGCACTGCCCGATGTTCCAACACTCGCGGAGAGCGGTGCCCCCGACATGATTACCTACTCCTGGTCGGGCGTGCTCGCGCCGGCCAATACGCCACGGCCGATTATCGACCGGCTGCATCGCGAGATGGTCGTGGTGCTCAAGGATCCGGATGTTCTCAAGCGTCTGGCGGTGCTCGGGATCGAGCCGGTCGGCAATACACCGGAGGAGTACGGTGCGCAGATCAAGGCCGACATCGAGAAATGGCGCCCGGTTGTGAAGGCCTCCGGCATCAAGCTCGAATGAGGTTGAACGCATGAGCCCCGAACGCGCGGCCCCCTACGCGGATCTCACGCCGGATTGTGTGCTCGACGCGCTCGATTCGGCGGGCTTTCGCGGCGACGGGCGCATGAGCGCGCTCAACAGCTACGAGAATCGCGTCTATCAGGTGTTCATGGAAGAAGGTCCGCCGGTCGTAGTGAAGTTCTATCGGCCGTCACGCTGGACCGATGAACAGATCCTAGAAGAGCATGTTTTCACGCGCGAGCTCGCGGATCGGGAGATTCCAGTGGTCGCACCGCTCGCGCTGAAAGGCGATACGACACTCGCCGAATTCAACGGCTATCGGTTCGCGGTGTACCCGCGTCGTGGCGGGCGCGCGCCTGAGCTCGAGGATTCGAAAACGCTCGAATGGATGGGGCGCTTCATCGGCCGCATTCATGCGGTGGGAGCGATCGAGCCTTATCGGGTTCGCCCCAAGCTCGATATCCAAAGTTTCGCGGAGGAGCCGCGCGACTGGCTGCTCGCGAACAAGTTCATTCCCGCGGATATTCTTGACGCATGGAAGTCGATCGTTGCGCTCGCGATCGATGGCGTGTGGCGCGCGTTCGAGAAAGGCGGCGCAATAACCCGCATTCGATTGCATGGCGATTGCCACGCGGGCAACGTGTTATGGACCGACGATGGCCCGCATTTCGTGGATTTCGACGACAGCAGGATGGGGCCCGCGATCCAGGATTTCTGGATGCTCATATCGGGCGATCGCGCCGCGATGACCAACCAGATGGTCGACCTTCTCGCCGGCTACGAGGATTTCCATGCGTTCGATGCACGCGAAGCGCGCCTGATCGAACCGTTGCGGACCTTGCGGCTGATTCACTACTCGGCGTGGCTTGCGCGCCGCTGGACCGATCCTGCGTTCCCCGCTGCGTTCCCGTGGTTCAACTCCCAGCGCTATTGGCAGGATCGGGTGCTCGAGTTACGCGAGCAGGTCGCGGCAATGGATGAGCCGCCGCTGAATCTATAGTGCACGCTCGTGAGCTTCGTGCACCACAGCGGTTCGAAAGCCTCAACTCTTAGTGAATCTCTACCAACCTATCGCCGCCGCCCCGCCCGCATCATCAGAAATCCGCCGACCATGCCGCCAAGATGCGCGAAATGCGCGACGCCGGCCTGCGTTCCAGTGACACCCATGTAGAGCTCGAGCAGTCCGTACAACGTCACGAACAGCCACGCGGGAATCGGCACGGGCAGGAAGATCAGCATCATCTTGCGGTGCGGGAACATCATTGCGAAGGCGAGCAGCAGCCCGAACACGCCGCCCGATGCGCCGACCGTAGGACTGCGCGAGCCGGTCATCATCGAGAACACGACCTGCGCGATTGCCGCCGCGATGACACACACGAGGTAATAGACGAGGTAGCGGTTCGCGCCCCACAGGCGTTCCAGCTCGCCACCGAACATGTACACGCCGATCATGTTGAACGCGATGTGTCCGATGCCGGCGTGGATGAAACCGTAGGTCACCAACTGCCAAAGATCGAATCCCTCGCCCACCGGCCAAAGCGCAAATGGCGTGAGGAGGCGTCCACCGCCTGCCATGTCGAGCAGGAACACGGCGATATTGATGGCAAGCAGCGCGAGCGTGACGGGTGGTGCGTTCATGATCGACGGAGGGCGTGAGAAGTGGAGAGTGACGGAAGGGGCAGTCGGTCGGGCCGCGTAGTGTGGATTATGCGTTCCGCTTGTCGGTGAATCGAGGGGCTTTGACAGCCTGCTCGAATTCCTTGGCAAGGGTCCCGATCGCGAGCGGGTGCATCGCGGGCGTGATCTCGAATCGCGACTTGATCGACGCCGCGATCGCACGAAGCGTCGCCTCGGCATCCACCTCGCGGCGGAGCTCGACCAGCAACCGCAGTGCATCGAGGCCTTCGGTTGTGACGACCTCGGCGCGAAAATCGATCACGGCGGGCTGCGCGAACATGAAGTCTTCCAGGTCACCGTGATTGATGTTGACGCCGCGCACCTTGAAGAAGCCTTCCGTCCGGAGCGCGTGATGCAACACCGGAAACACCGAGAACGGATCAGCAGTGCGCGGCTGGCGTGTGAGCGTGACGATGTCACCGGTCAGCCAGCGCAGAAACGGCGTCATCGTGTTCGACCAAAGCGGGGTCATGACCAGCGCACCCTCGGCGCCCTCGTCGACAGGCCTGCCGCTCGCCGGATCGACGACTTCCAGAAAATACAGATCGGTCCATGCAACCATGCCATCGACGCCGTCGCGCTCCACCGCGGCCATGCCGCCCTCGGTCATCCCAAAACTGTTGTACACCTTCGCGCCCCACACGCGCTCGAGCTTTTCCCGCTTCGCTGTGGTGAGTGGCTCCGCGCTCACGAGCACCTTTTCAACTGAAGATCGGGTCAGGTCGATACCTTGCGCTTCGGCGAGGTTGGCCAAGTGCAAAGCATAGCTTGGCATCGCGGCGATAATGGTCGGCTTCAGCTCGGCGATCAGCTCGATCTGCAGGGGTGATGGCGTGGTCGTGCCGGCGCCGGCCCAGACGGTCGCGATGCCCTCCATCTGCGCAGACCGCGGTGTGAGTTGACCGACCGGATGAATACCCATCGGGAACGCCGTATGCAGAATATCGCCAGCGGCTGCGCCGATGCACGGCCAAATGCGCCGGAACGACACGCCGAGCATCGTCCTCAGGTCCTCGGCTGAGCGCGGATAAAACAATGGCTTGCCGGTCGAGCCGCCTGAACGCCACAGCTCGGCCGACTGCGAGATCGGAGCGATGCAGAACTCGCTGTAGAACCGCTCGGTCGAAAGCATGCGGAGCTCGTCCTTGGTGAGGAGCGGGATCCTGCTCCACGCGTCGTCCAGGTTACCCGGATCGATTCCCGTCAGCCGCGGGGCAAGCAGGGGAGAGCGCCGCGCCCGCTCGAGCGCAATGCGCTTGCGATCGCGCTGAATCCTCTCGATCTC
>JANMUI010001035.1:0-3019 GCA_031391405.1 Betaproteobacteria bacterium
CTACGTCAACGCGGCAACAACGTATCCGCGATTACTTCGACAAGCTCGGCCAACAGGCGCGCAATGGCCCACGCAACGACACCAGCAGCCGCCGCCAACACAAGTGGCAGCACGCCACTCGCGTTCCAGACCGCTATGAGACCCGTCAAGAACACGAGCACACCGATCGGAATGGCGGCGCGCCGCCCGTGACGCGCAACGAGCGTGATGGCAGGATAAGTTTTCATTGCGGTCGCCGGGGTGCGCTTTCACCGCCTCCGATTCAGAGCGCTCGAAAGCCGATTCGCGATTGCGAATCCTTCAATCGCGCCGACGGCGGCGGGGCGATGCCCCAGTGGTCAATCCGACCGGGTGGCCACGTCCAATCATCCGGTCCGCCCACTTTGTAGTCGTCATCGATCTGCTCGACCTCAGCGGTGTACTCGACCACCACATCGCCTGGCGCGACAAAATACGCGAAGACGTTGTTGCCCGGACCATGACGCCCGACGCCCCATTCGATCGGATAGCCCGCATCGCGCAAGCGCCCAGCGCCACGCATGACCGATTCAAGCGTCGGCATATGGAACGCGATGTGATTGAGCGTGGGTGCGTTGCCCTTTGCGAATGACAGATTGTGGTGATCGCGATTGCAACGAATGAAATCCATGATGCGCGTGCGATCGGACAACTTGAAGGCGAGCACATCGGTGAAGAATTTCGACGCGCTCTCGTTGTCGGCGGAATTGAGCACGACGTGCGCGAGGCGCTCCGGGCGGTCCGGATGGCCGACGGTGCCGGCATGTCGTGCATCTTCGGCGACCACACGAAACACCCGGCGCTCCGGATCGAGAAACACGCAGCCGTAGCCGCCTCCCGGTTCGGCGATCGGGGCCGGCTTGCCGATGATCGTGACGCCGCGCGCGGCAAGGTGTTGCGCGAGCGCGTCGACCGCGGCGCGATCGCGCGCATTCAACGTAACGCTGCGCAGGGCAGTCGCCGGACCGGAGTGCAACGCAATGACATGCGAGGCGGCGCCGGTGGCTCGGAGGTAGACGGCATCACCAGCCGTGTCGGACCGGGCGAGCTGCCAGGTGTCGCAATAAAAGCGCTCGCTGCCGGGAACGTCGGCGACTTCGATCTCGACGCTGCGCAAGCCGGTAATGAAGGAGGCGGGCATTCGGACTTCTCCTTGCTGTTCAAGATACGTGATGGGTGCCCGGTATCTTAGCAGTGGACCGCTCTGCTATTGGGCGGAAGCCAAGGGTAGAATGTGAACCACAGGGGACGCAGAGGACACAGAGGAAGAGCGGGTACGGGAATTCCGGCGAATGCCTGGAACAGGCATGGTCGTCGTGAACGAATCCGAGCGGCAACAGACAGATTGATTTCCCCTGTGTCCTCTTCGTCCCCTGTGGTTCATTCTTAGCATCGTAGGCATTAACGGAAAGTTATGACCATGTCCGCCAAGATTCTCCCCATCGGCAGTTCCGTCCGCCAGTCCGTCAGCCGCGATGAGTGGCAGGCCCGCGTCGACCTTGCCGCGTGTTATCGATTGATGTCGCATGCGGGTGTCCAGGATCTCACCTACAACCACCTTTCGGCACGGGTGCCCGGTGAACCGCAGCATCTGCTCATCAAGTCGGGCACGATGATGTTCTACGAGGTGACCGCTTCCAATCTGTACAAGTACGATTTCGACGGCAATCCGCTGCAGGATGGTCCGCGCTTGCGCGGGGGCGGGCTGGTCATTCATGCGGGGATCCTGAAGGCTCGCTCGGACGTGAATGTCGTCTTCCATACCCACACGACGGCGAACATGGGTGTCTCGTCCCAGAAAGACGGTCTGCTGATGATCAATCAGCACGCGCTCCGCTTCTACCAGCGGGTCGCGTATCACACCTTCGGCGGTTTCGAGTTCAACATGTCGCAGCGTGATCCGCTCCTGGAAAGCCTTGGCGACAAGCGTATCGCGTTGCTTCGCAACCACGGGTCGCTCGTCTGCGGGCGCAATATTCCGGAAGCGTTCGTCGATCATCATTATCTGGAGATGGCCTGCAAAGGACAGATTGCCGCGCTTTCCGGCAATCGCGAAGTCACCCTGATTCCGGATGATGTGTGCGCGTATGCGGTTACGCAGATCGTCCCGGAGAATCCGGAAGACGCCGGCGCCAAGGACTGGGAAGCGTGCATTCGCTTGGCCCATCGTCTGGACGCCGCGTTCGCCGAGTAACAGATTCTATTCACGGATATGGGCGTCACCCATATCCGTAATTCTCAACATTCGGAGCATCCAAGATGAACACAGCCGTTGCCGCAAATCCCGCAACCGATGCGGGTACCGACACGATCCAGGCCGATCTCAACTATGCGATCGACACCGGCGTAAAACCTGTCAACGAAACATTCGGGCCGGACAATATCGCGCGCCGCCGCAGCGGCACGATCGAGGCGAAGCGCATGACGATTCGGAACGGCCGTCCGCTCGCGAACACCTTTTCGCTGGAAGTGAACGGCTTCCAGTTCGTCGATCATCCGACGCGCATGATCGATTTCTTCGATAAAGACGAACTAGCGAAGGTCTATTACCCGGAGGCGGTCGACCTGGTGAAGAAGACGTCGGGCGCCGCGCGCGTGGTGGTGTTCGATCACACATTGCGATCCGGGGACCTGGAAGAGCGCGAAACAAAGCGGGTGCGCGAGCCCGTCCTGTCAGTGCATAACGATTACACCGAGTGGTCCGGGCCGCAGCGCGTTCGCGAAATCCTGCCAGATGAAGCCGAAGAGCTTCTGACGCGCCGCTTCGCGGTGATACAGGTATGGCGGGCGATCAATCAGCCGATCCAGACAAACCCGTTGGCAATCGCCGACGCGCGAAGCTTGGTGCCAAGCGACCTGATCGCCTCGGAGCGGCGCTATCCCCCTCGCGTCGGCGAAACATACCAAGTGAAGTACAACGCGAACCACCAGTGGTACTACTTCCCGCGTATGCGGCGCGACGAAGCACTGGTGTTCAAGGTGTACGACTCGATCAAGGACG
>JANMUI010000016.1:0-5777 GCA_031391405.1 Betaproteobacteria bacterium
TTCTGCGACACGCACATGCGCTGCCGCGGCCAGCTCCAATCCGGCGCCGACCACCGCACCATGCATCACCACGACGACCGGCACCCGACCGAACTGCACAGCGTCGAAGGCGCGGTGTCCCATCAAGGAATGCATCGCCCCTTCAGCGGCGGATTGATCGACGATGGAACCGAGATCCAGCCCGGCCGAAAAATGCTCGCCGTTGCCAGAGAGAATCACCGCACGAATGGACTCAGGAATGCTGGAAAACACGCGCTGAATCCCGGCGAACACCGCATCGTTCATCGCGTTGCGTTTTTCGGGTCGATTTAGGCGAACGAACAGGATCGCGCCGTCACGATCGAGCTCGATCGCATCAGGAACGCCTTCGATCATGCTATCCACATCCCGAGTCATCGCCGGTCGCTGTCCTTTTCCCGTTTCCCGTTTCCCGTTTTCCGCTTCAACCGTCACGCATCACCCAAATCCTCGAACACGACCTGCCCAAACCCGGTGACCATCGGATGGTAATAGTTGCGATGCAGTCGCTTCACTTTCGTCGACAGCGCTCCGCGCATCACCAGCCACATGATGATCTCGACGCCGTCGGCGCCACCCAGCTCCATCAATTCCTGGTGACGCATGTTCGCCACCACTTCCGGATCCGCTTCGATCAAATCGAGAAAGCGGTTGTCCCATTCCGGATTGTTGAAGCCGAAGCGCTCACCACTCAGCTGGTGCGAGAGGCCGCCTGTCCCATACATCGCGACCCGCATGCCATTGCCATGTGCTTCGACTGCGCGCCGGATCGCCCGCCCGAGCTTGAAGCATCGCATCGCTGAAGGAATCGGCGGTTGCAAGACATTCACGACGATCGGAATCACCGGTACCGTCCACCGGCGTTCAGGCGGAACCACGCACACAAGCGGGGTCAGGAAGCCATGATCGAGCGGCATCTCCTGGCACACCGCGATATCGAACTCATCGTCGACCAACGAGTGCGCAAGCTGCCATGCAAAGGCCGGATGCCCAGGTATTTCCGGATACGGCCACTTACCCCAGCCTTCGTCGGCAATCTGATGCATGGGTGCCACGCCAAGCGCGAAGCACGGATACCGATCGAAGAAAAACGTATCGGCATGGTCGTTCGCGATAACGATGATGAGATCGGGCTTCTGCGCCTCGACCCAACGGATCATCGGTTGATAACCGTCGAACAGCGGCTTCCAATAGGCCGACTCGGTCTTGCCATTGTTGAGTGCGGTGGCGATCGACGGGGCGTGCGGCGACCCCATGCCGCCAATGATGCGCCCGGGTGGATTCATCGCACGTCCTTCACGTTCCGCGTTGCCATGAATTCCTCGTAGGTTTCGCCACGCATCGCCGCGCCCATCTGGTTCTGCGCGGTACCCAGCACGTTTGCAAGCTTCATCAAGAGGAAGCTGCTGACGCCATGCCGAAGCATGCCGTTCCAATCGCGATTGCGAATCATCTGCTTCTCGATATCGCTCAAGCCATGCTCGGTCATGACGCTCTCCATGTCGGCCTTGAACGCATCACGGTTTTCCGGCTTCATGAAAGACATGCAGAACTTGCTGAAGCGATAGCCGCGTGCGGCCCGCAGCCCCGTCGTGAGATAGGTGCCGGGAATCGGATGAGCGTAGTCGATCTGTTTGCTCTGGATGTCGAGGATCTCTTGCGGCGGCGCGGATTCGACCGCGGGCGAGACGAACGGATTGTTGGTTTTCATGATCGCTTTGTCCACAGGCGGCCGGACGCGATCCGCGCGCCTTCCACCATGGTCGCGAGTTTCTTGTAGGAGATTTCCGGATCGAGCTTGCCATATCCGGCAAAGGTGCCGAACCCGCAGTCCGTTCCGGCCAAGACGCGCTCCCGCCCGACAATATCGGCGAATGTGCATAAGCGCTGTGCCACCAGTTCCGGATGCTCGACGAAGTTGGTCGAGGTATCGAGCACACCGGGAATCAAGACCTTCTCGTCGGGAAGCCGCGCCGCCTTCCACACCACCCACTCATGCTCATGCCGCGGATTCGAAGCCTCGAACGAGATCGCGTGGGGTTTGCCATTGAGGATAATCGGCAGCACTTTGGCGAGGTCGATATCATGATCATGGGGTCCTTCATAGTTGCCCCAGCAGATGTGCATGCGCACGGAAGTCGCCGGAATGTTCGCAAGCGCCGCGTTCAGCACCTCGACCTGGTGCGCGGCCCGCTTGAGGAACTGGCCCTCCGTCAAGTCCTGAAATCCGGTATGCCGGGCCATCGCGAGATCCGGACAATCCACTTGCAATACGAATCCAGCCGCCACGATTGCTTCGTATTCTTCCTTCATCACCGCGCCGATCGCCTCGACATAGGCCTCATGCGTGGGGTAATAGGTGTTCGGTTGGAACGCCGACACGACCCCAGGCGATGCGGCCGTCATGAATCCCTCGCTCGCGTTGGCCGACTTCAGCGCTTCAGAAAAATGCTTCAGATCGAGCTCTAACGGTGCGCGATCCTTGATCGAGATCGGTCCGACGCAGGCGGCACGTCGAAAATCCTGCGGCCCCGTCAACAGCGCCATGCGCTTGCGAAACTCGGGATAGTCCTTCAGATCGAGCGACGGCTTGCGATCGGTATGCCCGCCGAAACCATTGAGGCGATCCTGGATGTATGTCGAATACCCGACCTTGCTCACTTCGCCGTCGCTCACCTGATCGATTCCGATGGCGACCTGACGCGTCACGACCTCCGCCACCGCCCGGCGCATGGTCGATGCGAATTGGCCGGGATCGAAGGTCTCGCCTTTGTCTCGCTTGTAGAGCTGTTCGACGACGCCTGCTGTGCGCGGCAGGCTTCCGACATGTGTTGTTCGGATCCGATCGGTGCTCAGTTGCATGGCAGAGCCTCTCGCGAGAATGGCACAGTCCCCATTCTAATCACCCAATAGATCTGCCGCAGTTTTTTGATGCGCTGCAAGATTACAGCGCTCATGGCACGTGATAGGTTCCGGACGGGGGAGTCGTTTCGCCACTGCGGGGGAAGGAGTACCCGAATGACCCGGACCAAGATCGACTGGATGCTGCGCACCCTGTATGAAGCCGCTTGGGCACCGTTGCTGGTGTTCGTGCTGTTCCTCATCGCCTCGCAAGCGTTCAATGCGTACCAGCGATTGCCGGTCCTCGACATCCCGACCCATTTTGCCGGCGGCGCGGTCATTGCATTCTTCATGCGCCGGGCCAGCGCCAATGCCGAGCTCGTGCTCGGCGAGATGCCCATCTCGCTGCATTGCGCGCTCGCACTGTGGGGTACGGCATTGGTCGCGGTGCTGTGGGAAGTCTACGAATTGCTCTCCGATCGATTCCTCGGCACGCATATGGTATTTGGAGTCGGCGACACGGCGATCGATCTACTCGTTGGAATGGCGGGCGCTACGGCGGTTCTCGTGCTTCGCGACGTGTTCGGTTTCACCCTGCACACGCCCATCAAACCGCGCCCGGCATTCGAAGAAGCGTAGCCCGTCCGTTCGCCCCCCTCGCGAGACATGTGTATAGTTCGGCGCTGATTCGCGCGCTCGGGCAGAGCCGCGCGCACCGCAAGGGTCCAGCGCACCCGAACTGGATCGACTCGAGGAGGAACCCCATGTTACGTGCTGTTTCGAGTCTGGCGTTGGCCAGCGCATTGGCATTGCCGGCGGTCGGCAACGCGCAGCAGACGGTAGGCTTCGCCACGCTTCCACCCGGAAGCCTTCTGCACGCGCAAGCGTCGATCATCGCAAAGGTGGTTCAAGACCACACCAAGATGCAGATACGTGTGATCGGCTATGGCGGTGACGCAGCGATGTTCGATGCGATCAATACGCAGAAAGCCGACTTCATGATCCTCGATCTCGGCGAAACCGCGGACGCGCATCATGGCAGGCGCAACTGGCAAGGCAACGCCAAGCCCGCCTTGCGCATGGCCCTGACGGTGTATGGCTTCCAGATGGGATTGTTCGTGCGCAAGGACTCGAACATCAACACCCTCGCCGACCTGAAAGGCAAACGCGTACCGTCTGACTGGGTCGCGCAGACCGGCGTGCTGCCGCACTCGCAAGCCATTCTCGCAGTGGGCGGCCTCACCTATAACGATGTCGTGAAAGTGCCCGAAGTCAATGTCGTGCGCGCGGCCGACGACTTCAAGTCCGGCAAACTCGATACGTTCTACTTTGCAGTGGGTGCGCCGAAGGTTGCCGAAGTCGCCGCGAGCGTCGGTGGCGTTCGAATATTGCCGCTTGGCGACACGGCCGCGGCCAACAAGGCAATGAAGACAATCCGGGAGGAGTACTACGCGTCGACCGCCAATCCGGCGCCGCACGTCGTCGGCCTCGACAAGCCGACGGACGTGATCACGATCGATTTCGTGGTGGGCGTCGGCAGCCATGTCAAAGACGACATCGTCTACGAATTCGTGAAGACCGTTCACGCCAATAAGGCCGGCCTGGTCGAAGGTCATCCGAATTTCAACCAATTCAATCCGGACAATGCTGGGAAAGTGCAGCCGTCCCTGCCGCACCACCCTGGGGCGCTCAAATTCTTCAAGGAAAAAGGCATCTGGAAGGAATCTGCGCGGTAGACCCGCACGGATTCCTGATGGAAGACGCCGTGAGTGATCGTTAAGATCGTGCTTTTGCAACGCATCGGTCAGCGCAACTATTGCTTCTGCCTACAGGAGGCTGAGCGGGGACCGCACAGACTCCTTCATGCTCGAATCCAACACTAGCACCGCGCTGGTCGGCCGCTCGAGGGTCGCCCGCGCTGCCGAGGTCACACTTGCCGCTCTCGTAACGCTGTCGGCGGTTGCCTGGTGCGTCGGCGTGCACACACGTCTTGGGTTCACGCTGTTCCCAGAGCAGTTCTATGCGTTCTCATACGGCATCGGCATCGCCCTACTGTTCATTCGCTTCCCCGCCCGCGAGGGTGCGGAACGCTCGCATGTGCCCTGGTACGACGTGCTTATGGCCATTGCGGCGGTCGCCGCCGGACTCTATGTGGCGATCCATTTTCCGCGCCTCACGGCACTGTCGAGCGGGATGCCGATCGATGGCCTGATCACTTCGATCGTCTTTATCGTCACGACCCTTGAAGGTACACGACGCGCAGTCGGCTTGACGCTTGTGATCATCGTCGCCTTCATCGCGGCCTACGTGCTGGTAGGCCATCTCGTGCCCGGCCCAATGCGGCTGCACAAGGCAGACGCGAGCACGATCGTTCTCTATCTCGGTCTCGATACCAATGCGCTGCTTGGCATCATGCTCGAAATCGCGACGACAGTCGTCGTTGCGTTCGTTCTCATGGGGCAACTGCTCGCGCGCTCAGGCGGCGCCGGATTCTTCAACGACATCGCGATCGCGCTGATGGGCCGGTTTCGCGGTGGCGCGGCGAAGATCGCGGTGTTGGGATCGAGCCTGTTCGGGATGATCTCCGGCATCGCGGTCGCCAACGCGGTGGCGGTTGGAATCGTCACGATCCCTTGGATGATCAAGTCCGGCATGCCGCGCCGGCTGGCCGCCGCGGTCGAGGCCTGCGCATCCAACGGCGGGCAGCTCATGCCGCCGGTCATGGGTGCAGTCGCATTCGTCATGGCGGACTTTCTGCAGATCCCCTATCGCGAAGTGGCGGTGGCAGCGATCATCCCATCGGTGCTGTACTACGCCGCGCTCTTCATTCAATCCGACCTGGAAGCCGCGCGATACGGATTCGGAAAAATCCCGAAGGAAGAGATCCCCAAGGCGGGTCCGGTCCTCCTACGTGGCTG
>JANMUI010000038.1:0-1749 GCA_031391405.1 Betaproteobacteria bacterium
GAGGGAGCGCGGCCCGCGTCATGAGCCAGGTGCCGCGAACATTGACGGTCATGACGCGATCCCAGGTTTCGATCTCAAGCGATTCGAGCGACTTGCCGCCTGAGCTGGTGATCGCGCCGTTGTTGACCAACCCGTCGAGACCACCCAATATCGCCGCCGCTTGCGCCGCGCAAGCTTCAATCGAGGCGGGAACGGCGAGATCGACGGGAACGAAGGTCGCGTCAATCGCCTGCGCCGTCGCTCGCCCGATATCTTCGAGCACGTCGGCGATCACTACGCGCGCACCGGCACTGACCGCCCCTTCGGCGAACGTGCGACCCAACCCGCGCGCACCGCCGGTGATCAGGATGCGCTTGCCTTCGAGCGATTGCGTCATGGTCGGGGTTGTTGTTTGGCGCATTCGCGGTAGTCGAGGCACGTAGCGTCTTCCATCAGGAATCTGCGCGGTCCGCCGCGCAGATTCCTACGCGCTTGATCTTGCTGAGCGGATGATCGAGCGGATAGGTCGGTGTCACCGGCTTGGCAGAGCCCAGCATCACGCACATCAGCGCATCCTCCTCACCGACATTGATCTCGCCGCGATAAACCCCTGGCGGCCAGGAGATCAGATCGCGCTCGCCGACGATGGTCTCCCAGCGCTCGCCGTTCAGCTCGGCAATCAGCTTCACCTTGCCGCGCAGAACGAAGAACACCTCCTCCACATCGTTGTGGACATGGAGCGGCCCCTCGGCGCCGGCGGGCAGAATCATGGTGGAGAACGTGAAGTGCTCGGCCGGCACGACGTTGGTGTCAGCTTTGACGCCGGTGCCGCCGGTGCCGACATAGCGCATCTGCGCACGCCGGTACTTCGGATCGAAGTCGGCTTGAAACTTGAGCGCATCCCAATCGTACTTGCGGGACGAAAATCGCGCTACACGGGACTCCAGCAACTCAGCGAGACGCGTCTTCGCGTCGGTCGGTGTTTCGGGATGTGTCATGTGTGGTCCTCTCGGATCGGGTGAACGCGCGTTTCAGGCGGCCGATCTCGCGGCTGACGCGTCGGCGGGTTCCAGCCCCGCCAACGCTTCGAGCTGCGCTTCAGCCTCTTTCTGGAGGATGCGACGCACGCGTGCGAGGCCGGTGTCGTGCTGATAGAGAAACTCGCGCGAACGCGCATCGGGCGCCATATGCTCGAGGACGAACCGATCCTGCTCGAGCACCGTCCAGTGCAAACCTTCGAGCTTGGTGCGGTACATGAACTGCCAGACGTCGCGCACCCAACCCGTGCATTTCCGGTTGCGCCAGAAGAACACGCAGCAGTTGTCCTCGTCGACCGGCGTGACGAAGCCGACGATGCCGAAGTTGCCGCCGGGCCCCGCGCTGGGGCGATACGGAATGGCCAATCGCAACCACGTCGCACCGGATTCGCCGAACTCGACCCAATCGAAGTTGAGGTCGCGTTGCGTCGTTTTCTCGTACGAAAAACCCTTCGCCGTCTTCTTCACTTGCATGCTGGCGCTCTTGTCGCCCGCGGCCATCGAGTGCGACAACGCATGCAGGTAGGCCCCATGCATCGGATCCATGACGTTGTCGATCGCGTAGCGGTAGTTGCACTGCCACTTCGCGAAGCAAAGGATCGCGCCGTGCTCGTCACTCACGAGCTCTTCCGGCAGCTCGAGGGGGCACGGCTCGGTGTGCAGGGGATCGCCGAAGTAGACGAAGAGACCGCCTCGGGCCTCCTGGATCGGATAGCGCTTGACCGCCTGCTTG
>JANMUI010000105.1:0-39814 GCA_031391405.1 Betaproteobacteria bacterium
CCCAAGACGGGTGCGTTCGTGATGTCGCCGAAATAAAAGCTCGCATCGAGCTCGCCCGACCGGACCTGCTCTAGGGCGGCACCTGAAAATACGTTATGCAGCTCGATCCCGAGCTTGGGAAACCGTTCCACTGCAAGACTCAGAAGCTCGCCTACCCGGATGAAATCCGGGTCGCTCACGGTGCCGATCCGCAGCTGCCCGAGGACGTCCCCTCGCAATGAATTCGCACGGGATTTCAACGCATCGGCGGCGGCCAGTACGCGCCGGGCATATTCGAGGAGCTCTTTCCCAGCGCCGGTGAGGGACATCCCACTCGATGTCCGCTCGAAAAGGCGCTGCCCAAGGTCTTCTTCCAATCCTTTGATCTGGGCACTCAGCGCAGGCTGACTCAGATGGAGCCGCTCGGCAACACGCGTCAATTGCCCGGTATCGGCCACCGCAGCGAATGCGCGAAGTTGGTTGAGCTCCATGATCACAATCCCTTAGACCGCCTTCAAGCAGTATTGTTGCATTGCATTATTAATGGCCTGATGACATCCATAAAGCCGAACACAGCCCTCCAAAAATATGAATTGAATCTTACATATAAGAGCCTAACATCCGACATGTGCAATGCAGCATTTCGCGCTTGCACCGACTAGGAGATTCACCATGAATGCCCGATTACCCATGTATGAAGGAGATGGATTCATTCGCCAAGGCCTCTCGCAACCCATCGACAATGGTATCGCCGTGGAGCCTACGGCTCCCGTGTCGCAGCCCAACTTTGAGGCGTTACTTCAGCTCGAAAAGGAGGCACGACGCCTTCGCAGTGAGTATGTGGGCAAATCCATCCAATCGATGATCAAATGGATTCGCGACATCCCGCGACGCGCTCGCCAAGAGAGCACCGAAAGGTATCTGGCCGACGCAACCGATCATGCAGACGTTGAACGTCGCATCCGGACGATCGAACGCAGTCCCATCGGAAACTGGAATCGCCGACTCCCGGCATAAGCGGTTTGCGCGCCGGACTGCTTCGATCCGGCGCGCATTGCCCCCTCTGTGATCGGATGATGGTCCTGCCGAGGGCCCTCTACCGGTCGCGCGCGATCCCGGATAGCGCGCGACCCATGCGCGCAAGCCCCGATATCTGTTGCGCCCAGAATCCGCGACCGTAATCGCGACCCGAAAGCTGGTCGCGCACGCCGGTAGGTTCGGTGGTGGCATCAAAATCCGCGGTACCGAACAGCATATCCCATAGCGGCAGCAGGACCGCGAAATTGCATCCCTGATAAGCCCCCTCATGCCCGACGCCGATGGCGTGATGACGCCGATGGAACCGCGGGCTGACCACGAGGCGCTCCCCGACCGTACCGAATGGCATCCGCAGATTCGCATGCGAGAGGTTCTCGATCATCCGGGTGGCGATGACGATGAAGAAAAACTGTCCGGGTGGAATGCCGATCAACAGTGCAATCGTCGCGAGCCAGACACCGGCCAAGACATCGTCCAGAAGATGATTGCGGCTATCGGTCCAGAACGACATCTTGCGCTGGCTGTGATGCAGCGCATGCAACGCCCACCACCAATCGAAGCGATGCTGGAGGCGATGCCGCCAATATTCGGCGAAATCGAGGACGACGAAATAGAGCGCGAATGCAAGCGCGGGCGATGCCGCGATCGCCGGTGCGAGGTCTTCAAGATGGAAGGGTGAAAACCCCGCGAGTCGCAACTCGCCCTCGATCCAATCGAATACCGGCAAGAGCAGGAAAAATGTCGCGATTGTGATTACACCCAACCGCGAGAGCAGCGTGTAGAGCACGTCAGTCCCGACGCCGCCGCGATTGGACCAGACTTCGGCCGGACGCTTGGCCTCCAGGGGCCGCAGGATCGCGTACAGCACCACGATCTCGATCGCACCGAGGATCAACCACTCGATCGCCTCAAAGGACTTCTCGGCAAGATGCATCGCGCCAAACGCGAAGAGCGCAGGCTGTACCGCCTGCTCGAAAAGCCAACCCTGGAGCGCACCGACGCTATCGGCGTACAGGTTCATTCTTCACGGGCAGCGTTGCAAAGCAGAATCCGCGCTCCTTCAACCCCATGAGGAGCGGATCGAGCATCGGTGCGAACGGATCCTGCCGCGACCAGATGCCGGTATGCATCACCATGATGTCGCCGTCGCGCAGATTCTTGAGCGCCTGGGCAACCAGACGATCGTTCGGGTACTTGTCGGAAGGCAGCTCGTCACCGAGAAAACCGGCAGGCGCCCAGTGCACATGTTCATAGCCGCATTGTTTGGCGGCCGCCAGCACGAACGGCGTGACGCGACCGCCCGGTGCCCGCCAGATCGGACGCAGCGATTGGCCGCCCGCTATCTCGCGAAAGCGCGTTTCCACTCGCCGGAGCTCCTTGCACACACCCGCGGCGTCCAGCAGCTCCGTCTTGCCGTTCGGATACACATAGCGCGTGCGGCCGTCACCCGTATCACCGCGAAAATAGGCGTGATGCCATGTGTGTGTGCCGAAGGCATGCCCGCCGGCTACGAGTGTGCGCCAGTACGCGTCCCAGCCCGGATCGAGCGAATAGTCGCCGCGCACGGTCTTCTCGTTCGCGAGAAAGAACGTGGCTTTGACGTCATGTTTGGCGAGCGTGGCCGCGATGTTCTCCGCATGCGACATGCTGCCGGTGTCGATGGTGAGATAGAGCGTGCCCTTGCATTGCGCGCCGGCGATGCCATGCGCTGCGACCAGCGCCGCAGTTGCGAGGATTCGTAACACGCTAAAGGCGGGGCGCGTGGTTACGGAAGTAGATGCCATGCGGAGACCGCCCCACCGGAATGGTGTCGATGAGCTTGCCGGTCGCGATATCGATGATCGCGACCTTCTGTGCCCACCGCGCCGTCACCCAGAGCTCCTTGCCATCCGCCGAGACTTCCATGCAATCGGGACCGCTTGGTGTTGCGAACGAGCGGACGACTGAAAGGGACTGCTGGTCCACCAGCGAGATCGTGTTGACTACGCGGTTGGTGACGAATACATGCCGGCCGTCGCCCAGCGCCTGAAAGTTGTGCGCGCCCTTGCCGGTCACGATTTTCTTCACGACTGCGCGCTTGCGCCAATCCACGACCGCCACAAAGTCCTCGCCCATGACGCCGATCAATAGGTGACGGTCGTCCGGGGTCATCCAAATGCCCGCCGGCTGGAGACCGACCTGCAGGCGCCACGCAATCGATTGGGTGGCGAGGTCGATCGCGGCAATATCGCGACTTTCCTGGAGCGTGACGAATACGAATTTGCTCTCGCGATCGAATATCACATGGCTCGGCAAACTGGCGAGCGGAATTCGTTTCACGACGGCGAGGTCGTCGGCCCGATAGAGATCGACCCGATTGAGACGCAACGCGGCCGCGACGAACCATTTGCGGTCCGGGCTGAAGCCGATCTGGTAGGGGTCGGGAATATTCTTCACGCGCCGCTGCACGTCGCCCGTGACCGGATCGAGATAGAGCAGGTCGTTGCTGCCGGCGCCGGCGACGATGAGGCTCTTGTCGTCGGGGGTCTGCATCAAATGATGCGGTTCCTTGCCGGTGGGCAGGCGTTTGATCTCCTTGCGAGTGGCGCGATCAATGAGCGAAATGCTCGCGTCACCGGAGTTGAGGACAACGACGACCTCGGCCAACGCCGATGCGGCGGGTGTCGCGATCAACGCACCTTTCAGCGCAAGCGCGCAAAGGACGCGAAGGACGGCGGGAGGACCGGAAAATTTGCGGATCAATTGATCAATCGTCAGCATGGATGGCAAGTGGCAACACCATACATGTCTTCACATGCTCCGCGCATAGTTGGCGCACCACTCTGGTGGAAAAAGCGCCGTTATCCCGCGAGCTTCTTGTGCGTTCCATCGCAAAACGGCTTGTTGCCGCTCGCCTTGCATCCGCACAGCCAAAGTTTCTCCGTCTTGTCGACCGAGAATTTCATCGGTGTGATGCCGGTGCCCTTGTGCGAGCCATCACAGAACGGCTGGGTCTGCGAGCGGCCACAGGCGCACCACCAATGGTCACCCGCGCCCAACTCGATGGCGTAGGGCGATCGTTGCGCGACGACTGGATCTGCCATGTACGATTCCTTCGCTTGGGTCGATCTGAGCTCGAAATACCTATTTGTAGCCGCCCGGCGCAAAATTTTCGAAGCGGGTGTATTGGCCAAGGAAAGTCAATACGACCGAACCGATCGGTCCGTTCCGCTGTTTGCCGACGATGATCTCGGCTTTGCCCTTGTGGGGCGAATCCTGGTTGTACACCTCGTCGCGATAGATGAACAGGATGAGATCGGCATCCTGTTCGATCGCCCCCGACTCGCGCAGATCGGACATGACCGGTTTCTTGTCCTGCCGCTGCTCGACGCTGCGATTCAATTGCGAGAGGGCGACGACCGGGACTTTCAACTCTTTGGCAAGCCCTTTGAGCGAGCGGGAAATCTCCGATATCTCGGTCGCACGATTCTCGCCGCGGACCGAGTTCGTTCCCGACATGAGTTGCAGGTAGTCGACCACGATCAGGCCAAGCTTGCCGTACTGCCTGTGCAACCGGCGCGCACGCGCACGCAACTCGAGGGAATTGAGGCCGGGTGACTCATCGATATGAATCGGCGCGTCATGCAGCTTGCCGACTGCGTGGGTGAGACGCCCCCAATCATCGTCGGTCAAGCGCGCGGTGCGCAGTTTGTGCTGATCGAGGCGGCCGACCGAACCCAGCAACCGCATTGCCAGCTGCGAGCTCGACATTTCCATGCTGAAAATTGCCACCGGCAGGCGGTTATCGACCGCGACATGTTCTGCCATATTGAGAGCGAGCGCGGTCTTGCCCATGCTGGGCCGCGCCGCGATGATGACGAGATCCCCTTCCTGGAGCCCCGAGGTCATCGAATCGAGGTCGGTGTAGCCGGTCGGAACGCCGGTGATATCGGAGGGATTCTCGCGGTGATAGAGCGTGTCGATCCGCTCCATCACACCGCCCAGCACCGTCTGGATATCGACGAACCCTTGCCGGCCCTTCGCGCCCGCTTCGGCAATCTCGAATACTTTCGATTCTGCCTCGTCGAGGAGCTGGCTCACGTCCTTGCCGGATGGCGTGATGGCGCTATCGGCAATATCATTTCCAACGGTCACCAGGCGGCGCATGATCGACCGCTCACGCACGATCTCGCCATAGCGGCGAATGTTGTGCGCCGATGGCGTGCTGGAGGCAAGCGAACCGAGGTACGCCATACCGCCCGTCTTGTCCTTGTCTTCGCTCGACTCGATCGACTCGGCGACGGTCACTACGTCCGCAGGCCGCGAATACTCGACCAGCTTGCCGATATGCCGAAAGATCCGGCGATGATCGTCGCGATAGAAATCATCGGCCGACAACATGTCGGCGATGCGATCCCAGGCGGTGTTGTCGAGCAGCAGCCCGCCGAGCACGGATTGCTCGGCTTCAACGGAATGCGGCGGCAAGCGCAGCGTTGCAAGCTGCGAATCAGGCGCGGACTGGATCGCGGGAAGGGCCATGGTGAATAGTGAAATTCTACACCCTGACCCGAATGGCGCTTACTTAAGCGAATTAGAGGATTTACCGTTCGCCCTGAGCTTGTCGAAGGGTGAATGCCGGAGTGTCCGTGAGCGGACGATCGCTCGCCTTCGACAAGCCTGCGTTACCCTTCGACAGGCTCAGGGCGAACGGAGCCTTGAGCACCGCACGTTAAGTAAGTGCCATTCCACCCTGACCCTTCTCATCACCGGACAAGACGCGCGAATAGCCTCGGCGGCAGAGCGCCGAAACACCTGCTGCCAGACGCCCGCTCCGATCAGGCGACCGGCGCCATCTTGATTTGGGCGTCTTCGACCATCACCAAGCCATGGAGGATCGCATCGTCAACCCGCTCGAGCCACACGAGCTCGAGCTGGCGCCGCGCTTCTTCCGGAATCTCCTCGAAGTCGTGGCGATTGCGCGCCGGCAACAGGACCCGCTTGATCCCGGCCTGCATTGCAGCCAGCACCTTTTCCTTGATCCCGCCCACCGGCAACACGATTCCGCGCAGGCTGATTTCCCCGGTCATCGCGGTGTCGTTGCGCACAAGACGCCCGCTGTAGAGCGATGCCAGCGCCATGAACATCGCCACGCCTGCACTCGGCCCGTCTTTCGGCGTCGCACCGGCCGGCACATGCACATGCACGTCATGCTTGTCGATGGTCGCGAGCTCGATGCCAAGATCGGCCGCGCGCGATTTCACGAGGGTCATTGCGGCTTGCACGGACTCCTTCATGACATCACCCAATTGCCCGGTGACGATGAGCTTGCCCGAACCCGGCGTCTTGCTTGCTTCGATGAACAAGACATCCCCACCGACCGACGTCCAGGCGAGACCGGTTGCGACACCGGGTTCCGAGGTTCGCATTGCAACTTCATTTTCGAATTTGCGGGGACCCAGGATCTCGACGAGCTGCTCGGGCAACACATCGAGCTTCGGCGCCTTGCCTTCCGCGATCCGTACCGCGACGAACCGGCAGACCGCGCCGATGCGGCGCTCGAGCGCGCGAACGCCTGCTTCGCGCGTGTAGTCGCGAACAATCGCCCGGATCGTTTCCACCCCGATCGCGCACTGATCGGCGGTAAGGCCATTCGCCTCGATCTGCTTCTTCACCAGATGGTCGCGGGCGATTGACACCTTCTCGGACTCGGTATAGCCCGGCAGATGGATGATTTCCATCCGATCGCGCAACGGTGCAGGAATGGTATCGAGCATGTTGGCGGTCGCGATGAAGGTCACCCCGGACAGGTTGAAGGGCACACCGAGGTAGGCATCGCGAAACGTGCCGTTCTGCTCCGGATCGAGCACTTCAAGCAATGCGGCCGACGGATCGCCATGAAAGCCGCCGCGACCCAGCTTGTCGACTTCATCCAGCAGCATCACGGCATCCCGCGCGCCGGCCTTCTTGATCGCCTGCACGATATTGCCGGGCAACGCGCCGACATACGTGCGCCGATGGCCGCGAATCTCGGATTCATCATGTACACCGCCCAACGCGACGCGTACGAATTTCGTGCCGAGCGCGCGGGCGATGCTCTGACCCAACGAGGTCTTGCCCACACCAGGAGGTCCAACGAAACAAAGGATCGGCGCGCGTCCTTGCGGGTTCAGCTTGCGAACCGCAAGATATTCGACGATACGGCGCTTGACCTTGTCCAGACCGGAGTGGTCCGCATCGAGCACGCGACGGGCTTCATCAAGATCAATTTCACGGGCGGTGAGCGTGCTCCAGGGCAACTCGACGATACAGTCGAGATAGGTACGAACCATCGAGTATTCGGCCGAGCCGTCCGACATGCGCTTCAGGCGCTTCAGTTCCTTCTTCACATGCACGGCGACTTCTTCAGGCAACGCGGCCTTGGCAATGGCCTGCTCCAGCTCGGCGAGATCATCGGCCGATTCCTCGTCGCCCAGCTCTTTCTGGATCGTCTTCATCTGCTCGCGCAGAATGTATTCGCGCTGGCGATCGTCGACGACCGACTGGGTGCGCTGACCTATCTCTCGCGAGAGGCGCATCACCGCGATGCGATGCGCAAGCAGTGCGAGCACCTTGTCAAGGCGCGATTCGAGATCGATCGTCTCGAGAATCTCCTGCTTCTGCTCGGGTTTGACGTCCATGAAGCCTGCAACCATGTCCGCCAATCCGCCGGCGGAGCGGAATCCCTGGATGGTGCCGACCAGCTCGTTCGGCATTTGCGGCAATAATTGCAAGGCCTCGATCGCACGTTCCTTCAACAGGAACATCCGCGCCTCGATACCGCCGGTGGATTCTTTTGCGTCCGAGAAACGCTGCACACGTGCCACCGCGAAAGGATAGCCGGGCAGGTACTCGATGACGCGAAAGCGCTCCTCGCCTTGGCAGACCAGGTGATGGCTGCCGTCCTGGGTTGCGGCATATCGCGCGATCACGGCGGTGGTGCCCACTTCATAGAGATCCGCTTCTTGCGGATCGTCCTTGGACGGATCACGTTGCAGCAGCACCCCGACCGGTCGCTCGGAACGGATGGCTTGCCGTGCCGCAGCGATCGAGGCAGGGCGACCGAGACCAATCGGCAACACCATCCCGGGGAATAACGTTACGCCGCGGACGGGAATGATGGCCAAGGCGTCGTCAGGCAGGGAGATTGCCGCCGCGCCATCGATCATCGTGACAGGCAATCGTGGGGCGAGCGCGTCAAGTGCCTGCGCTGCTTCGGCTTCGCGTGGCTCGTTCATCGTGCTGTCCTCCGGGACGTAATGGCGGTGAATGCTCTTAAGGTGCGTGCGCTTTCCCGCGTTTCAAGGCCTGGCCCGATTCATTCGGTGCCGCGAGGGGAACTAATTCTTGGGGCCTTCTTGGGGCCTAAGAGGCGTGAAATCAAGTCGCGGTAGGAATCTGCGCGGCAGACCGCGCAGATTCCTGATGGCAGACGCTACGTGCCCGCGCGAACGCGCCAAACAATAAGGCCGAAATCGAGCGAATTTCGCTTGCAAAGCGTCGGTTTCACAAAATTACGTCTACTTAAAGGAGTGTGCGCGCTCTGTTGCGCAGACTCCTCGGTCCGTCGCATTGCAGAACATCCCGCGGTTGATGCTGTGTTCTCCGACCCGCCACCCTGTTCCCACACGTTGCGCCAGGGCTTGGATGGTCAAAACGATCGTGGCGGACGGCGATGAATAGGCTCACCGGTTGAGCTAGTGCCGCCCGCATCATGTTGAACATCGCTCTGCCCCCCCCCTTTCGACCGAAATCCGATGAGCCTCTCCGATCTGTTCGACGAATCACCCGCCCTCGCAGACCAGCGCGGCATGTCCGGCATGCCAATGGACTTCACTCGGTCTCGCAGTCGGTTGCCGGCACCACTCCATGGGCAGGCGAACGATCCGGTCGGCGCGATGCTTGCGTTTTTGCGACGGCGCTACCGCGATCGCATTGCCGCCGAACTGGTACACCCGGCGCGCGCCGCACGCTTCGCCCCCTTTCCCGATCAGATCGACCCGGCACTGCGCGATGCCTTGCGGGCACGCGGCGTGGAGGCGCTTTACAGCCATCAGCGCGAAGCATGGGAATCCATACACGCAGGGCTGCATACGGTCATCGTCACGCCGACCGCCTCAGGCAAATCCCTTTGCTACAACCTGCCGGTGATGCAGGCCGCCTTGTCGAAGAAGACGAAGGCGCTCTATCTCTTCCCAACGAAGGCCTTGGCGCAGGATCAGGTCGCTGAAATCCTCGAGCTCAATCGCGCTGCCAAGCTCGGCGTGCGCGCCTACACATTCGATGGCGATACGCCCGGGGATGCGCGGCGCGCAGTGCGCGTACATGGCGATATCGTGGTGTCCAACCCCGACATGCTGCATCAAGGCATCCTCCCGCATCACACCAAATGGGCCCAGTTCTTCGAGAACCTCGCCTATGTCGTGATCGACGAGCTGCACACCTATCGAGGCGTGTTCGGCTCGCATGTCGCGAACCTGATCCGCCGGTTGAAGCGCGTCTGCGCGTTCTACAAGGCCAATCCGGTGTTCATCCTATGCTCGGCAACCATCGCGAATCCGCAACAGCTTGCCGAGCATTTGATCGGCGCACCGGTGCACGCGATCACCGAATCGGGAGCGCCAGAGGGCGCGCGGCATTTGCTCATCTGGAATCCGCCGGTGGTCAATCCGGATCTCGGGTTACGCGCCTCCGCCCGCTCGCAAAGCACCCGGATCGCGCGCATCGCCACCAAGCTCGGGCTGAAGTCGATCGTGTTCGCGAACTCGCGGCTCGAAGTCGAAGTGATCACCAAGTACATGAAAGACACGTTCGATGCCGATCCCCGCAAGCCCGCGCGGGTGGTCGCCTATCGGGGCGGTTATCTGCCGAGCGAGCGGCGCGACAAGGAAAAGAAGCTCCGCCAAGGATCGGTCGATTGCGTGATCACGACCTCCGCTCTCGAGCTGGGCGTCGATATCGGTGCGCTCGATGTCTGCATCCTGAATGGCTACCCGGGCAGCGTGGCCGCCACATGGCAACGCTTCGGACGCGCGGGGCGCCGCCAGCGCACAGCGATCGGCGTGCTGGTCGCCACCAGCGAGCTGCTCGACCAGTACATCGCGCGCCATCCGGATTTCTTTTTCGAGGCGAGCCCGGAGCACGCACGCATCGATCCGGATCAACTGCTGATCAACATGGACCATGTGCGCTGTGCCGCGTTCGAGTTGCCGTTTCAGGAGACCGATCGCTTCGGCGGCGAAGACCTGCCGGCCCAACTCGACTACCTCGCCGAGAACGGCGTGGTGCATCGCGACGGCACGCACTGGCATTGGATCGCCGACAGCTATCCGGCCAATTCGGTGTCCCTCAGGACCATCGCCGAGGGCAACTTCCTGGTTGTCGATATGACGGCCGGTGCCAAGAACATCATCGCCGAGGTCGACTATTCGAGCGCCGCCTTGACTCTCTACGAAGGCGCGATCTACATGGTGCAGGCATCGCCCTGGCAGGTGGAAAAGCTCGATTGGGTCGGCCGCAAGGCCTTCGTGCGGCGGGTCGATGCCGACTACTACACCGATGCGATCGACTACACCAAACTCAAGGTGCTCGATGAATTCGAGCATGCGGCCGGCAAGGCCGAGCGCGCAAGCCATGGCGAAGTCCATGTCATCCGGCGGGTCGCGGGCTACAAGAAGATCCGCTATTACACGCATGAGAACATTGGCTACGGCAATGTGAATCTGCCGGATCTTGAAATGCATACCACCGCCGTGTGGTGGCAGCTCGATCCATCCACCTTGGCCAAGGCTTTCGCGACGCGTCATCAGGCGATCGATGGATTCCTCGGCGCAGCCTATGCGCTACACCACATCGCGGCGCTGGTGTCGCTCGCCGAATTGCGTGATATCGGCCGATCTGTTGGCGATGGTAACGGCGCATGGTCCGCGGTGGTCGATGCGCGCGGGCGCGGCACGATCCGCGCCCAAAATGGCAGCGAGCTCGATATCGAGCACTCGCCTTCGTTCAAGCCGACATTGTTTCTCTATGACAACTATCCGGGCGGCATTGGCATTGCGGTGCCGCTCTTCGACCAACGCCACGCCGTGATCGAGCGCGCGATCCAATTGGTGTCGAGCTGTCGATGCACGCAGGGCTGTCCAGCATGCATCGGGCCGATCCCGCATGCACCGGTCCCGAAAGCGCATGGTGCGCAGCCGATTATCGCTCCACGCGCAGCCGCGGAACGCGTGCTGACGCTTCTCTCGTCGGCACACGAGACGCAGTCCTTGACCCAGGTGATCGCACTATGATCGCGCACACCGCGCCGCCTGTCAGTGCGCACGCGCTGCGCGAGCGACTTTCGCAATTGCGCCGTGAGCATGGGAGTGTCGTACCGTGCCTCGACGACCGGTCCGCGCTGGCCGACCTGCCCTCGGACATCGCGCAGGCGCTGTCGCCATCCTTGGCCGATCGGCTCGCCCGCTTGCGTCCTTGGGTTGGCAACGAGCGCTCGAGCCTCGTCAATCCTCGCGAGGTCGCAACCTTCCTTGGTGGCGAGTTGGTCGACACCGGACTCGCGCGCATCGAACATCTCTATCCGCTTCCGGTTCGTCATGGTCGCGCAGCACTGAACGCTGGGTTCCACGTACCAAGCGCGGTCTTCTCGAAGGACCGCGCCGATCCGATCGCGATCGAGGATGCCGTCTTTCTCGATACCGAGACCACCGGATTGTCCAGCGGCACCGGCACCGTTGCATTCATGATCGGGAGTGCGCGCTTCGCCGAGCGTGGACTGCGCGTCACGCAATGGATGATCACGAGCTTCGCAGGTGAGCGGCCGATGCTTTGCGCATTGAGCGCGATGCTCGCGAATGCGCGGCTGTTGGTCACCTACAACGGTGCCGCATTCGACATCCCACTGTTACGCACCCGGTTTCGCATGCATGGTCTCGCCGATTCGACCTTGTCGTGCGCCCATGCCGATCTCCTTCCCTGGGCACGACGCAACCGGCTCAAGCATTGGCCGGATGCGCGATTGCAGACACTCGAACGCGAGGGGCTCGGCGTGCTGCGGGTCGATGATCTGCCGGGTGCCGAGGTTCCCAAAGCCTGGCAGCAATGGCTTCGGGCGGGGGATGCCGGTCCGCTCCGCCGGGCGCTCGAGCACAATCGGCTGGACCTCGTCACTTTGGTTGCGTTGCTAGAACGCGCCGCCATGCACCCGGATTCACCCGCTCGCAAGTGCGATCCGCGCCAAGCGTGGCTCTTCGATCGGCCGACGCCCTGGGCCCCGGCGATCCCCGCACCTACGCTGCCATTCGTACGAAATCCGTGGGGCCGAACCCGGCCGGAAGCGATTCAGACGGTGCTATAGTCAGCGCATGCGGATGGTCACGACGACCCGCAAACTCGTACCAAGACTCGTACCAAACGTGTACGCGCGCTCGCGCACAACCTCCAGCATCGAGGAATTCATCATGGCAGAAGCTTTCATTTGCGACGCTACCCGCACTCCGATTGGTCGTTACGGCGGCGGCCTTTCCGGCATTCGGACCGACGATCTTGCCGCCCTTCCGCTCAAGGCGCTGATGGCCCGCAACGCAAACGTCGATTGGACACAGGTGGGTGACGTCTGCTACGGCAACGCGAATCAGGCGGGAGAAGACAATCGGAATGTCGCGCATATGGCGACGCTGTTGTCCGGATTGCCGCATTCGATTCCCGGATGCACGATCAACCGATTATGCGGCTCAGGCCTCGATGCGCTTGGCTACATCGCGCGTGCAATCAAGGCGGGCGACATTTCGATGGGTATCGCGGGCGGCGTTGAAAGCATGTCACGCGCACCCTTCGTGATGAACAAGGCCGATTCGGCATTCTCCCGCAACGCGCAGATCTACGACACGACGATCGGGTGGCGTTTCGTCAATCCCCTCATGAAGGAAAAATACGGCGTCGATTCGATGCCTGAGACCGCGGAAAACGTCGCCACGGAATTCAAGATCAGCCGCGAAGACCAGGACGCCTTTGCCTTGCGCAGCCAGCAGCGCTACTTCGCGGCGCTCGAGCAGGGCCTGTTCAAGGAAGAGATCACGCCGGTCACCATCGCGCAAAGCAAGGGGGACCCGAAGATCATCGCGGCCGATGAGCATCCTCGACAAACG
Organism: Betaproteobacteria bacterium; assembly: GCA_031391405.1. Taxonomy (GTDB): domain Bacteria; phylum Pseudomonadota; class Gammaproteobacteria; order Burkholderiales; family SG8-39; genus SHXR01. The sequence continues at coordinate 13,179 of JANMUI010000105.1, forward strand.
TCGATGGAGATTCTCGGTAAATTGAAAGGCGTGGTGAAGCCGACCGGAACCGTCACGGCGGGCAATGCATCCGGTGTCAACGACGGTGCCGCGGCACTCCTGGTCGCCGATGAAGCCACCGCAAAGCGCTTTGGCCTCACCCCGAAAGCGCGCATCGTGGCAACGGCCGTGGCTGGCGTAGCGCCCCGCATCATGGGCATCGGACCGGCACCGGCGGTCCAGCTATTGGTCGAGCGCACCAAAATTTCGCTCGATAAGGTCGATGTCATCGAATTGAACGAAGCGTTCGCGGCGCAAGGATTGGCGGTGCTGCGGCTGCTCAATCTCGCGGATGACGCCGCCATCGTGAATCCGCAAGGCGGTGCGATCGCCCTCGGCCATCCGCTTGGCATGAGCGGGGCCCGTCTGGCAACCACCGCGATGGTTCAGCTGCAACGCAAGAAAGGCCGCTACGCGATCTGCACGATGTGCATCGGCGTCGGGCAAGGGATCGCGGTTTTGTTGGAGCGCGCTTGAAAAGCGCGCACGGGCTGGAAGGCGTCTGATCGGAGGCTTGGCGCGCCGTCATGACGGCTGCGCGTCCAGCCAGGATCCCAGCCCCTGCGCGTTGAGCTCGATATCGATCGATAGAATTTCCAGCAACCGTTCTTCACTGAACGGCAGCCCTTGGCGGGTACATTCTTCGAGCACCAGGTGCCGCATCCCATCATGCAGCTTCGCGAACCGGTGCTCGCCATCGTCCCGGTGCCGCCTCCCCAGATCCGCATAGGAATCGACCAGACGGTGGAGGTTCGCGACCAAACGCGGAACATCCCGCACCTGACTGAAGTGGGTGAGATAGGCGGCTTCCGGCCGATAGCTTGCGATCAGCTCAAGCGAGCGATGCAACGCATCGGGTTCGAATTGCGTCGGGCTCGACGTGGGAACGATGAAGTTCCGACCCGCATGATCGAGCTCACGGTACGAAAGCCCGAACGTGTCGCCGACGAACACGTGGCCCGATCGACCATCGATGATTGCGACTTGATGCCGCGCATGTCCCGGTGTATCGCGGAACAGAAGCGTGCGGCCGGCCAATGAAAGCTCCGCCTCATCGGGGGTCTCGATGACCCGGTTCTTGGGCACCGGAACGATCTCGCCATAGACTTTTTTCGCTCGCTCCTCGCCGTACACCGCGACGGTTCCTTGCCACAGACGCGATGGATCGATCATGTGTCGCGCCCCGCGCGGATGGACGGTGAGCATGGCATTCGGGCATCGCCGCATCAGTTCCCCAGCGCCGCCCGCATGATCGAGATGAACATGGGTCAGAACGACATACTCGACCCGATCGGCGGAAATGCCAAGGACTGCCAGGGCAGCAAGCGTGGCGTCGACGGAATAATTGGTGCCGGTATCGACGATGGCGGCACGTTCCCCTTCGATGATGAAGTGGATGGCGGCAAGATTCGGCCGCTCGTACCCGGCATCGATGGCGCTGATGCCGTGGTCGTAGCGAATGATTGGAGGGGGTGGTGACATTTGCGCGAAGGGCTGCAATTAAAACAAGCACATCCTGAACCACAAGGGACGCAGAGGACGCAGGGGAAATTCTTGCAGCGTATCGTTTGCCGTCCGGACCGCATGTACGGGGTGCAATCGCCCGCAGGTCGACAATAACCTTCCGGCCTTTCCGCCGCGTCCTCCGCGTCCTCTGTGTCCTCTGTGTCCTCTGTGGTTCAAGAACTATCGCTTTTGGTGCTCTCTGTGGTTCAAGAACTATCGCGAAGCGCAGAATCCTTGCACGCCTAGAACCGCTCCACCCACGGGCGCAATTCAAGCTCCCAACTCCAAGCGCTCCGCGGTTGCCGGGCGACTTGAAAGTACGATTCGGCGATTGCATCGGGCTCGAGCATTGCGTCGGGCTGGTCGACCGGTGCCGCACGTCCGGGGGCGCGTATCCCGCCATCGATGACGAAATGCGCGACATGGATGTTCTTCGGCTGGAACTCCCGCGCAAGGCTCTGTGCAAGGCCACGCAGCGCGAATTTGCCCATCGCGAAGGGTGCCGATTGCGCATAGCCCTTCACGCTTGCCGAGGCGCCGGTCAACAACAGGACGCCGCCGCCCTTGGGAACCATGCGGCGCAGCGCCTGCTGTGCGACCAGGAATCCACCGAACGCCGAAACCTCGATGGTCTTTCTGACAGCATCAGGATCAAGATCGAGGAAGGGGCCGCGCACTCGAAAGCTCGGGTTGAAGACGACGATATCGGGTGCCCCCGGACCGGCGTCGCAGGCAGCGAACAACGCATCGACACTCGCGCGATCCGCCGCATCGCAACGCACGAGCTGGGCTTTCGTTTCCGCGGCGAGCGGCGCGAGCTTGTCGATATCACGCGACGCAAGAACAATGCGAGCGCCCTCGCGTGCAAAGCGCTTGGCCACGGATGCGGACAACCCGCCGCCGGTGCCAACGATCAGTACCGTCTCGGTGTTACTCATGGTGTTGGACCCCTTTCTTGAATCGCCCTCTGTGGCATTGGCTGCGCCTTCCCACCGTCCCGTTGATGCCGGTCCACGATTGTGCGCGGCTGTTGGCGACTTGGCTATACTTTCCCCTCAAGCTCAAACAAGAGGAAGCCTGATGAAAGCGGCGGTGAATGCACGTTTTGCGGCCATCGGCGCCCGCTCGCCAGTCCCATTCTCGATTACCTACGCCGACGGCACCCAATACCAGTCGGGTGCACCGCCCCACCAGTTCGGCATCCATTTCAAGACGCGGCACGCCCAATGGCGTACGACGCTGTTCGGCCACATCGGTCTCCTCGAAGGCTACTTCGACCAGGAGATCGAGATCGACGGTGATCTGAGTGCGCTATTTCGCGTCGGGCTGGCGGCCGCATTCGATACGGCGAATCCGCTTGTCGACGTTCGCAATCGCTGGCACGAATTTCGGCATTCGAATGCGGATCGCGCGATGGCCAAAGAGAACGCCCGCTTCCACTACGCCCTTGGACACACGTTCTATCGGCAGTGGCTCGATGATCCGCTCATGATGTACACATGCGCCTATTGGAAAGAGGGAACCGAGACGCTCGAGGAGGCGCAGCGCAATAAGGTGGAACACGTCTGCCGGAAGCTGCGGCTCGCGCCCGGCGAAAACGTCGTGGATATCGGCTGCGGTTTCGGCGGATTCATGTTCCACGCGTCAAAGCATCACGGCGTGAGCGTTACCGGCACCAATACGACCACCGAACAGGTGGAGGACGTCATCGAACGCGTTGCCAAATCACCGTTGCGCCAGCAGCTTCGTGTGGTTGAAGCCGATTTCAGGGAGGTTGTCGGTCAATTCGACAAAGTGGTGTCGATCGGTGTCCTTGAACATGCCGGACGCGATCAGATCGATGCAGTCGTGAAAGCGCATGCCGAATCACTCAAGATGGGTGGTCTCGGAATGCTCCACTTCATTGGACATATGGGAACCCATCCAACTGAGTTCTTTATCCGCCGGCATGTATTCCCCGGCGGTTGGATCCCTGCCCTCTCAGAGGTGCTCGAATCGATGGATCGACATGGCTTGCAAGTGGTCGATGTCGAAAATCTGCGCCGCCACTACGTACGCACCCTCGAAGTCTGGGCTGCTCGGTTCGAGAACAATTGGACGAGCATCCAGCCGCTCGACCCCAATCGCTTCGATGAGCGGTTCTATCGGATCTGGCGCACCTATCTGCGCGGCTGCGCCGAGATGTTTCGCGCGCCCAACGGCATCACGCACCTTTTTCAGATTACGTTCAGCAAAGGCCCGATCAATCCTGCGACCTATCCGATGAGCCGCGCGTTCCTGTATGAGACCCCAGGAGCCGCCGCGCCGGCCTCGACAAAACATCGGGAAACCTCGCATGAGCTCGTATGACGAGCGCGTCGCATCGCTCGCGCGATTTGTCGGTGCCGCGGGCGATTCCGGCATCCGGCTATCGAAACGTACATCGAATCTGTTTCGAGATCGGGTGCAACGGACCCGGAATCGTCTGGACGCGAGCGCATTCGATCATGTGATCGAGGTGAACCAGCGTGATGGCTGGGTCGATGTCGAGGGGATGGTCACATTCGAGAAATTGGTCGAGGCAACCTTGCAATACGGCGTCATGCCGGCTGTCGTGCCGCAACTGAAGTCCATCACGATCGGCGGCGCGGTCGCCGGCGTCGGCATCGAGGCCACCTCGTTTCGTCATGGACTCGTGCATGAAAGCCTTCTCGAAATCGACGTTCTCCTGCCCGACGGGCGGGTACTCAAATGCTCACCGCAAAACGAGCATCGGGATCTTTTCTTCGGATTCCCAAATTCGTACGGGACGCTCGGATACGCGCTACGCCTGCGCGTCCGAACGATTCCGGTGAAGCCCTATGTAAAAGTCGTCCGCGAGCGCTTCGACACGCCGCACGCATTCTTCGGCGCTATCGAACGCACATGCGCAGGCGACGCGGACTTCGTCGATGGTGTCGTATTCAGTCCGACCGAAATGTATTTGAACATCGGACGCTTCGTTGGGGACGCGCCGTATTTCAGCAACTACACCTACGAACACATCTACTATCGATCGATACGGGAGAAGCCGGTCGACTTCATGACCGCGCACGACTATCTTTGGCGATGGGATACCGACTGGTTCTGGTGCTCGAAGAACGTGTTCGCGGAGGTGCCTCTCGTGAGGAAGCTGTTCGGCGCCAGGCGCCTCAATTCCATGACGTACACCCGCATCATGCGATGGAGCTCGCGGCTCGGTCTGACCCGCGCGCTCGACAAGCTGCGCCGCGTGCACAGTGAATCGATCATCCAGGATGTCGACGTGCCGATCGAGTGCGCGCCGGAGTTCTTCGACTTTCACTTTCGCGAGATCGGCATCGCACCGGTGTGGATCTGCCCGATTGGTTCGCGCACCGCGCCGCCGGGTTTTGATCTATACCCAATGGAACCCGGGATCCTCAACATCAATTTCGGATTCTGGGATGTCAAGCGCACCAAGATTCGCCATTCTCCGGGTCACTTCAATCGTTTGATCGAGCAGCGCGTCATCGAGCTCGGTGGCATCAAGTCGCTCTATTCGGACAGCTATTTCACCCGCAATGAATTTTCGAAGGCATACGGCGGCGTCCGATACCGGCTACTGAAAACAAAGTACGATCCGCAGGGCCGGTTCGGTGATCTCTACGAGAAGTGCGTGTTGCGACATTGAGCGGCATCAAGACGCTCAATCCACCCCATCCTACCCATACCGCTTCCGCGCAATCGCGGCACCCTTTCCCAGCGCCTGGAGTTTCGCGAGTGCGACTGCCCGATCCATCGGCGCCAACCCGCAGTTCGTGCCCACGATCAGGCGTTCCTTTGCGACATGATCGAGCATCTGATTGATCGTATCGGCAACCTCTTCGGGCGACTCCACGCGATCGCTCGCCACATCGATCACACCGGCGATCACCTCCTTGTCGGGCAGCAGCTTCAGCAGATCGAGCGGCACGCGTGAAGCGACGCACTCGAGCGATACCTGATCGAAGCGACTCGCATTCAGTGCCGGAAAGATTTCCTCATACTGACGCCAATCGGCACCGAGTGATTTCTTCCAGGCAATGTTCGCCTCGATGCCGTATCCATAGCAAATGTGCACGGCCGTCGTGCATACCAGACCATCGATCGCCAGATGTAGCGCGTCGATCCCCCAGGACTTAACCTCGTTCATATAGACATTGAACGCAGGCTCATCGAGCTGGATCACGTCGACGCCATCAGCTTCCAGTGCGCGTACTTCGTCATTCAGCACCCGCGCGAAAGCCATTGCCATCGCTACCTTGTCTCCGTAATGGCGATCGGCGATGGTGTCGACGATCGTCATCGGTCCCGGCAGTGTGATCTTCAACTTGTGTCGGGTCGCACCGCGAGCAAGGCAGGCCTCGGTTTGATGAACGCGGCCCTTCAACCGTAACGGCCCAACGACGGTCGGCACCATCGCGTCGTAGCGGTTGTTGCGAATCCCCATCTTCACCTTCTTCGAGAAATCGATGCCCTCGACCTGCTCGAGAAAGCCATGAACGAAATGCTGCCTCGACTGCTCACCGTCGGTAACGATATCGATTCCGGCGCATTCCTGCTCCTTGATCCAAAGGAGCGTGGCATCGGCCTTGGCACGCATCAACTCGTCCCCCTGGAGCTTCCAGGGTGCCCACAACATGTTCGGTTGCGCGAGCCAGGAAGGCTTCGGGAGGCTCCCAGCGATGGTTGTTTCAAACATGTCGGTCCTTTCGATTGGCAAGTAGTTATTTCGGCCTCAGCCGTCTGGTCGACCCGAAACCGGAAAAAATCCACGGAACTGAAACAACGGCGTGACTTCTAATGGGTAGTTTGTGAAGGAATACTCGTCGCAATTTGAGCATGTGTTGGACGATTGACACCGAAGTGAACAACATTATCTTGCCGACTGGAGAAAAAAGATGGGACCCTATGATCGGTTTATGCAGGTCACCAACGACGACGGAACCGAGATCCGATTGCCTGGAACGCGTGATCCCTTTCGTCTGTTGATTGACGACGAGGCGCGCCGCGAAGTCATCGAGCGCGTCGGGCGGTTTGGGGCGTCACGCGGCCATCGCAACCCCATCAAAGCGTCCGACGAAATGGAATCCGAAACTGAATCGCGCGAACACGCCGTTTTTTCCTGAAAGGCCACACCGGCCTTTCAGTTTCGGGCGGCTGGCTGACGAGAGTCGCGCGGTTTCGACCGCAATCGGCTCAACTTTGAACCCGTTACGCTAGCGCACTGCCCCGGGTCGCGGTACCGCCTCAGCCCTGCCTCGCTGCGACCCGCCTCACATCCTAACGACTCCGTAGTGCCGTTTCCGCCGATCGGCATCCGGCATCCGCCTGCGCTGCCCGACATTTACGCGGCCGATGCCAATCGTCACGCCTCTCGCTTGTCTCGCCCGTAACGCGCTCGAATTGCTTCGACCCTTGCGCGATTCGCACCGAAGTCTTTGCGACCAACCCGCGCCGCTGCACGAACGTGAATGCGTTGCTCCTTTTCGTCGACGAGGAATTCGATGTCGTCGACGAACTTGAACCACTTCGATGTGGACTCGAGGTGCAGGTAAAACGGCTCGGTCCGGACGATCGTTATCCCTTCCATCGATTCGACGATCGCTCTCACTTTCGCCAACGCGGCAGCGCCATCGCCTGAGAATTTGAACGGCGCAACCTCCGCATAGAGGCGCATCGGGTGGTCCGGATAGAAACCTGCCTGGCTCGATACGCTGTTTTCCATGCTCGAAGGGGGTTTGAGCTTTCCGTCCTTCACGCCAAGATCCGGGGGCGCGCTGCTGCGGAACATGCCAAGCTGGCCCGCCGCCAATGCGACGATGGCGATACCGACGGGCACGAGCACCACCCAGATCACGACCTTCAATACCATGCGCGAATCTCCGTTGCTTGACGGCCGGACGATGCAGTCGCAGAGGCAGTCAGCCCGTCAGGTTACAACAGGGCAACGATCGCGACTTTGCGCGTGACGAAGCGGCATGTCCCTCGATATCAATCGTCGTCTCGGCATCGATATCGAGGGCACGTTCACCGATTTCTTGTCTGCGTCATGCACGCGGGCTTCGCACCGACGCACGCGGCCCGCTCGATCAATGAAACCGCTCGGCAGCATACGGCGCAAGATCGATTGCACTCTTTCGACCCGCGGCCAGATCTGCGATGGCTTGCCCGGAGATCGCACCGAACGTCAAGCCGAGCTGACCATGGCCAAAAGCGAAGTAGACGTTGCGATGGCGGGGCGCCCGAGCCAATACGGGCAACGTGTCAGGCATACCGGGACGATGCCCCATCCAACGGCTGGCCGGTTCGGCAGGGAAGGCAGGAATCAGTCGCTTCGCCAAGCGCAGGAACAGGTCGGCACGCGCATAGTTCGGCGGCGCATCGACGCTGGCAAGCTCGATCAATCCGGCGACCCGGATACCGTCATCCATCGGTGTGACGCCGAAATGCATCTCGCCATCGGCAACGACCCCGTTCAGTGCAATACCGGTGGACGGGACCATGATGTGATAACCGCGCCACGACTCGAGCGGCACATCGACGCCGAAACGCGCCGCGAACGGCTTGGAAAAGGCGCCCGCACAGATGACGAGATGATCCGCGCGCACCTCGCCTGCCGATGTCTCGAGTAGCGCCGCTTCCGGATCACCAGGTCGCAGATTTCTTACGTCAGCCCGTCGGATGGTGCCGCCCTTCTTGACGAACAACGCCGCAAGACTTTGCACCAACCGGAGCGGGCTCGCCATGAAAGCGCTTGCCGGCTGATAATGGCCATAATGGTACTCGTGCGACAACGCCGGCTCCATATCGCGAATCGCGTCAGCATCGAGATCTTCCACAGGGATGCCGAAGCCGCGCCGGACCTTCATCGCCCACGCTTCCGCGTCGAATGCAGCTTTCGTTCGATACACATAGAGCTCGCCCCGCGCGCGCAAGAGCTCTGTCGCGCCGGCCTCGGCGAGAAGCGGCATATAGGCGTTGCGCGCGGCGAGCGAAAGGGGCGCGAGCGCCCGGCAGATGGCATCGACCCGATCCGGGCGCGCCGCGGCAACCATTTTGAGTAACCATGGCAGAAGGCGCGGCAGGTAGCCCCAACGGATCACGAGTGCACCGTCCGGGTCGAGCAGCATTTTCGGGACAGCCTTCAAGATCCCGGGCGTGGCCATCGGGATGCAACCGCCCGTATGGATGATCCCGGCATTGCCGAACGAGCACCCACGCCCCGGCTCATCGCGATCGATGATGGTGACCGCATGACCATCGCGTTGCAGCGCGAGCGCTGTGCAAACACCGATGATGCCCGCGCCCAAAACTGTGAATCGCTCGCTCATTCCGGCTCTCGCGATTTGATGGTCGAAGGCGCCTATAGTCCCTCAAGCGTCCCGCTCGTGACAAGTGGCAGGACAAGGCACAATAGGTGCCACATCATCAAACAGGATTCTCGCCATGTCGGTCATGCACTTCGTTCAACGCGGCTACGGCGCGCCACCCATCGTATTTGTCCATGGATTTACCTGCGATCACACCGACTGGGAAGCCCAGATGGGGGCATTTGCGCCAAAGCATCGCGTGGTTGCATGCGATCTGCGCGGGCATGGCAAGACGCCGGGAACGCCGGAAAATTGCTCGATCGATACGTTCGGCGCGGACGTTGCCGCGTTGATCGAGGAGCTCGACCTCAGCAACGTCGTGCTCGTGGGTCACAGTCTCGGTTGTCGGGTCGTGCTGCAGGCCGCGCGCAACGCGCCGCAACGTGTTGCCGGCATCGTGCTCGTCGACGGCAGCAAGCTTGGCACCGGCGATCCCGACACGCTTGAGCAAACGATGCGCGCGAAGGTCGAGGCAGTAGGCTTCGCCAAGTTTGCAAGCGGCATGTTCGAGCAGATGTTCGTTCCATCGACACAAGCGGCAATCAAGGCGAGCATCATCGATCGTGCGGCAAGAATGCCCGCTGCGATCGGCACGGCGCTTTTTCCGCGCACCCCCGCCTGGGATGCAAGAAATCTCGAACGCGTGCTCGCGGAGACCAAACAGCCGCTGCTCGCCATTCAAAGCACGACGATGAACGCAGAGGGGAAGCGCGTGCCGATGGTTCCGGGACTGCCCGCACCGCTCCTCGACCTGTTGCGCGCAGTAACGCCGCACGCAAAAATCGAAATCATTTCGACGGTGGGACACTTCACCCAGATCGATGCGCCGGATTGGGTGAACGAGAAGATCGGGGCGTTTGTAGCGTCACTCAACAAGTAAAGAACACCAAATCCTCAGGATTGAACCACAGAGGACACAGGGGACGCAGAGGTTCTTTGGTGGCAGCGCCGCTACGGTCGATCCTCCGCGTGGGTTACCGCCTTCGAGTCCCCGGTGCGGACGACACCGAAGGCGGCGCGAAAGCTCAGATTTCCTCTGGGTCCCCTGCGTCCTCTGTGGTTCCCTTGCCTGAGTTCCTTAGGCGTCCTCTATGGTTCCCCTGCCTGAGCTCTTTAGTTCAGCGCCTCCAACTTCCAGAACTTGCAGAACCGCATCAGCGGTTCATCGGTCATGCCCATCACGACCGCATCGTCGGCTGCACGATGCTCGATGCGCTTCCACGTCGGAATCGCGAAGGTATCGCCGAAGCTCCAGTTGATCGGGTCGCCGTCGACCAAAGTCGTGCCGCTGCCTTGCATGACGAGGAAGATCTGATGCGCGGTGGATCGTTGCGGACGCGACTGGAAGCCCGCTTTCCAGCGATGCACGTTGATACCAATGGTCGGCATGGTCGAGGTGTCGATCGCGATGCGACGACCGAAGAAGCCATCCGGATCGTCCTTGGCGGCGTCGAGTTGCTCCTGTTGCCAGTCCCAGGTGAACCGAAACGGTGAGTCGGGCGTCACCCGTTTGATCGGTTCATAGACCTCTGGATGATCTTCGGCATACATCGGCTCCAGCAAATGAACGAGCGGCACATCCAGTCCATCGAACCAATAGGCCTGTTCCTTGCCGTCATGACCGTGCCCGTGCCAGCTTCCACCGGGCGTCAACACGATGTCGCCGGTTTCCATGGGGTGCTTGTCGCCATTGACACACGACCATGCGCCGTGTGAATCGAGGATGACGCGAAACGCATGCGGCGCATGACGATGGGTGCGCGCGATCTCGCCTGGAAGAATCGTCTGATATGCGCTGATAAGCGTGCGCGTCGTTGCGATATCACTGTCCCCGGTGGGATTTCGCATGACCAGATTGCGCCGCTCGGCCAGATCGGTGCCTATGAGCCGTGCAGCGCCGTCCATGCCGGCCTTGGCGTCGGACCATTTCCAATGCATGTGCGAGTAGTCGGTTTTCGGCTCGTGCCACAACGGCGGCTGTGGTCGCGAAATCCAACCTGGCGTCAGGTTCTTCGATTCGACGCGCGCCTTGAGGGCTTCGAGATCCGGCGCGCCACGCAGGTCCTCGAGTGAAAACTCCACGGGTTTATTCATCATTCTCCTCCACATGTGAACGCCGGAACGGGACACTCAAACATCGCAGAATATTATGCGCCGGAACGCCGAGAAATGCTGATCCCCATCGGGGATTCGTCCCCTTGCTAGATCTTCAAGCCACCGCTTGCATCGACCCGCGTACCGGTGATCCATCGGGCGTCGTCCGAGGCGAGAAACGCGATCACGCCGGCGATGTCCTCTGGACGCCCGATGCGCTTCAGGGCGGTTGCCGCGGCAACTGCACTACTAATCACAGGATCGCGCAGGCTCAAATTCATGCCGGTATCGGTCGCCCCTGGCGTCACCGAATTGACCGTGATGCCGCGCGCCCCGAAGTGATTGGCAAGTGATCGGGTCATCGACTCGAGCGCGCCCTTGGTCGCCCCGTACACCACCATATCGGGATAGCCAAGACGCCCCGCGGTCGAGGAGACGTTGATGATCCGCCCGCCGTCGCGCAATCGGGCGGCCGCCTTCTGCATGATGAAGAACGGCGCCTTGACATTGACCTGGATGAGTCGATCGAAGACCGCTTCTTCCATGTCTTCGATGAACCCACGCGCCCAGATCCCTGCGTTGTTGACGAGAATGTCGAATCGTTGATCGCCGGTTCGTGTACGCAACTCCCCGTCAAGGGCTGTGAAGAGGGCTTCCACGCCGCCTGCGGCAGCCAGATCGGCACGAATGGAGAACGCCGCCCCGCCCGCACCCGCGATCGTATTGACGACTTCTTTCGCAGCGGCGAAATTGCTGCCGTAATGCACGGCGACGGTCGCCCCATCGCTTGCAAGGCGCAAGGCCGTCGCACGCCCGATGCCGCGACTCCCACCGGTGACCAACGCGATCTTTCCCTGCAATATTTTCATCAGCTCGGAATCCGTTTATGCAACACGATGCGCAACATCGAACGAATCAAGGCTCCGCTCAATATCATCGAGCAGCGCCCCACACTCGCGGGGCGGCAGAGAAGTGCCGCCCTTGGCGATCACACCAAGCAACCGGTCCAGACGTGAATGATCAATCGATACAACCCCAGGATGCCTGCCACGCAGAAACTCGACAATCTGTTGATCATAATCCGAGGGCTGCACCGCGCCAAATGACGCCCCGCAGAGGCATCCCGCGCCAAGCGCAATATGACCCTGCGACAGGCGCGTCCAGCGGCCCAGCAGCTGCATCGCTCTGAGGGAAGCGCGGCTGGATGCAGGCGAATGCTTCTTCTTGAGCATGGAACGTACCGGACGCCGAACGGATCTTCCCGCCGATTCTATGCTGATCATGCCAATGCCCTCTGATAGCATTGCGCGCGCTTGTTGTTGATGCTCGCGTTCTGAGCAATCCCGATCCCGACGATCCCCATCCCGACTACCTGAAAAATGCTTCCTTCAACGCCTTCGAGCGTGCGCACGCGCTTGGCTTCCGATATTGGCGGAACGTTTACCGATGTCGCAGCGTTCGATCCGAAATCCGGCCGCCTCCTCCTTGGGAAGACCCTTTCCACGCCACACGATCTCGCCGACGGCATCACCCAAGCCGTCGACAAGGCCGGTACGCGTTACGCCGACGCGGCGCTCTTCCTGCACGGATCGACCATCGCGATCAACACGATGCTCGAACGCACCGGCGCGAAAACCGGGCTCCTTATCACCGAGGGGTTTCGCGACATCTATGAGATCGGCCGCATCAATCGTCCGGACGCCTACAACCTTTTCTTCACCAAGCACGTTCCGCTCATCGAACGCGCGCTCTGCCTGGAAGTGCGTGAGCGGCTGACCGCCGAGGGCGACGCCGATACCCCGCTCGATGAATTGTCCGTCCACACTGCATGCGATCGACTGATCGCAGAACAGGTGCAGGCGGTCGCGATCATGCTGTTTCATTGCTACCGGAATCCCGCGCACGAGGTGCGCGTCAAAGCGATCGTGCAGGAGCGCCTGCCGAATGCGTTCGTGACGGCATCGCACGAGCTCTCGCAGGAATACCGCGAGTTCGAGCGCTGCTCGACGGTGGCCGCCAATGCATTCATCGGTCCGCGCGTGAGCCGGTATATTGCAAGTATCGATGAGCACTTGAATCGATCGGGATTCCAGGGCCGGTTTCTGCTCGTACAATCGACCGGCGGACTGTACGAATCGAAGCAGGCGCAGGTGCAGTGCGTGCGCATGCTCGAATCGGGCCCGGCCGCCGGCATTGTCGGCGCGCAGGCGCTCTGCCGAACCCTTGGGCTCCCCGATGCGGTCGCGTTCGACATGGGCGGCACGACCGCGAAGGCCGGCGTGATCTATCGTGGGGAAATCCTCACCGCGAGCACCGCGCTCATCGGTGGCTACGACCACGCGTTGCCGATCCAGATTCCCATGGTGGACGTTTTCGAAGTCGGGACGGGCGGCGGCAGCATCGCCACGATCGGCCCAACGGGTGCCCTGCACGTCGGCCCACATAGCGCCGGTGCCGATCCCGGTCCCGCTTCGTATGGTCGCGGTGGAACACTGCCGACCGTCACTGATGCGAATCTGATTCTCGGCCGCCTTGGTGCTGATCGATTCCTGGGTGGCGAGATTCCGCTCGACGTGCGCGCGGCGCAAACAGCCATCCGCGACCACGTCGCCAAACCCCTCGGCATGACATTGATGCAGGCCGCAGAAGGAATCCTCCGCATCGCATCCACCACCATGTCGTATGCGGTAAAGGGCGTGTCCACGGACCGGGGCATGGATGCAGCAATATTCCCCCTGATCGCCTATGGCGGGGCAGGACCGTTGCATGCATCCGCCATCGCCCGCGAGATCGGCATGAGCACACTCGTCATCCCGCGTGCACCAGGCCATTTCTGCGCCTTCGGCATGCTGCATTCCGATTTGCGCTATGACCTCGTTCGCACTTGGTTCACGCGGCTCATCGACGTGTCTTTCGCCGACCTGAAGCGCGTGTTTGACGCATTGATCGCCGAGGGCAAGCAATCGCTCGCACGCAGCCGGGTGAAACCATCGCGCACCTTGATTGCCTATGCTGCGGACATGCGCTATATCGGGCAGGAACATCCGGTGACGGTCGATCTCTCACCCGCGGTGATCGCCAAGCGCGATCGCGATGCCATCAAGCAGCACTTCGATGCGGTGCACGAGCGGCGCTACGGCACCAGTGCCCCGCGCGAGCAGGCAGAAATCGTCAGCCTTCGCATCACCGTGACCGGATTGATGAAGAAGCCGCCGCTCGAGCCCATCGAGCGAGGTGGAGTCCGACCATTGCGGACCGCGACAGCCGGCACCCGCCAGGTGTACTTCGCCGAGGCCGGCAAGGCGATCGACACACCGATCTACACGCGGGATGCACTGCGCGCGCGCAACACGATCGAGGGGCCCGCGTTGATCGAAGAGTACGCCTCGACCACGGTGCTGCTGCCCGGTGACAAGACGCGTGTGGACGATTTCGGCAATCTGATCGTGACGGTGGCGAGGAGGCGGTAATGGCAACACGCAGAGGCAAAGCGCAACAAGCCAAGGCACTGATGAAGCCCGCTCCGCGCAAGCGCAAGGTGGCAGCCGCCATGCCGGTCCGCGGCAAGGCCGACGCGGTGCTCACCGAGATCGTGCGGAACGGCGTGCTGGCGGTCACCGAAGAGATGAAGACCAATCTCATGCGCACCGACTACAACATGATCATCTATGAAGCGCTCGATTTCACCGTAGGCCTCTTCACCGCGGAGGGCGAGACCGTTTCGATCGGACTCGGGCTGCCAAGCTTCATTCGCGGAATGTCCGAGACGATCCGTGCCGAACTGAAAAAATTCGGCAAAGCGGGGATCGAACCGGGCGACATTTTTGTCACCAATGACGCCTACCTCACCGGCAGCCATCTGCATCACTTCACATTCAGCTTGCCGATCTTTCATGAAGGCAAGCTCACCGCATGGACATGCTGCATGGCGCACTGGCCCGATGTCGGCGGCGTGCTGGACGGCATCACGACCGATATATTCTCCGAAGGCATTCAGATCCCGATCATGAAGTACCGCAAGGCGGGTGTCGTCAATCAGGAATTGGTCGACATCATCCAGATGAATGTGCGGATTCCCGAGCGGGCCATGGGCGATTTGCGGGCGCAGATCATCGCCATTACGACCGGCGAGCGGCGCTTTACCGAGCTCCTGAACCGTTATGGACGAGCACCGGTGCTCGCCGCGATCCGGAACATCATGGACCAGTCGGAGAAGGCCGCGCGCGCGCGGACCCGTACGATTCCGGACGGCACCTACGAAGCCGAGTCGTTCATGGATGACGATGGCATCGACATCGGCAAGCGCGTGCCGATCAAGGTCCGCATCATCAAGAAGGGCGACGAAATGACCATCGATCTCACCGAGGTCGGGCGTCAAGTGCGTGGCTTCTTCAATTCAGGAATCACCACCGGCTATGCATGCGCGCAGGTGGCCTACAAATGCCTCACCTCGCCCACCGACTATCCGATCAATGACGGCAGTTTTCGCTCGCTCAAGGTCAAGCTCGTCGAGGGGACGGTGGTGTCAGCCGTCAAACCGGCCGCAATGCGCTGGTGGATGACCTTCCCGATGACGATCGTCGATACCGTCTTCAAAGCGATGGCCGGCGCGATCCCCGAACGCTCGATTGCCGCCCATCATGCCGATCTCGGTGCGGCGATGCTGCACGGTCTCTCCCCGCGCGACGGTCGCCTGTTCCTATCGAGCATCGGCCCGTCCGGCGGCGGCTGGGGCGCCAAGCACAATGCCGATGGCACGAGCGCGACCGTGTGCATGAACGATGGCGATACGCACAATCATCCGATCGAACAGCTCGAAGCGAAAACGCCGGTCCTGTTCGAACGGCATGCGCTGCGCAACGACTCCGGCGGCGCAGGGCGCTTTCGCGGCGGCCTCGGCACCGAGCAGATCGTGCGCGCACGCGCGCCGATCAACTTCAACATTCAGGTGGACCGGATGCACTGCGCCCCATGGGGACTGGAAGGCGGGCTCCCCGGCGCGGGCAATCAGGTCGCGGTACGGATCAACGGCACGTTGAAGGACGATTTCCCGAATGCGAAGGTGCTGAGCACGCGCCTGAAGCCGGGCGATGCGCTCATCATTCGCACCGGCGGTGGCGGCGGCTTCGGGAAACCCGAGGATCGCGATCGGGCCAAGGTCGCGAACGATGTGCGGCAAGGCTACGTCTCAGCTGCCGTCGCGAAGGAAACGTACCGCATTGATGTGGACGATGTGACGTAGCTCAGTCCGAGCGGATTCTTGGGTACGGATCCGTTGACCGCGGCAGGCTCATAAAAAGTAGGACGCTAAAAAATTCACCACGGAGGACGCGGGGGACGCAGGGGAAAGGCGGAAAATCGGTTGGTGCGTCTTGTAGACAACTTGATCGTGCAATTCGCTCTGGTCTTTCCTCTGTGTCCTCTGCGTCCTCTGCGGTGAAAATCCCTAAGATCGAGTGCCGTACACCATCACCCGCACCGGCGTCGGATTGAAATCGTTCACCGCATTGTTCATCTGCGGGCAATTCGAGATCACCGCCAACACGTCCATCTCCGCCCGCAGATCGAGATAGTCCCCCGGCTTTGAAATGCTCGGTCCCATGTCCATCGAGCCGTCCTTGCCGACCGGCACGTACATGAAGAAATTGAGATTCGCCACCATGTCGCGCGGCCCCATGCCGTAGCGCCCGAGCTCGCCCAGAAAATTCTGCCGGCAGCTTGGATCATCGGGCTTGTTGTAACGGCGCCGATTGAGTGCCGACGAACAGCAGCCGCCGATCGTGTCGTGAAAGCCGCAGGTATCGTCCACGACGGTAAAGAGTGGATTGCAGTTGACGGAATAGATAACCGTCCCTTTGCGGATGAAGAGGTTGCCGTTGATCTTCATCGTGTCGGCGGCGGCGTACCGGTCCTCGTAATCGCGCGCGTTGTAGCAGAGAAAATCGACCGCCTGCTTGCCCTCGAGGTCGACGATGCGCAGCGTTTGCCCCGCTTTGATCTCGCGGCTCCAGCCGGCGCGCGCCGGGATGATTTCATCCAGCACGACTCGCCCATCGACTTGTTCATATGCCTTCATTGATGCCTACTCCCGTCATCGTCGAATGCCGTTGCGATTTTCCCAAAGAACGCATCGATATGCGGGGGATCAAGCCAACGCACCACCACGACGATCCGCAGCACCGGATCGATCCAGGTGATATTGCCGCCATGGCCCACCGCAAACAAGCTCGTCGAAGGCGCGCTCGGAAACACCTGCCGCGTGCGGTTGAGCCACACCAGCCGGCCGTAGAACGGCGCAATCTCGCAGGGAACGGTCATGCTTTCAATCCACGCCGCCGACAACACACGCTTCCCGTTCGCGACGCCGCCATCGAGAAGGAGCTGTCCGATCCGTGCCTGATCACGCGCTGACATGCGTACACCCGCCCCCCAATGACTTCCGCCGGGAACAGACTGCATGCGAGCGCCATCGATCTCGACCCAGCCGTTGTCGTAGCCGACCCATTCCCATCCGTCATCGATGCCGATCGGCTGTGTGATCGCTTCCCGGAACACGTCCGGCAACGGGCGCCGAAACAAGATCATCAGCGCGAGCGAGAGCTGATTGATGCGGACATCGTTGTATTCCCAGAACGTTCCGGGGCGCTGCAATGAGCGCGGATCGCCCTTGGCACCGAGCGGCTTGCCAGGCTGATACGACAGGGTGCGATAGCGATCGACCTGATCCGACACGCCGCAGTTCTCGCCCTCCCACTCGCTCGTCTGCTGGAGCAGCTGGGCCCAGGTTACGGCGCGATTGCGTCCGGTGTCAAAACCGATGCCGCCTACTTTGGAGACAACCGGTTCATCGAGGTCGATCAGCAATCCGCGGTCCGCTGCAATCCCGGCCAACAGCGCAAGGTAGGTCTTGGCGACACTGAATGTGAAGTCGGCGCGATCCGGTTCGCCCCATGCGACCAACTCCCGCCCGTCGCGTCGAATGACACCGCTGACCGGCCCGCGAGGCGCGGTCGGACCCAGCAAGCGATTCCAGGGCGAGCGGTCGAGTTTGTACAGACCGGCATCAGGATCCGCGAGGTCGCGCGGTGCCGGGTTTTCATGGACCTGGGCGAAGGCAATCGCGTCGCGAAGGCGCTCGTCGAGGAGATTCGATGGGGTCATCGGAAGGCTGGAAGTGTTCCCCCGACTCTACCGGAAACGGGCGGCCATCCAATCCCAAGACCACCGGGCTCAGAACACGAGCTTCGTATCCAGGCGGCGCTCGAGGAATGCGAGAACCTTGCGCCCCTCGCGAAACGATTCAGGAAAGACCAGCACGGTCGTATCGCGAAAAACGAGATCGATCCGCCGCGCCACGGAAATGCCATGGACAAATACGTTCAGCGGTTGGACGGCACGGAGCTCGCTCCACTCGAACCGGCGTCCGTCGGTGAGGGAAATGCCTTCGGTATCAACCCGGCGCGGCCAGGACCGTCGAATCGTTCGCAGCGCCAGGAGGGCGGTGCCACATGAAATCATCATCAGGATTCCGAGGAGCGCACGCATTCCCATGCTCGAATGGAGGGTGATTGGGATCATGTTGGGCTCCTCGGAAATACCTGACATCCAATGAGTCGCACTCTCCACAAGATCGGTTCAAGGAGATTCGATCCGTGCGCTTAACTCGTACGCGAGGGTGGCGTTACACTTGCACGGCGCGGCACCAAACCATCAAAAGGAGACCCGGGATGAACAACCGAATGCGCTTTGGCATCTTCATGGCCCCGTTCCACGCTCCCACCGGCCAGAACCCCACCCTTGCCCTCGAACGCGATCTCAAACTGATCCAGCACCTCGATGACCTGGGCTACGACGAAGCCTGGATCGGCGAGCACCATTCCTGCGGGGTCGAGCTGGTCGCCGAACCGATGATCTTCATGGCGGTGGCGGCGGAACGCACCCGCAACATCAAGCTCGGCACCGGCGTTCTCTCGCTGCCGTACCACAATCCGCTTTGGGTGGCCGACCGGATCATTCTGCTTGACCATCTCACGCGCGGTCGCGTCATGCTGGGCGTAGGCCCCGGCGCCCTGCCGACCGATGCCCACATGATCGGCATCAATCCGGCGGATCAGCGCGAGATCCTGGAGCTCGGCATGGACGATCTCATGCACCTCTTGCGTAGCGAAGAACCGCTATCGGTCGATCGCAAGCACTACCGGCTGGTCGGCGCCCGCTGCCAATTGCGGCCCTATTCGGACCTGCACGTCGCGGTGGCCGCCATTGCGTCGCCCTCGGGGCCGCGTATCGCCGGCAAGCACGGCCTCGGCCTGCTCTCGATTGGCGCAACGATGAAAATCGGCGCCGACGTGCTCGGGCTCCACTGGAATGTTGCAGAGCAGCGGGCGGCCGAATTCAAACAAAAGGTCGACAAGCGCGATTGGCGATTGGTCGGCCCGATGCATATCGCCGAGACCCGCGAACAGGCCCTGCGCGACGTCGAATACGGTATCGATGCATGGTTCGACTACCTCCAACAGACCGCCGCCGCGCCGCAGTTCTCCCCCGCCGGCGCGACCTTGAAGGAGCGGATCGACTGGATCATCCAGACCGGCGTTGGCGTTATCGGCACCCCGGAGGACGCGATCGCGCAACTCAACGATCTGCGCCGCCAATCAAACGGCGCGGGAGGCTATCTGATGATGGCGCATGAGTGGGCGAATCCGGACGCGACGCGCCGCCACTATGAGCTCTTCTCGCGAACCGTCATGCCGCACTTCCAGGGCTCAGTTTCGGGCATCCTGGCAAGTGAGCGGACGGCACGTGGGCTGCGAACGGATCTTGCGCAGCAGCAATCCAATGCGCTCACCGCTTGGACCGATAAACACGCGAAAGAAACTGCCGCGCGGCGCTGATCGACTCAGAGCGGGGTCCGGTGGCACAGGCGGTCATACACCGATTCGTAGCCGGCCACCATCGCGGTCAAGCTGAACCGGTCCACGGCGATGCGTCGCGCCGCCTCGCCGTGGGCGCGACGCATGGTCGAACTTGACGCGTAATCACCACGCATCCGCGATAAGGCGGGGACATCTCCTGGCGAGAAGAAACGACCGGAAACACCTTCCTCGACCAGCTCGACGCTTCCGCCGACCGCCGTGGTGAGCACCGGGACGCCGGCCGCCATGGCCTCGAGGATCGTGTTGGAGATGCCTTCGTTCAAGGACGGGAGCACGAAGACGTCCAAGGCGCGAAGCACATCGGGGATGTTGTCGAGTGCACCGGGAAACCAGACGAGATCCGCGATTTTCAGCAGCTCGGCGAATGTGCGTAGCTCGGTAAGAAGAGGCCCATCGCCAACGATGATCAACCGCAACCGCGCGCGCAATTCGGCGCGCGCTTCAATCAGGACCGAGAACGCACGCAACAATGTCGCGTGATCCTTCACCGCTTGAATGCGGCCCACCGATCCAATCAGTATCTTGTTCTCGCCCCGAAAATCCGCCGGCAGCCATTCTGAAGACGCGGAAGAATCCGGCGCGAACCGATCGGTATCGACGCCATTGCAGACATGCGAGATGCGTCCGGCAGCGATGCCGACACGCTCCGCAAGGTAGCGCTTCAGATGTTCGGATACCGTGATGTAGTGATTGATCATGGGCGCATGGATGCGACGCAACAGGATCGGCTTCCAATGCTTGCCGTCAATATTGTCGACGTCCCAGCCGTGCTCACCGTGAACAGTGCGCGCGATGCCCGCCAGGCGTGCCGGGAGAAGTGCGTCGAGCGCGGACATGTTGCGGGAGTGGAGAATGGCCGGCCGCAGGCGCCTGCATAAGCGGAAGATGTCGCGACGCATTCTCCAGTGCCCCACCTGCGAGCGCCTGAGCGCAACGACCTCGACATCCGGCCGCTTGATGCGATCGCGAAAATCAGAGTAACCCTCGATGCAGGCAATCGCATGCCGGTACCGGGACACCGGCATGGTGTTGATCAGATTGACGAGCCCGTTTTCCAGCCCACCGATCGACAGGTTGTGGATGACATGCAAGACCAGGGGCGGCGCGCCGGCGTTCATCTCGGGGTTCGCAATAGGGCGTCAGGCCGGGCATTATCGTCGAGGTGGTGCGGTGTGCCGCCGACGCGTGTGAGGGCAATCTGAAGAACGGCACGTCGCAGATCATGGGTCATCACGAGTGAAACGGCGCGACGCGATTCGACGTACGATTCGACAACCCCGCGCGAGGTGCGCGCCGTTGTGATGGAATGACAAACGCTACTAGACGCGCAGCTTGATCCCGTCGCAAAACCACCGGCAATCGCACATTCATCAACAACAGGAGCGCTTCATGTCCACTCTTCGCCTCGGCCTGACCGCCGGCTATTCCGGCGCCACGATGCAGATCGACCGCGAGCTGATCCTGGAGGCCGAGCGCCTCGGATTCTGGTCGGTATGGAGTGCGGAGGCCTATGGGTCGGATGCCGTGTCGCCGATCGCGTACATCGCTGCCTTCACATCGAAGATCAAGCTTGGCACGGCGATCATGCAGATGCCCGCACGCACACCCGCGCTGACAGCGATGACCGCAATGACGATCGATGGCATGTCAGGCGGGCGCTTCATCCTGGGCCTTGGGCCGTCGGGACCGCAAGTCGTTGAAGGCTGGCACGGCGTGGCGTACGGCAAGCCGCTGACCCGCACGCGTGAGTACATCAATATCGTCCGCAAGATTATTTCGCGTGAGGCCCCACTCGAATTCAACGGCGAGCACTACCAGATTCCCTATGCTGGCCCCGGCGCGACCGGGCTCGGCAAGCCGCTCAAAAGCATCCTGCATGGTCGCAAGGATCTCCAGATTTACACCGCGTCGATCGGTCCGGCCGGCATCGAGTGCAGCGCCGAGTGCGCGGACGGACTGATTCCGGTCTGGATGAATCCGGAGCGTTTCGATCTGCTCGCGCCGCATCTGGAAAAAGGATTCGCCAAGGCGGGCGGCGGCAAATCGCTCGCGAAATTCGATGTGGCCCCGTTCGTGACCTGCGTGATGGGTGATGATCTCGAAAAGTGCCGGATGCCGGTGAAGGCAAGCTTGGCGCTCTACATCGGCGGCATGGGCGCACGCGGTAAGAATTTCTACAACGACTACGCCAAGCGCCTGGGTTATGAAGAGGCTGCGGTGAAGATCCAGGATCTCTTTCTCGCCGGCAAGCGGGACGAGGCGACCGCGGCGGTGCCCAATGCGCTGGTTGATTCGATCGCGCTGGTCGGCACCAAGGCCCATATCCGCGATCGTCTGGAAGCTTGGAAAGCCTCACCGGTGCGATCGCTGTTGATCAAAGCTGAACAACCCGAGGCGCTGCGCGCGCTGGCGGAGCTGGCGCTTTAATGAAGACTTCTTTCACCAGCCTTCACCACGACGACTCAACGGGTTCAGCGGGCTCAAAGAATAATCCGTCGTGATTCGTCGAGCCGTCGTCTGTCGTGGTGGATCGAGAGCACCACTCACGCCTTCCCGACGAGCTTAGGCGTACGCAGCCGATCGTCAGGATGATTCCAACCCTTGAATTTCGGCGGGCGTTTCTCGGCGAACGCACGGCGGGATTCCATCAGGTCTTCTTTCGCTCCGTGCTCTTTCAGGCGTGCGGCGAGTTGCTGCAATTCGTCCGAGACCCGTGGTCGCATGGCGCGCATGATCGTCAACGTGTTGACGCGGGACGCGGGCGGCAGGGTCATGAGATGTGCCGCCATTTCATGCGCGCTCGACATCAGCGCCTCCGCATCGACGAGCCGATTCAGAAACCCGGCTTCGTATAATCGCTCGGCGGTGAAGCGGAACGCGAAGGCCATTTCAGTCGCGATCGTGTGCGAGAGCCCGCCGATGAAGCCATGGTCGTAGCCGCCGAGCAACCATCGCTTGGCCTCGGATGACTCGAACACCGCACCACGCACGGCCACACGAAGGTCGGCTTTCTCGACCATCTGAAAGCCGCCGCCCATCGCAAAGCCGTTGATGGCGACGATCACCGGCTTGTCGATCGCACGGTTGTTGTAGGGATTCTCCCGCTGCGGCTGCGGACCCGCCGCGCTCCCCGCGGTGCCGCGCTCAACCGATTCCTTCATGTCTTCGCCCGCACAGAATGCGCGCCCGGTGCCGGTGAGGATCGCGACTTCGAGATCCGCGCTGTCGCGAAACTCGCACCATGCATCCGCCAGGCCGGCACGAAGATCCGTCCCAAGTGCGTTCAGTCGCTCCGGCCGATTCATCCGGATCACCATCACACCGTCCTGTCGTTCGGTTTCGACTACGCTCATTGCCGGGATTCCTGTGAAGTGCTACGGTTGATCCTTGCTTGAAGGGGGACGGTCATGACGCGAGTCATTTACTTTGCATGCCTTGCTGCGATAGTTCTTGCCGTGCCACACGCCATCGCGGCGGATTATCCGACCAAACCCATCACCCTCGTCCTCGGATTCTCACCGGGAGGGCCGAGCGACGTGATGGGCCGGATCTTGGCACGAAAATTGGAACAGGTTGTCGGGCAGCCGGTGGTCGTCGAAAACCGGGCCGGGGCGGGGGGCAACATCGCCGGTGAATTCGTGGCACGGGCGACGCCCGACGGTCACACCTTGATGCTCGGCACCAACTGCATCCTCGCCGTCAACGCGAGCCTCTATCACAAGATCGGGTACGACCCGGCGAAAGATTTTCACCCGATCACCTTGGTGGGCGAACAAGCGAA
Source organism: Betaproteobacteria bacterium (assembly GCA_031391405.1). Taxonomy (GTDB): domain Bacteria; phylum Pseudomonadota; class Gammaproteobacteria; order Burkholderiales; family SG8-39; genus SHXR01. Next base: position 36,926 of record JANMUI010000105.1, read on the forward strand.
CGTCGTCTATGTGCATCCGTCAGTACCCGCCAATACCCTCGCCGAGTTAGTCGCATACGCCAAAGCCAATCCGGGGAAACTCAACTTCGCCTCCGGTGGCAATGGCACGTCCGCACACCTCGCCGGCGAGCTCCTCAAGACAGAAGCAAAATTCAACATGGTGCATGTGCCGATGAAGGGCACCGGTCCCGCGCTGCAGAACGTGCTCGCGGGCCACGTAGAAATTGGCATCTCATCGGTCGCACCGGTCATTGCCCACATTCAAGGCGGTGCGCTGCGTGCCCTCGCCGTCACATCGCTCAAGCGCACCGGTCCGCTGCCCACCGTCGGCACAGTCGCCGAGCTCTTGATTCCCGGCTTCGAGGCAACCTCGTGGCACGGTATCGTGGCACCGGCGGGCATCTCGACGGAAGTCACCGCATCTTTGCATCGCGCCATGATGACAACCCTGAACGATCCCGAGGTTCGCAAGCGGCTCGATTCGCTGGGGGTCGACGTGATCGGGAACACGCCTGAAGCATTCGCCGCCTACATCAAGTCCGAAGTGCCAAAATGGGCGGCGATCATCAAGGCGTCGGGGGCGACGGCAGACTGAGGCGGCGGCGTCGCATACCGGCGCATGCTCAGGGCGAACAGAGGTTCTTACGTCCGTCTGTCTTACCGTGCGAGTCGCCTGCGTTACCCTTCGACAGGCCTGTCCTGAGCTTGTCGAAGGGCTCAGGGCGAACGGGGGCTATTGCCTCCGGCTGATTTGAAGCGCGCGCAACGCCTATAGCGAATACCACTCGCGCCTTGCTATGCATACATAGCTCGCCTTTGGTTGGTCGATGGGTCGAAACCGCTCGATCCATCAAAGCGCTTTGTACAGCCGCTCGTCGTAGAGCGCGCCCGTCATCGGACCGAGCTGATCCCGAAATTTTTTCGTGTGTGCGGCGGTGATGTGTGCGAGATATTCCGCCTCGCCCTTCCAGGTCTCGACCACCGTGAAATGATTCGGTCGATTCCCTTGTTGGAACACTTCAAAACGCACGACACCCGCTTCTTTCCGGCTGCCCGCGACCAATTCCTGCAGCGCCTCGACGCATTTATCCTTGAGCGGCGGCGGTACATCGACATGCGTCGCGACATACACGGCGCCTGCACCGGCACTCGGGCCGCCTGACGGCACGGCCGCGATGCCGGTATGCACGCGTTGATCGAACGGCGCAATCAGATGCGGCTGCATTGCGCCGGCAAACTGCTTCGTGTGCGCTGCATCGCGATTTGCCTCGAATGCTTTCTGATCGCGCCAAATCGCCACATAGACGAATTGGTTAGACGGCGCAGTCCGTTGCACTACATCGAATCGCAGATTGCCTTCGTCCTTACGGCTCGCAGTACCAAACTGCTTCAGCAATGACGCGCCTTGACTCGACGCGGTCGGCGCGACTTCGATATACGTCACCACATACACGGCCGCGTCCTGGCCCTGTGCCGACGGGACGATTCCCAGCGATAACCCGATGATTCCGAAAATCAGCACTTGCAACGATGCATGCATGGACTGGCAAACCATTGCTTCGTCTCCTCGATTGTGCGGTCGGACCGCTATTTCACTTGAGCCCGCATCAATGGGTGACGGCCGATCGGGCAGGCGAGAGCTTAACCCTATGCCAAAGCGTCTGTTTGAGGATGCCGCCGGGCCTGCGACGTTACTGGGCGTCGTGGAAGATTATTCCCAGAGTGTGCCGATGTCCGCTCTTCACCCGACTGACCCCATGGCGCATGTTCACGCGATAGACGCCACGCGTTCCCTGCACGGGACGATGATGCACTGCTATCACGACCGCGTCGCCCTGGCGTAACGGGACCACCGACGGGCGCGATTGCATCCGCGGCCGCTGTTCGGTCATGACGAATTCCCCGCCCGCGAAATCGCGATCAGGCGCCGACAACAGGATCACGACCTGCAGTGGGAACACATGCTCGCCGTAGAGATCCTGGTGCAGGCAGTTGTAATCATCCACGCCGTACTGCAACAGGAGCGGCGTTGGTCTGACCTGCCCCGCCGCATGACAACGCTCGATGAATTCGGCATGGCGCGGCGGAAAGCGCACGTGGATGCCCATCGCGGCATTCCAGCGATTGGCGAGCGGTGCCAGTCGCGAATAAAGCGCTGTGCGGAATTCGGCGATCTGCTCCGGCAACGGATAGCGGAAATACTGGTACTCGCCACGCCCAAATCCGTGACGCGCCATGATGATCCGGCTGCGAAAATTGTCAGGCGTTGCGTAGAGCGTTGCGAGCGCATCGCACGCAGGCACGGTGATCAATCGCTCGATCACCGCATTGCCCTCTGCATCCAGATCGCGTTCGACGGCATCCCAATCGATGCTCTTCACCCGCCCGGCCGGCGCGACCGCCCCATCATCACGTGCGTTCAACCGTCGGTCTCCCGCTCGAGCAGTGTGCGTTTTCGCTCGACCCCCCAGCGATACCCCGAGAGCGCACCGTCATTGCGCACGACGCGATGACACGGAATCGCCACCGCCAACGCGTTGGCCCCGCAGGCCTGCGCAACCGCTCGCACCGACTTTGGCGCGCCGATGCGCCGGGCGATGTCGGTGTAGCTCTGCTTCGATCCGGCGGGAATCTCGCGCAACGCCTGCCAGACCCGCTGCTGGAAAGCGGTGCCCCTTACATCAAGCGGCAGATCGAGTCCGATGCGCGGCGCTTCCACCATGGCGACAACCTTGGCGACCCATTGCTCGAAGCCCGCATCACCACCGATCAGATTCGCGCGCGGAAAACGGTCCTGCAGATCGCGCGCGAGCTCGGCCGGATCATCGCCCATCAAGATGGCGCAAACGCCCCGCTCGCTGGCCGCCACCAGTATCGAACCGAGCGAGC
>JANMUI010000048.1:0-8174 GCA_031391405.1 Betaproteobacteria bacterium
CCCGAGTTCCGTCTCGACGTCGACGCGTCGGTCAGCTTGCCCGAAGATCTGAAGCCGTACCGGGTACGACGCAGTCGAGTGTGGCCGATGTAAGAAGGTTCCGCAACCAGGTTGCTTTTTTTCCGCGAGTGGGTTTCGCCACTCATTCAGTACCGGAACGAAGACGAACGCTACGTATTCTCCAATAGAAGTTACCTCTTCCCGGAATGGAAGAACCCTGCTTGGCGGATACCGCTCGGTGAATTGATAGTATGTGCGGGAGGAGGTGCTTGAGAAGCAATTCACCGATTGAGAAGCAATTCACCGAACTCCTGGGGCGGCTGCGCTTCGACAATGAGGTGCTGGAATGGGTGCGCGGTGTGCTACACGCCAGCCGTGCCCATGAGCGAACTGGACGACGACACAGCGGCATCGATCGCGTCCGTCGAGAGTGTGGAAATGGGCAACGGTGCGGCAATCGCAAAGCGACTCAAAAACGTGGGACAAGGTAGGCGCGCTGGAGAAGGCAGCGAAGATCCTGAGCCGCCCGTTTGCGATGACCGGGCGGGTGATGTAACGGCCCAGTTGTTCGGGCTCGCTACGCTGATCCGCGCCGCAACGCAGCCCCGCATGCAGGCTGAAGCCGTGGGCGTTGGCACACAGGGTAGGCGTCGCAGATTTGCTTGAAACGGCGATGCTTTGCAGAGAGTCGAGGTTGATCGAAGTCAACGAAGGCCGGATCGGATCCGTGTGGGCCCAGCCTAGGACCAGGCTAGTGCTTGCGCAGATTCGGCTGCCCGTCTATAAGAGCGATAACGATCGAAGGAGACCCACCGTGCCAATGAGTACGGGCTACATCCCGTTTCACCCCAATCCGTCGAAACCCTATTTCGTCCCACCGGCCGGCGCAGTCGATGCTCACTGCCATGTGTTTGGGCCGGAGGCGATTTTTCCGTACGCGCCAGAGCGCAAATACACCCCCTGTGACGCGCCCAAGGGCAAGCTATTCGCGTTGCGCGACTATCTTGGCTTTGACAAAAACGTGATCGTCCAGGCGAGCTGTCATAGCAAAGATAATCGCGCCATGATCGACGCGCTCGGGTCGTCCAACGGCAAGGCCAAAGGCGTGGCATTCATCGGCGAGGAAGTGACCGACGCCGAGCTGCGCGCGATGGATCGTGCCGGCGTCAAGGGCGTGCGCTTCAATTTTGTCAAACGCCTGGTGGATTTCACGCCGCGCGAAGTGCTCGAACGCATCGCCGCCCGCGTCGAAAAACTTGGCTGGCACATCGTAGTCTATTTCGAAATGGCCGATCTGCCCGGGCTCGAGCCGTTTTTCACCTCGCTGCCGACCACCGTCGTAGTCGATCATATGGGCACACCCGATGTGACCAAAGGCGTAGACCACGCGGAGAACCAGCGCTTTCACCGGCTGATGGATAAGCACCAGAATTTCTGGGTCAAGGTTACTTGCCCCGAGCGGATGACCATCGCCGGCCCGCCCTACGACGACGTCGTGCCGTTCGCCAAGAGCCTGGTCGACAGGTTCCCCGACCGCGTGATTTGGGGCACCGACTGGCCGCACCCCAACATGAAAAAAATCGCCCCGGACGACGGCCTACTCACCGACCGCATCCCGCACATCGCGACCACCGCAGCGCTGCATCAGAAGCTGCTGGTCGATAATCCGATGCGCCTGTACTGGTTGTAACTCGGAGACATTGCACCTATGCCCCGCAACAATCGAGAGTACGACGATATCCCCGGCACTTATGTGTTCGACCAGCAGCGATCGCGGGACGGCTACGCGATCAACATGTTTTGCATGTCGCTGCTCAAGGCCGAGAACCGCAAGGAATTCAAGTCGAACGAGCCGGCGTACCTGAAGAAATTCGGACTCACCGCGCAGCAGGAACAAGTGATCCTGAAACGCGACTACAACGGCATGCTCGAGCTTGGCGGCAACATCTACTTCACCTCCAAGATCGGCGCAACCGACGGCCACTCGTTTCAGCACATGGCCGCGATCATGACCGGCTCGACCCAGGAGGCGTATGCCGCGATGATGCTCGCCGGCGGTCGATCGGTCGAAGGCAATCGCAGCAAGACCGGCAAGCGCACCGCCCGAGTGAATACCGTCGCAAAGGCCGCTGCGCCACCCAAGACCAAAAAGCCAACCGCCAAACGAGGAGCGAAGCATGGCTAGAATCGTTGCAGGCGTCGGATCGTCCCATGTCCCGGCCATCGGCGCGGCTCTGGACAATAAGCGCACCGCCGAACCGTACTGGATGCGCGTCTTCTCGGGCTTCGAGAAATCCAAGGAATGGATCGCCAAGCTCAAACCCGACGTCGCGATCATCGTCTTCAACGATCATGCCACGAACTTCTCGGTCGACGTGGTGCCGACCTTCGCGCTAGGGTGCGCAGCGGAATTCCAGCCAGCCGACGAGGGCTGGGGACCGCGTCCCGTGCCGGTCGTGAAAGGGCATCCAGACCTTGCCACGCATATCGCCCAATCGGTCATTTTGGATGAGTTCGATCTGACCGTGGTCAACAAGCTCGACGTCGACCACGGCCTCACCGTGCCGATGAGCCTGTTGTTCGGCACGCCCAAGGAATGGCCGTGCCCGGTGATTCCACTCGCGGTGAATGTCGTGCTGTATCCGCCACCTACCGGTAAGCGTTGTTACGACTTCGGCGCCGCGATACGCCGAGCGGTCGAGTCTTACCCGAAGGATCCGCGCGTCGTCATCTTTGGCACCGGCGGCATGTCGCACCAGATTTCGGGCCCACGCGCCGGGCTGATCAATAGCGATTTCGATAAGGCCTTTCTCGACAACCTCACGCGTGATCCGAAGAAACTGACGCGCATCCCGCATCTGGAATACATGCGCGAAGCCGGTGCCGAGGCGATCGAGTTGGTGATGTGGCTCATCATGCGCGGCGCGCTCGATGAGGCGGTCGACGAGGTCTATCGGTTCTACACGGTGCCGGCGTCGAACACCGCGGTCGGGCATATCATTCTCGAGAATCGTAGAAAATCGGCCAAGGCGAAGTCCACGCGGACGGTCACCTCAAAGCGAGCCAACCCCGCAAAGCGCACCGCCGCGCGACCCAGTCAACAAACAGCACGTAGGAGCACACGATGAAATTTTGTGTCGCCGGTCAAGGCGCATTCGGTCAAAAGCACTTGGATGCGCTAAAGCGCATCCAAGGCGTCGAAATCAGCTCGCTCATTGGTGGCAACCAGGAAGCCACGGCCGAGATCGCCAAGAAATACGGTATCCCGCATTACTCCGGCGATTTGGCCGAAGGTATCAAGCGCGCCGATGCGGTCATCCTCACCACACCCACGCAGATGCACTTCCGCCAAGGCGAGATGTGCATGCGCGCCGGCAAGCCGGTTCTGATCGAGATCCCGATCGCCGACAGCTTCGAGGATTCCGAGAAGCTCGCGCAGATCTCAAAAGAGACCGGCGTGATGGCAATGGCCGGCCACGTGCGGCGCTTCAACCCGAGCCACCAATGGGTGAACCGGCGCATCAAGAAGGGCGAACTCAAGGTGCTGCAGATGGACGTGCAGACCTACTTCTTTCGCCGCACCAACATGAACGCCGCCGGCAAGGCGCGCAGCTGGACCGATCATCTGCTGTGGCACCACGCGGCACACACCGTCGACCTGTTCCTGTACCAAACCGGCGAGGAAGTCTCCGAGTGCTTCGCGGTGCAAGGCCCGATCCACCCGACCCTCGGCATTGCCATGGACATGGGTATCGTGTTGAAAGTGCCCTCAGGGGCGATCTTGAATCTGTCGTTGTCGTTCAACAACGACGGACCGCTCGGCTCGTTCTTCCGCTACATCTGCGACAACGGCACCTACCAGGCGTATTACGACGATCTGGCCGACGGCAAGAAGAACCCGATCGATCTCTCGAAGGTCGATGTGTCAATGGACGGCATCGAGCTCGAGGACCGCGAATTTATCGCAGCGATTCATGAGGAACGCGAACCGAATTCGAGCTTGGCGCAGGTGTTACCGTGCATGCGCACGCTGGGTCGGTTGGAGAAGTTCATTGATCCGCAGCGCAAGGCGCACGCGTAGCGCTTGCTCATGGCAATCAACTCGATGGACTGACTAGAGCATCAATGCCAACGAGCTTGCGTCGAACAGTCGGTGCCGTCTTGGGTACCATCCTCCTCGCGCTAGGCGCTTGTCGCGCCCATGACGAAGCGCGAGCCGCCGAACTCAAGGTCCGGGTACAGGAGATTTAACCGCCTCTTTTCCCTGCGTCGGACGGTATGTCCGGAATGCTAAGTAGTCAATCGACCGAGTACGCGCGCAAATCGTTGCGCTTTCCCTGGGATGTTCGGGCTGTCGTCTACACGAGGCCGTCGAACAGTTCTTGCGCGCGCAGGTGCTCTCCGCCGTGGGCGAACTGCTCGACATTGCGTTCCTCAACGGCGCGGGCGGCTCGCAGCCTTTGGGACTTCTGAATACGCCCGGCATCAATACGCAAAGCGGCACGTCATTGGCGCACGCCGGCTTGCTCGCGATGAAGCAAAAAGCACTCACGGCAGGCGGTCGCGAAGATGCGCTCGCCTGGGTCGGCGCTCCCGCAATTCAAGAATTGTGTAAGCGTCCGCGGAACCCACATTGCGGGTGAGACGGTGCCAAGAAATACTGTCGCATAATTTTTTGGAGCGACAGTGATGACACCAGTGGAGCGAGCGGAGTTGTGGAGACAGCGCGTCGAGGCCCATCAAGGCCCCCTGTGTCAGACTGAAGTGAGACACCTTTCTCTGAGAGTTTAGTGTACAGAAGAGAGGGTGATGATCATGAATCAGGGGAAACACGCTGTGTCCGATGTTGATGTTGTGAAGGGTTTGATGAGTGCCTCGCAGGGAGCCCGTAGGGCGACCGGAGAGGCACTCATCGGCGCGAAAACGATGCCCGAGCCCGAAGTGGTTGCACTGCCCACGCGGCGGCGATTCTCGATGGGTTACAAGCGCCGTTTGGTGCGCCAAGCCGATGCGTGTCGGGAACTCGGTGAAGTGGGCGCGTTGCTGCGCCGTGAGGGGCTCTACAGCTCGCATCTGTGCCAGTGGCGCAAGGAAGTGCAAGGCGAGGAGGCGGCGCTGGGTGCCAACAAACGCGGACCCAAGCCCGATCAGACGAGCGCCCAGGCGCGCCGCACGCTGGGTCTGGAGCGCGAGGTGAGCAAGCTGCGGGGCAAGTTGCAGCGGGCCGAGCAAATCATCGAGGTCCAAAAAAAACTCTGCGAGCTGTTGGGGCTACCCTCGGCCGGGGAAGCGCAGCGATGAGTGCGGCGATCGAATTGGCCCCGCTGATCGGTATCGCGCTGGCCTGCGTGGTGCTGGGCGTGTCGCGTGCCACCTTCTACCGGGCCCAGCAGGGGCCGGCGGTGGTGGCCAAGCCGTCCACGCGCATGCCCTCACCCTTGGCGCTGAGCGAACCGGAACGCCAGCAGATCCGCGAGGTGTTGCACGCCCCGCAGTACGCCGACTCCAGCGCGCGCACCGTGTTTGCCCGCTTGCTCGATGCCGGTTGCTATCTCGCTTCGGTGTCCAGCTTCTATCGCATTCTGCGCGCCGATGGCGAGGCGCGGCCGCGGCGCAACCAGCTGACCCATCCGCTCTACACCAAGCCCGAGTTGCTGGCCACCAAGCCACGGGAGTTGTGGTCATGGGACATCACCAAACTCAAGGGTCCAGGTAAGTGGGAGCATTTCCATCTATACGTGATCTTGGACGTGTTCAGTCGCTACGTGGTGGGCTGGATGTTGGCCGCACAGGAATGCGCCGAGCTGGCCAAGGCGCTTATTGCTGGCAGTTGCGACAACGAGGCGATTGCCCCGCATCATCACCTTGCACGCCGATCGGGGCAGCTCGATGCGCTCCAAGCCAGTGGCGCAATTGCTGGTGGACCTGGGGGTCACCAAGAGCCATAGCCGCCCACACGTGAGCGACGACAATCCATTTTCAGAATCGCAATTCAAGACGTTGAAGTATCGGCCCGATTTCCCCGATCGATTCGCCTGCATCGAGCAAGCACGTGCGTTCTGCCAGCAGTTCTTCGCTTGGTACAACCACGAACATAGGCACTCGGGGATCGGCTACATGACCCCGGCGGCGATGCACACCGGACAAGCCATTCAATTTTATGCAGCTCGACAGCGGGTCCTCGAGCACGCCTTCGCCAAGGACCCGCGCCGCTTCAAGGGACGCATGCCACGCCCACCGGATTTACCCACGCGGGTCGGCATCAACCTGCCAAAACCAACACCGCAGACGGCACAACCGCCGTGGCAGATTTGCTCAGTAAATTAATGGAACGCGGTGTCTCATTCTGATTGACACATTCCGTACGGGGAATCACCCGCCATCGCGGCGGGTGATTGTCCTCCGACTCTGCCTTGCGGGGATGGCACACCCGCCACGCTGGCGGGTTTGCCTCCAGACTGCCACCCGCCGGGGTGGCGTGTGGCACTGCACCAGCTGATCCGACAATACCACCTGCCCCAGCTGATCCGACACGTTCACTGATTCCGTCGCGTTCGATGGCATCTCGATATGGCGATGTAGGTTGAGCGCCATCGCGGCGCGTAACCTCATGTTGATTTGTCCCCGATGGATTTGAGCTAGCGCCCGCCACGGCGGCGGGTGCTACATGCGATAAAACACCCGCCATCGCGGCGGGAGCTTTCACGCTTCCATGCCCACCTTCAGATATGGACTGCCTTGTACCCGCCATCGCGGCGGGTACAACATTCCCGGTATGGTGACGCACCCGCCTGCATGGCGGGTGCGTTCTTCCATCACGCTATCGTACGCCAACCGGCGGACGCTTTGGCTTTGAACCAGATTGAATCGTTGCGCAACTCAAGTCCTGGATGCGGCTGCCACCCTTCCGCTCAGCGCCCTAGCCGGGCCTGCCCACCTCTACGGAGCAAATCAAATGAGCCTCACCATCAAAGATCTCGCAGTTGCCAAGGAACTCAGCCGCGAAGAGTGCGCCGCGATGCGCGGTGGCTTTGCGACTGGAAATGTTCTACGGACAAACACCATCGGCATATCCGACCCTTTGCCCTCGCCTGAGTTCTCTGCCAAAGGCAAACCCAAACCCGGCGATTTTCACTTCATGCACATTTACGATAAGGCATCCCCGATCCTCGCTTAAGAGTTGTGCGGCCACGACCTTCCAAAATGCCGTTTGTTTTTTCTTTCCACAAGGGCTGATCTTCATCGTGGCCACCGAGAAACCTTTCCCGGCGTACTACGGTGCGTACCCTCGCATCAAAACGCGCCATTGACCGCCGCGATTCGCTCAATGTCCGGCGCGATTTGCACTTACGGGGCACTTTTTGGGGCATCGTCGCGGGCTCTGAGGGAGGAAGAGCATCGGACACTTGGTGGACACACAAGAACCGATGATTTTCGAAGAACGCGCCTAACTCTTTGATTTTTTGGCTCCCCTTCCTGAGCACATATCGAACTATGTGTATCGCGCCAAAGCCGGAGTTTCGCCGGTTATTTGAAGAAATCCGGGAGATGCGATCCGCTGTGTGAGGATCCGCTCACGAGCGTTAAGAAGAAAGTTGAATGCACTGGAGAAAGTAGCTGCGGATGGGCGGCCAACAAGATGCGCACGGAATCGGAAATGACAACACCCATTGACGCACCGGCACCCACGGGATGACATAGTCGACCAGGTGCGCGGCAGCTTCTGCCATGCGATGCGCCCCGCACGAGGGGCAAAACCCGCGCCGCTTGCACGAGAACGCCACCAGCTTCTCATGGGCACACTTGGCGCAGCGCAGCCGCAGAAACCCGTGGGCGAGGATGCCGCATTGGAGAAAGGCGTCGAACTCGTCTTTGACGAACTGCGGCAACGCCGTGTGTCAACGCCGACATGGATTTCCCCATTTTGGCCGAAGTAAAATTCCCCACCTGTTAGGGCTCGGGGGATCAGCCCGGCGGGGATATAGGAGCCTCCTTTCGGGGTCTGCCCGGCGAGCGTTTCGGTGTTGCGGGCGTCGGATCGCTGTGTATCGGACGGCCGCGCAAATGCTCGGGGATGAGTGCGGCGTGTTCGCGTAATCGATAGGAGTTGCCCTCGATGGCGATGACGACCGCGTGATGCAGCAAGCGATCCAGGAGCGCCGTCGCGACGACCG
>JANMUI010000065.1:0-4452 GCA_031391405.1 Betaproteobacteria bacterium
GCCGAGCTGCTCGCCAAGGCACCCGGACAGATCGGCGCGAAGGCGGAAAAGGAATCAAATCTGCCGATGCGCAAGGCCCAAAAAGCCTATATCGAAGCGACCAAAGCATTGGGTCATACTTGGCCGGTGACGTTCAACCTCGATTGATCGAGCTAGTGGTGGACAGCGGATGGCGGTAAGCGTCATCCGCGAAGAACAAGGGGGAGCGATGTCCAAACTGGTGAAGGGCCTTGATGCCGTCACAAAGGCCATGATGATTCTGGCCGCATTCTGTGCGTTCGGCCTCGCATTCATGATTCTGGTCGACGTCACTGCCCGCGCGCTCAGTATCAAATTCTATGGTGTCGCGGAGTACGTGCGCAATACGATCATCGTGATCGTATTTCTGCAGCTGCCCTATGCCATTCGGATTGCCAGCATGCTGCGGGTCGATATCTTCGTCAACGCGCTGCCGAGACGAAGCCGGGTTCCGCTTATCGTCATCGGCAATATCCTTGGCCTGCTCTTCTTTGCGGGCATCACCGCGGGGGCGCTGCCGCCCGCCTACGACGCCTGGGTGAACGACGAATTCGAAGGCGAAGGGGTCGTACGCGTGGCGGCGTGGCCGGCGCGTTTTTCCATCGTGTACGGCTGCGGACTGGCAGCGCTGTTCTATCTCTTTCGCATCATTGATGCGGCGCGCGGTCGTGAAGACCCGAAGGCGCCCGAGGGACTCCCGCAACATTAGCGGGCCGCGCTCGCTCGATGCTCTGCTATCACCGATTACGCCGATTGCGGCAATCAGCTTGATCAGCATTCCCCCAACCGCCCCCGGATGTCCCCTTTATGAGTCTCGAAACCTATCTGCTGCTTGGGCTCCTGCTGGTATTGGTGTTCGCCGGGGTCGAAATCGCCGTTTGCCTCGGCATCATTTCGTTTCTTGCGCTGTACCTCTCAACGGGCGACATGGGCATGACCATGTCGTTTATGTCCAGCACCGCGTACGAGGCGCTCCGCGACTACGTGTTTGCCGTCATTCCGCTATTTCTTCTGATGGGCGAGTTCATCGCCCGATCCGGAATCGCATCCGATCTCTTCTGGGCGATCGACAACGGCATGCGGCGCATCGCCGGACGTCTGGCCTATGCAACGATTGCAGGCAATGTGGTGTTCGGCTTCGTGACGGGCACCAGCGTCGCATCGGCCACCACCTTTACCAGCATTGCCTATCCGCAGATGAAGCGCTTCGGCTACGACCGGCCGTTTTCGCTGGGGCTCATTGCCGGTAGCGCTTGCCTTGGCATGCTGATTCCGCCCAGCATTCTGATGGTCGTGTGGGGCATCCTGACCGAGCAGTCGATCGGTCATCTCTTCTTGGCCGGAATATTCCCCGGACTGATCCTCGCCGCATTCATGGCGGTGCATGTACTCGTGGTGTATTTCGTCCGCCCGCAATGGCTCGGCGAGGGATCCAACCTGTCAAAGGAATCGATCAACGACAAGGAGATGGGCCGCGCGATTCTCGGCGGGCGGGACGCCCCAACGACTGGACAACTCATTTTCAGCCTGATCGGTTTCTTCGCCATCATCATGGGCGCTCTGGGTGGCATCTGGATCGGCCTCTTCACGCCGACAGAAGGGGCGGGCATCGGTGCGCTTATCGCACTCGTCATCAGCCTCATCAAGGGCATGCGCTGGGAAGGCATCAAGGAATCGGTGCTGGCCACCGGGCGTACCGCCACGCCGCTATTGGTCATCGTCTTTTCGGCCCAGCTTTATTCGCGGACGTTATCGATGAGCGGCATCGGCCTCACGCTGCAGACGGGCATGCTCGAGTCGGGCCTCCCAGGCTGGGGCATCGTGCTGTTCATGATCTTCGTCTGGTTCGTGTTGGGCATGTTGATCGATTCGATCTCGATCATGCTGCTTACCGTACCGATTTTCGCGCCCGTGGCAGCCAAGCTTGGCATCGATCCGCTCGTCTTCGCGATGGTCGGTATTCTCGTGATCGAAGCGGGTCTGCTGACGCCGCCCTTTGGCATCATCGTCTACGCCGTCAAAGCAACGATCGGCGATGAAGACGTGTCGATGGGCAAGATCTTCATGGCCTCAACGCCATTCTGGGTCTATCTGCTGCTCATCAATATTCTGGTATTCGCGTTCCCGGCGATCGCGACGTTCCTGCCGCGGTCGATGTAGGAGCGCCGTGATCCGCAGCTTGCCGATCAGTCCCAGGCCGCAAGCGACAGCGTGTTCTCCTTGACGAGCTTCCCGCGGTCGTTCGTTACCTGCACCTGCTCACCGTCCCGGTCGAACACCCGGACACGAAGCGTGTGCTTGGCCCTGTCGAGCTCGATGCGACAGAAGTTGTCCTCCTGCGTAAAGCCCCATGAGCGATAGTTGGCCTCGATATTCGTACCCAGGATCGGAAATCGATCGATCTGCCCCTCGAGCGTGCTGTCGTGCACGTACGAATTGGGATCGCCATCGGCGAACGGGAACGGCCAATAGAACGCCGACGATGTGATGTCGTGGACGAACAGTTGCTTCACATCCGATGGGCCGGCGAACTCGATACGCGCAATGTTGGCGCAGTGAATATCCCCCGTTAGGAACACCACGTTCTGTATTCGATTCTCGACGATGTATTTGAGAATGGTGCCCCGCGTGATTGGAAAAGCCGGCCAGGAATCGCTCTTCTCCCGCCGGCGCCGATTGGCTTCGAACAGGAGCGCGCTTTCACCTTCCTGGCCCGCGGGGAGCAATGCGGGATCGATTCGCTCGTCAATTGAATTGGGGGCGAATACACTCGCGGAGACGACGAACTTGGGAATATTGCCCCGATTCTTCTGCTGCTCGCCCAGCCAATCCAAGAGGATCTGAAGCTGACCGAGATGCACGGGATCGATGGACGGCCGGCCTAGCAGATGATTGTCGCGCAGGCCCTCCGCGTCATCGACGAACCGCTGGGTGCGGGTATCAAGGGCGAAGAACGGATAGCCGCCACACTCGAACTTGTAATAGAGATTGCGGCCCCAGCTCCTTGGCCCGTGGCTCCATTGATAGCTCATGTAGGCGCCGATCGCGAGGTTGAAGACCTGGTGCTTGCCGGCATCGCGTAGCCGATCCTGCGACCAGTTGTCCTCGATCTCGTGATCGTCGATGGCCATGTACGTCGGCGATTTCTTGAGCAACCTGCGAAGATTGGGCGCCCCGAAGGCACTGATGTAGCGCTCCTGAAACTCCCCGTACGTGTCGGCCAGCTTGATCGGCACGAACCGGTTGAACATGTCCGCGTAGACCTGATCGCCCATCATGACGGTGAAGCGGCAGGCGCCGTCGGTCCTGTCGGGCGCAAAATGTTCGAGCATCGGCTTGAAGATCCGATCGGCCTCCTTGATCTTCCATAGAAGGCCCGGGTAGCGGCAAGACCCAATCAGAAACGCAAGGTCTGATGCGCTCTTCACGGATTCGGGAAAGGTCCGAAACTTTGCCTCCGAATCCTCAGCGGGCAGGGCAAGCAGCTCATCGGCGATGTTATCGATCAAAGGGAGGCGGTCCGCCAGTTCACGGTCCGAAATGGATTCCGCATCGGGCATCGGATCATCGACGGTGATGGTCCCAAGACGCACCGTGTACTCGGTGTCGGGCTTCAGGCGATACGGCTTGTCCTGCTTCGACTTGGGCACGTCGTCCTTCTCATGACGACCCAACGCGACGTCGCGTCCCAGCCAAAACGTTCCCGTTCGGTCGAACTCGCGGGGGAGCCGAAAGTAGTAGGCCTTGTCGATCTTGCCTGCGGCGTTCAGCACGCCGAGCACTCCCAGCGTGCGTCGATCCGAGTCGAGCGACGCACCCGAATCGCCGGGGTCACCGGCGCGGATCCATAACCGGCAACTGTCATGCGTGGTATGCCCGACGATCGGGCCAAGGCCCGGTGGACGTAGACTGCTCATTGCCTTTCTCCTTCGCGAGGGATTTCTTCAACGACGGCCGATCAGCATACAAGGCACTCGGCCATCTTGGCCGGCGCAGCAAACTCTCCGACCCTGGACAAGCTCAATGAGACCGTCGCGAAACGCTGCCGAGAATATTTTGCGCCCTTTCGGACTTTTGTCCAAATCCATCGCTTCAACATTGACGCGGCTTGTCGCCGCGGAAAACCTTGATGCAGCGCTGTACTCGCGACCACGGCGCGGTCGCTTCAATGAGGCCGCGGCTTATCGCCGCGGAAAACTTTTTACGACGAGCGATCCATAGCGCTCGGTCGGCTCGCTTCAATGAGGCCGCGGCTTATCGCCGCGGAAAACATTCGCAGCGCGTTGCTCGTCCCTTGACAGCAACATGCTTCAATGAGGCCGCGGCTTATCGCCGCGGAAAACGTGTCTTCTGCTCGGCCTGCTGCGCTTGCGACATGGCTTCAATGAGGCCGCGGCTTATCGCCGCGGAAAACCAATAGCGCCGACTACCGGG
>JANMUI010000081.1:0-11091 GCA_031391405.1 Betaproteobacteria bacterium
GCGACCGACCCGAATGGCACTTACTTAGGGGGATTGACGTGCGCTACTCAAGCCTCCGTTCGCCCTGAGCCCGTCGAAGGGTAACGCAGGCTTGTCGAAGGGGAACGCAGGCTTGTCAAGGGCGGGGCGATCATCCGCTCACGGACATTCCGGCATTCACCCTTCGACAGGCCTGTCCTGAGCTTGTCGAAGGGCTCAGGGCGAACGGTAAATCCCCTAATTCGCTTATGCAAGTGCCATTCGCGACCGACCCCTTTTATCGGAGCTGTGAATGAGAATCGGCGTGTTCGATCATCTTGATCGTAGCGACCTGCCGCTACCTGCGTACTTCGAAACACGCCTGCAATTCGTCGAGGCCTACGATAAGGCCGGCTTCTACTCGTACCACCTTGCCGAGCACCATGCCACCCCGCTTGGCATGGCCCCCTCGCCGAGCGTCTTTCTCTCCGCGGTGGCCCAGCGTACGACACGTTTGCGATTCGGCCCGATGGTCTACGCGCTGCCGCTCTATCATCCCCTGCGGCTTGCAGAAGAAATCTGCATGCTCGATCAGATGAGCAACGGGCGTCTGGACATCGGATTCGGCCGCGGTGCATCACCCATCGAGCTCGCCTGCTTTGGTGAGGAACCCGGCGAGGCGCAGTCCACCTATGACGAGGCACTCGAGGTCATTATCAAGTGCCTCACGCAGCGCACTGTCGACCATGTCGGCAAGCACTTCAATTTTCGCGATGTACCGATCGTGATGGACACGCTCCAGAAACCCTATCCCCCCGTGTGGTACGGCGCCCATGCACCCGAAAGCGCCGAACGCGCGGCACGGCGGGGCTTGCACATCATTTCCCTCGACCCCTCTGAATTGGCAAGCACGATCATCCACCGGTATCGTGAAGTGTGGCGTGAGATGCATGGCGAAGCGCGCGCCCTTCCGAACCTTGGTATTGGACGTTTTATCGTCGTGGCCGACACCGACCACGAAGCCCTCGCGCTGGCCCGCAGCGCCTATGCGCGCTGGTATACGAGCTTCAACTGGCTCTTTATCTTGCGCAGGAGAGAGATCCCGCGCCACGCCCGGCCACCGACGTTCGACGCATTGATGGAACGCGGGCAAGGGGTCGCCGGGTCCGCCGCAACGGTTGCACAATGGCTGAATCGGGATCTCACCACTACGACCGCGAATTACCTGGTCGGTCAGTTCGCGTTCGGCAACATGCCGGTGGAATCGGTGTTCCGCTCGCTCGATCTCTTTACGCGAGAGGTCGCCCCGAAGCTGCCGGCCGAGAGATAGCAAGGCGAACTAACCGTTCTCCTTGTCGCGCAGTCCGTTCAACATCGCGAGGCCCTGATTCGCCGGGCCTAACGATTTGGTGGCGGAAGCCAGCTCGACCACCTTTGCCAGCTCCTCCCAGCTCGCTCCGGCGCGCCGCGCGGCCAGCGCATGAAACTGCGCAGCCTGATTGTGCTCGACTAACAACATGCCAAACAGGAGGAGCTGGGTTGTCTTCACATCAAAGACGCCGGAGTAGAACGCGTGCGCGCGCAGGCTTTCGGATTTGCGAAGGAACTCCGGATTCACCTCGCTCGCGAATTCAAAGCGGGCCGCCGGGAGCGGCGGCAGGCTGCCGAACAGATCGCTATAGCTATCGCGAAATTTGGCGAGATCGGCGGGGATGGGCTTCTTACTCACGGTGCTTTCCTTCTGTTGTTGATGGTCAATCATGGCGAACCGCCCCCCTGCCTGGCGCGACGCAACCGACCAAGCGCTCGCGGGGCGCCCTCATGCATCGGCAATGCCGACGCTACCGCTTCCAACGCGATCGACGCTATGCTCCACCAATCGGCTCCGCGAAGGAAGCGTTGATTCGCCCGATAACGGTAACAACGGCGTCGACTCGGCATCCACGCAGCGAAGCTCCCTGCGGATTGCGCTCGGCTCGAACCACCCCAAAGGGTAGAGATGTCTGACACTGATCGACTGGAAATTGAACGTGCGCATCGCGTCTTTGCGTTGCAACAGCGCGCCGCGACTGCGCTACCCAGTCCGGACTTGGCTTGGCGACGCACCCGCCTGGAAGCGGTGATCGACGCGCTGCGCACACATCAGGATGCGATCATCGCCGCAGTCAACGCGGACTTTGGAGGGCGCGCGGAAACCGAAACGCGCTTCACGGAATTGATCGGGCCGATCCTCCAGGCGCGCCACGCACTGAGGGGCCTGCGCCGTTGGATGCGATCAAGGCGCCGTCGGACCGAGCTACTGTTCCTCACCAACAGCGCGTGGGTGGAGTACCACCCGAAAGGCGTCGTCGGTGTGATCGGCGCCTGGAATTATCCACTCTATGTGAGCCTTGGGCCGATGATTGCCGCGCTGGCCGCGGGCAATCGCGTGATGATAAAAATGCCGGAGCTCGCGCCTCGCACCACGGAACTATTGAAGAAGGTGCTCGAAGAACGGTTCCCCGAGGATGAGGTGGCGGTGTTCGGTGGTGATCTGCCAATGGCGGAGGCGTTCGGCGGAATCCCATTCAATCACCTCGTCTTTACCGGCTCGCCTCGTGTCGGTCGCCAAGTCATGCGTGCGGCATCGGCAAACCTCACGCCGGTCACGCTCGAGCTTGGCGGCAAGTCGCCCGCACTGATCGGCCCCAAGGCAAAACTTGTCGACGCAGCAACCCGGATCGCGCACGGCAAGACATTCAACGCCGGTCAGACATGTGTCGCGCCCGACTACGTCATGGTGCCCCGCGGCGAGGGAGAATCGTTTGCAATGGCAGTCATCGCAGCCACGCAACGCCTCTACCCGTCACGCACTGGCGCTGCCGAATACACCAGCATCGTGAGCGAGCACCACGCCACGCGCTTGCAAACGCTCATCGATGATGCCGTCGCGAAGGGTGCAAAAGTCATGCGCGACGACCCGAACCGACCGCGCACCGGACGCCAGATGCCTTTGCATGTTCTGATCGGCGTCAGCCCGGACATGCGGGTCATGCAGGAAGAGATCTTCGGGCCGATCCTGCCGGTATTCGAGTACGACAAGCTCAACGACGCAATCGCTCATGTGCAAAGTGGTGATCGTCCGCTTGCGCTCTATACCTTCGGGCTCGACCGGGGCGACGAACGCCTCGTTCTCGATTCGGTGCAGGCAGGCGGTGTCACGATCGATGATTGGGGCTGGCATGTGATGCAGCACGATATGCCGTTCGGCGGCATCGGCAACTCGGGAATGGGCACCTATCATGGCGAGGAGGGCTTTCGCGAGCTGTCGCACGCGAGGAGTGTCTTCAAGCGCAATCGCTGGTTCCCGATGGGTCTCTTCTACCCTCCGTACGGAAACATCGTGCAGCGTCTTGCGTTTCGTTTCTACCTTGGACGTCGCAAGTAGGTCGTTCCCATCACTGATGATTTCCTGCTAGCGTACGCGCGACGTTGACGATACCTGTCGGCATGCAACGGAATTCCCGCGAATTTTCATGACACCAAAAGTCCATCGCGATCTCACCCGAAACGTACTTGCCATCCTGGTGATCGGCGGACTCTGCGGATTTTCGTTCTGGATTCTGCGACCGTTCCTGCCGGCGATCGTGTGGGCCACGATGATCGTGGTCGCCACCTGGCCGATGATGACCGCGATACAGAATCGGCTATGGGGCAAGCGCTGGCCCGCGGTCTGCGTGATGACCGCACTCTTGCTGCTCGTGTTCGTGGTGCCGTTCTCCCTGGCGATCGCCACCATCGTCGAGAACACCGAACGCATCGCGGGATGGGCGAAAGCCATTGCACAGTTCAAGGTGCCGCCACCGCCTGACATGCTCCTAAACATCCCGATGATCGGCGATCGCATCGTCGCCCTGTGGAATGACGTGATTGCCGCCGGACCCGAAGGGCTCGCGCGCAAGATCGCACCCTACGCGGGGCTTATCGCCGCCTGGTTCGTGGCCGAGGTCGGCAGCTTTGGCATCGTCGCAGCGCAATTCGTGCTTACGATCATTGTTGCCGCGGTCATGTACTCGAACGGCGAATCGGCCGCGATGATGGTCCGCCAGTTTGCCCGCCGCCTCGGCGGCGGACGCGGCGATGAAGCCGTCAAGCTCGCCGGACAGGCGATTCGCGGCGTTGCGCTCGGCGTGGTCGTCACCGCGTTGGCGCAGTCGCTGCTCGGTGGCATTGGCCTCGCTGCCGCGGGCATCCCGTTGGCCGCGGTGCTGACCGCGGTGATGTTCATGCTCGCGCTCGCGCAGATTGGCGCCGTTCCGGTGCTCGGAATCGCGGTGATCTGGCTCTATTGGTCCGGGCAACCGGCCTGGGGAACCGGTCTTCTGGTATGGACAATCATAGTGAGCAGCCTCGACAACATCCTGCGACCACTCCTGATCCGCAAGGGTGCGGATCTGCCGCTGCTTTTGATCTTCGCCGGTGTCATAGGCGGATTGATCGCGTTCGGACTGGTCGGCATCTTCGTCGGGCCCGTCGTGCTCGCGGTGACCTATACGCTGTTCGCGGCGTGGACAGCGGAAGCGTCCCCCGCGGATTGAGGGCGCGCTACAACCGCCCTGCCGCCCGCCGATTCTCGTATGCCTTCAAGTGTGTATAGGCGATGCGATACAGCGTGTCATCGGCACCCGCGGCCTTAGCTTTCTCGACCATGAACCCGACGATGTGATCGGCCTCGATCGGCCCACCGCGTTCGGTGTCCCGCAGCATTGACGTGCCGTAGATCGAGTCGGATTTCGAGAACAACTCTCGATACGATTGCATGAACGCCTCGCTCGGCGGATGGCCATTGTGTTTGGCAATTGCCGCCGAGGCCTCGAGTTGCTGCATCATCAGCGCGGCACCGAATGGCGTGCGGACGATATCGCCGATCGGTGCGCGCATGAGGCAGGTCATCGACGCCGCGGTGGCAAGGTGTACGCACTTTTCCCACATCTCCTGCATGACATCGGGGACCGCCTTTGCCGTCACCGCGGGCGACTTGTCGAATAGGGCCGCAAGCGCGCGCACACGAGGGGTCAATGCGGGTGTCAACGCAGGTGTCAATGCGGGGGTCAATGCGCCATCCTGCTCGCCGAAGGTAATGAAATTCCAGTCGTTCAGATGCTTGACCAACCCGTCAGGGGTGAGCGTCACCGCGATCTTCGCGGTCCCACCCAGCACGCGTTCCCTGCCGAAGCGCGCATTCAGGCGTTCGATATGCGCAATGCCATTCAGCTCGGGCAGGATGAAGGTGTCCTTCCCGATTGCGGGCGCGATGGCTTCCATCGCCGAATCAAGATCGTAGGCTTTGCACGTCATCAGCACGCAGTCGTATTCGGGCTCCAAGCCTTGCGCAAGGACGGTGCGCACGCGAATCGTCGCATTGCCATACTGGCTCTCGATAGAAAGCCCATCGCGATCGAGCTGCGCTTTGCGTCGCTCGCGCACGAGGAACGTGAGGTCCGCGCCGGTTTCGGCCAACCGCCCGCCGAAGTAGCCACCGATGCCACCGGCGCCAAGCACTAGAATTCTCATGGGTCACTCGCTCTTTCTCAGGAATTTTTGAATCAGTCCACTTTCACACCAGCGCTTGCGACCGCCTTTGCATACTTCTCGACCTCGGCGGTCATGTGCGCTTCGAGTTCCTGAGGGGAGCTCGCCGCCGGCTCGTAGCCCTGCGCGTTGTAGCGCTGCACTACTTCGGGCGTACGCAATGCCGAGCGGACGGCCGCGTTGATTCTCGCAATGATTTCCGGTGGCGTTCCGGCCGGTGCGACCAGCGCACTCCAGTTCGTCGTCGTGTAGCCCGGCACACCCGCCTCGATCATGGTCGGCGCATCCGTGAGCAGGCTGAATCGCTGCGAGCCGGTGACGGCCAGCGCGCGCAATTTGCCTGCCTTCAGCATCGGCAATACCGCCACATCGGCGAAAAAATAATGGACTTGGTCGCCAAGCAGCGCGGTGAGCGCCGGACCCGTTCCCTTGAACGGAACGTGGACGACAACGCTTTGCTTCCATTCGGCCTGCAGCGCCTGCGCGACGATGCGTGCCTGTGCTTCCGCGGATCCGTCCGGCGGATACGGAATGACCAGTCGCACGATCTTCGCGGGATACTCTTGTGCGGTGGCGAATCCCGCGAGCGAAACGGTTGCCGCCATCGCCACGATGCACTTCATTCCTCGTTGCAGCATTCGAACCTCCCTTATCTTATCGCTACGCTCAGCAGCACCGCGCGAGGAAGCTCTTTCCTCGCGTGAAAAGCTTTGCTTCATCGTCGGGCGACATGGCCGCGGCTTCCTCCGGATCGAGCGCATCCGGCGGAATGGGCCGATCGACCAGATCGGAACGGCGCTTGCGCGTCGCCTCGACATCGATCCGATTCGATCCAGGCTCGAACACCACACCGTAGCATCCCTCGGCGCGCCGGCGCGAAATATAACCTTCGCGAAGATCATCTTCGATTTTTTCCAGCGGGCGTTCAAGCGGCGTGCCGAATCCCCCGCCACCGCCGGCCCGCAACATATAGGCATCGCCGGTTCGCAACTGTCGCGCAAGAACCTTACCGGTCGGAAAGCGCAGTTCTTTGTCGGGACCAACCCGCACCGAGACTTGATTGCCGGTGCCGGGATGCCCACCGAAGAGCCCCCAGGGGCGGCATTGCACGCGCTCGACCTGTGCGTTGAACATGAAGTCGGACGCGGCACGCACGATCTTCTCGGTGCCCAATCCGCCCTGCCAGGTTCCCGCGCCGCCTGAATCCTCGCGCAAGCCGTAGCGCTCGATGACCAAAGGATACTTCGCCTCGACTTGCTCGACCGGACTGTTGTGCGTATCGCCGTCGTTGATGCAGATCGTGGCGCTCGAGCCATCCGCGCCTTGCTTGGCACCCCAGCCCCCACCGATCAACCCGCCGGAAAGCAACCACAGTCGATCGTTCTCGGCTCTGCGGCCGTTCAGCGCGGCCGACAACAGATCCGCGTGATGGCCCGAGATCACCCGATCGGGAATCGCGGGCGCAAGCGCCTTGAAGATGGTGTCGACGATCGTCATCGGAAACGTCATCCACCAGCGCATGGGCGATGGCCGTACCGCGCTCACGACACGACCCGGCGGGAGAATGATATTGAGCGGGCGAAAGCTCCCTTCATTGATCGGCTTCTCGAGCGGCGACGTGAGGCACTTGAACGCCACCTGGCAGCACGCCTTACCCGCCGCTTCGCCCGAGTTGTAGAAACCCTTGACCTGCGCGGCGACGTCGGTGAGATCGATTGTCATCTGATCCGCCGCGACCGTGACCTTCACCTTGATCCGCACGCGTTTGCCGGCGTCCACCCCATCGTCGTCCATGAACGATTCGGCCTCGTACACGCCATCGGGGATGGCGCGCACCTGCTCGCGCGCGCGCGCCTCGGTGTGATCCATGATTGCACGGATGCCGCCCTGCACCGCTTCGCGCCCATAGCGTTCGATCAACTGGTTGAAGCGGCGCGCACCCATTCGCACCGCCGCGACCTGCGCATTCAGATCGCCCATCGCCCGTTCCGGGATGCGAACGTTGATCCGCACGATATCGAGGAAGTCGTGGTTCGGCTCCCCGCGACGCCATGCCTTGATGATCGGGACCTGCAACCCTTCGGAATAGATGTCCTTGGTCATGCCATCGAGCGCACCGCCGATGTCGGCCCAGTGCGCCATGCACGCCGAGAACCCGACGAGTGCGCCATCCGCGAAAATCGGCACGACGAAGGTCATGTGATTCAGGTGGCTGCCGGTAAGGTAGGCGTCGTTGGTGACCAGCACGTCGCCAGGGTAGATGCCGATGTCGCCACCGCCATTGCCTTCGCGCTCGGCAAAATGCTGGAGCATGCGGCGCACCGTGTGGCTCATCCCGCGAATGAACATGGGCAATCCAATGCCGATCGACACCGTGTTCCCTTCAGCATCGAACAGGCCCACGGTGAAATCCTGCGCCTCGTAGATGATCATGCTGTAGGCGGTTCGCAGGAGATTCGACTTCATTTCCTCGGTGATCGCGACCAGCCCGTTGCGGATGATTTCGGTCGCGACCGGGTCAGGACGACTGCTCATGGCCTATCTCCGCGCGATGGTGATGACGAGATCGCCGAAGTCGCTCACTTCAAGCAGATCGTCTGCAAACACGACCGTTGTCGACGCGTACTCTTCGATCAGCGCCGGCCCTTCGATGCGCATGCCGGCGGCCAAGCGTTCACGTTGATAGACAGGCGTCGCAATGAACCGGCTGCTTTCAGTGAAATAGACATCGCGCTTCTGGCTGAGTGCGGCCTCGGGCGAGGCGGTTCCACGCGGCATGCGTCGCGGTTTCGGTTTATCCAGCCACCCGATCACGGAACTGTGCAAGCTCACGATCTCGGCGGGCTCCGCATCGGCATAAAAACCGTAGCGCTGCGCATGCACTTCATCGAAGCGCCGCTTGATGCCGGCCTGATCACGAGCGACGAATAGCGCAGCGGGCAGATCCACCGTCACCGGATGTTCCTGTCCGACATAACGCATATCAGCGCGACGCATCATGGTGATCTTCGATCGGTCGGTCATATCGCGTTCGAGCGCGCGCCGACCCTCTTCTTCCATGGCCCGATAGAGGCGTTCCATCTCGTCGAAGTCGGCATTCGCAAGCGCCCGAAACCAGGTCCGAACGAAGTCACGTCGTAGGTCCGCCATGAGCATGCCATGCGCCGAGAAGTGTCCGGGGGACGGTGGAATGATCACCGTCGGAATGCGCAACTCCTTCGCCACCAACCCCGCGTGGAGTGGCCCCGCTCCACCATAAGCCACCATCGCAAAGTCGCCTGCATCCAAGCCCCGTTCGGTCGTCACACGCGTCACCACGTGCGACATCGTCGTGGTGGCGATCTGGATAATGCCGTTGGCCGCTTCGACCCAGTCGATGCCAAGTGGCGTGGCAAGTTTGTCGCGTATCGCTCGTTCGGCTGCGGCGCGATCGAGTTGCATTTCGCCGCCCAGAAAGCGATCGGGCGCGAGACGACCAAGCACGAGGTTCGCATCGGTGACGGTCGGTTCGGTGCCACCTTGCCGGTAGCAGACCGGCCCCGGTGCGGCGCCGGCACTCTGCGGTCCGACGCGCAGGCTGCCACCACTCTCGACGCGGGCGATGCTGCCACCGCCCGTGCCCACTTCCTGGATATCGATGAGCGGAATCTGGATCGGCAGGCCTTCGGTATAGCCGCCGATCATGATGCTGCCTGCCATCATCACATCGCCATCCAAGACGACGCCGGCCTTTGCGGTCGTGCCGCCCATGTCGAACGCAATTGCACTGCGCAGCGCCAGCCGCTCGCACAATGCGCGCGCCCCGATCACGCCGGCGGCAGGCCCTGACTCCAGCATCCTGACGCACTCGCGCTGGGCGTGGGCGACATCGAATAGTCCGCCGGAGGACTGCACGACGAAGAATGTGCCGGCGAATTTTTCACGTGCGATGCGTTCTTCGATTTCCTGCAGATAACCCCGCACCCGCGGCCCGACATAGGCGTTCGCGGCAACGGTGGACGTGCGTTCGAACTCGCGATACTCCTGGGAGAGCTCGTGGGACGCTGTCACGAACATCGCAGGACATTCGCGCTCGACGATGCTCTTCGCACGCAGCTCGTGGGCGTTGTTGGCATATGAGTGCAAGAACAAGATCGCAACCGCCTGCACGCCTTGCGCACGAAGATCGCGCGCGATCGCGGCGACCTCATCGTCGTTCATCGGCACGAGCGCCTCGCCCTTCGCGCCCATCCGCTCGTTCACCTCGATCCGCAGCGAGCGCTTCACTAGCGGCACGTGTTTGCGAAAGAACAGGTTGTACGCGTCTGGCCGATTGATGCGGCCGATCTCGTAGATGTCGCGAAAGCCCTTGGTTGTGAGGAGCGCGGTGAGCGCACCGGTGCGCTCCAGGATCGTATTGATCGCGATCGTCGTCCCGTGCAGAAAGAGCCGCGTCCCGGGAAATGGCGTATCCGCCTTATGCACGCCCGTTACGATCCCTTCGACCAGATGCTCAGGCGTAGTGAGCGTCTTGCCGAAGCGGGATTCCCCGGTCGCCTCATCGAAGCTCACTACGTCGGTAAATGTGCCCCCTACATCGGCGGCGACCCGAAAGGTCGCGCCGGTTCTTGACTGCGTCGTCATTCAAACTCCTGCGATACAACGATGTGATGATCCCTGACGCGAATGGCACTTACTTAAGGGTACCTCTAAAAATTCAAATTTTCCGTCATTCCCGCGAAGGCGGGAATCCAGAGGCTATTGACTCATCAGGCATTCCAAAAAGCCTAGATTCCCGCCTTCGCGGGAATCACGAATTTTTAGAGGCGCCCTTAAGCGAAATAGGAGATTTACCGTTCGCCCTGAGCCCGTCGAAGGGTGAATGCCGGAGCGTCCGTGAGCGCACGATCGCCCCGCATTGGACAAGCCTGCGTTACCCTGCGACGGGCTCAGGGCGAACGGAGGCTTGAGCAGCGCACGTTAAGTAAGTGCCATTCATCCCTGACCCTGCTATTAGACTTTGATGCCGAGCGATTGCACGAGCCGCGCATATTTGGCCGATTCATCCACCATGATCCGCGCAAGCTCCTCAGGCGTCGAGGCAGCCGCGTCATAGCCTTGCACGGCAAAACGCTCGCGTACATCGGATGAGGCGATTGCCTTGGCGATCGCCGCATTTATTGCAAGGACGATTTCACGCGGCGTCCCGGCCGGTGCAATGACCATGCCGCTCGAGGTAACGTCAAAGCCGCTGAATCCTGATTCGGCAATCGTGGGCGTATCGGGCAATAGGGACCAGCGCTTGGTCGTCGTCACCGCGAGCGCGCGTACCTTGCCGGCTTGAATCGAGGTCAATGCACTCCCGTCGAGGAAACTGAAATCGACTTGACCGCCAAGGAGTGCAACGAGGGCCGGACTGGAACCCTTGAACGGGATGTGGGTGGCCTTGATCGATGCGCGCGCGAAGAAAAGCTCGGAGGCAAGATGCGGTGCGGCGCCGGTACCAGTGGTGGCGTACGCGAGCGCATCAGGGCGTGCCTTCGTCGCATTGATGAGATCGCCGAGCGTCGCGAGCTTGCTCGC
>JANMUI010000088.1:0-2378 GCA_031391405.1 Betaproteobacteria bacterium
GCGCCGACGGTACGTGCGACCTTGGGCAACTTCTCCGGGCCGATGACCACGAGCGCAACGATCGCGATCACCATCAACTCGGTAAAACCGATATCAAACATGGATGACGATAGCTCGAGGTTCGATCAAGGTTCCAGACGCCGGATTCGAGTGGAATCGGCGCGCCAGTCGATACCCAACCGCGCCGATATTCGCCTTCGCGCACGCACCGGCGACGCGGACGCCTCCCGCACGCCTAAACCTTCGGCGTTTCCTTGAGCTCGGTGTGAATCGTCTGGCCTACCTTCTGCGCCACCTGGGCGTTGGCGTCCGCCTGTTTGTCAGCGCCTTCCTTAACACCGTCCTTGAATCCCCGCACCGCGCCGCCCAGGTCGGAACCCATGTTGCGCAGTTTCTTCGTGCCGAAAATGAGCACGATAATAAGGAGGACGATCAGCCAATGCCAAATGCTGAACGAGCCCATGCGAATCTCCTATTGCGGCCACCGTGATCGAATTTCGATGCCTGCTAACGCCTACTCAGCATCGGGCCCAACGTATCCGGGCCACCAATAATATGCACATGGAGATGATACACCTCCTGCCTGCCGACCCGGCCGGTGTTGATGATGACGCGAAAGCCGTCCGTCGCCCCCTGTTCGCGCGCTAATCGGCCCGCAAGCGCCAGGCACTTGCCAAGGACCGCCTGATGGCTCATATCGCATTCGGCAAGCGACACCACATGCTGCTTGGGGATAATCAGGAGGTGCACCGGCGCGATCGGGTGGATGTCGTTGAAGGCGAGCACATCCTCGTCCTCGAACACCTTCTTTGACGGAATCTCGCCGCGAACGATCTTGCAGAAAATGCAACTTGGATCGTGACTCATTGTTGATTCCCCTGCGCTTGGTTCCCGGGGTCTTGATTACCGTGAGCACGCTCGGCTTCCGTGCGGGCCGCCTGCACATCCAGCCCTGAGATCCCTTCACGGCGGGCGAGCTCGTCCAGCACCGCCTGCGGCCGCAATCCGTAGTGGGCCAGCATGATCAGGCAGTGGAACCACAGGTCGGCAGTTTCGGCGACGATCTTGGCGGCATCGCGGTCCTTTCCGGCCATGACCACTTCGGTAGCCTCCTCGCCGATCTTCTTCAGGATCTGGTCCTCGCCGCGGTGCAGCAAGCGTGCGGCATACGATTTGTCGGGATCCGCGTCGCGACGGCTCTCGATGACATCGGCGAGCCTTTCGAGCATCGTACTCATGTTCGATAGATCTCCTTGGGGTCTTTGAGAACAGGATCCACCGTGACCCATTGACCGGCCTCGAGCTTCCTGTAGAAGCAGCTCGCGCGACCGGTGTGGCATGCGATTCCGCCGACCTGTTCGATCGTAAGGACCACGACATCGTTGTCGCAATCGAGCCGGATCTCACCGACCCGTTGCACATGGCCGGATTCTTCACCTTTCTTCCAGCGCCGGCTGCGTGAACGCGACCAGTACACCGCCTCGCCGGTCGATGCGGTCTCGGTGAGCGCGGCGCGATCAGCCCACGCAACCATCAAGATACGGCCGGATGTGGCCTCCTGGGCGATCACCGGAACCAAGCCCTGATCGTCCCACTTGATTTCATCGAGCCAGGACATGTAATTCGTCACTTCCACTATACGTACGGCATGAGTCACCAACGAATTTCGATGCCGCGATCAGCCATGAATTGCTTGGCATCACGCACGGTGTACTCACCGAAATGAAAGATGCTCGCTGCGAGCACGGCGTCCGCCTTGCCGATCAGCACGCCATCGGCCAGATGTGCGAGATTCCCGACACCGCCGGATGCAATCACAGGAATCGTGACCGCCTCGGCCACTGCACGCGTGAGCTCGAGATCGAAACCCGCTTTGGTGCCATCGCGATCCATGCTGGTAAGAAGGATTTCGCCTGCCCCGCGATGCTGCATCTCCTGGGCCCATGCGATCGCGTCGAGTCCAGTCGGTCGCCGGCCGCCGTGGGTGAAAACTTCCCAGCCGCTTGCGGTCGATGCGCGCTTGGCGTCGATTGCAACCACGATGCATTGGGAACCGTAGCGGCCGGACGTCTCGTCCACAAGTGCCGGGGTCTGCACTGCGGCCGTGTTGATCGACACCTTGTCCGCGCCGGCATTCAGCAGGCGGCGAACGTCTTCAACCTTGCGCACGCCACCGCCGACAGTGAGCGGGATGAATACCTGCGAGGCCACCGCTTCGATGACGGAAACGATGATGTCGCGATCGTCGGAGCTCGCGGTGATGTCGAGAAAAGTGAGCTCGTCGGCACCCTGATCGTCATAGCGTTTTGCGATCTCGATCGGGTCCCCGGCATCGCGCAGGTTGACGAAATTGACACCCTTCACGACGCGACCGGCAG
>JANMUI010000092.1:0-19247 GCA_031391405.1 Betaproteobacteria bacterium
ACCGCGAGCCGCACAGGCTTGTGGCCTGCCCGACAGGACTCGAACCTGTGACCCTCAGCTTAGAAGGCTGATGCTCTATCCAACTGAGCTACGGGCAGAATCCAGTCGAGTCGCTAAGCGCCGCTGGTCGGGGTGGAGAGATTCGAACTCCCGACCCTCTGCTCCCAAAGCAGATGCGCTACCAGGCTGCGCTACACCCCGAAGGGAGGCGATTCTACGCGACCGGCAATCAAGGGGTCAATCATCGCGACCACATATCGTCGCGGCCACCGATTCCTGCCATCAACCGCCGCCCCGGGGCATCACATAACAGAAGCCGACCTCAAGGCGGATTCACCCCTCGATCGACCCTGTCTGGTCCATTGGCATTACTTCCCAGGCCGCTCACGCCGAATATTGCGCGCGATCCGGTGTGCTGCTATACCATTCGCCCTCTGGAGGAAGAGCTTATGACAACGACACGTACCAGAACGGCGCCCCGTAGCCGTCCTGCCGCACCTGGTTCCGTACCCGTACCCGCGTCCGCTCCCGCGCTTCACGAACCCTATATGGGCCCTCGGCATATGGCCCATTTCCGCCAGTTGCTGGTTACGCAGCGCGCATCGCTGTCGCAGGATATCGAACGTACGATCGCGGAAATCCAGCAGGACGCCACGACGTTCGCTGATCCGAACGATCGTGCGACGCAGGAATCGGATATCGCCGTCGAGCTGCGCAACCGGGATCGCGAGCGCAAGCTCATCAAGAAGATCACGGAAACCATTGCCAGGATCGATGCGGACGACTTCGGGTTCTGCGACGGCTGCGGGAACGAGATCGGCCTGGAACGGCTCGAGGCGCGCCCCACGGCGACCCTATGCATCGAATGCAAGACAGTGGCCGAGAAACGCGAAAAGCAGATGGGCGGCTGAACCCGCACCACATAAAAAAAGGCGCCTTAGGCGCCTTTTTTCTTGCCGACGATTCACCTCACGTCGAGGACTCCTGCGGTGCAGCAGGTGCGGCTGGTGCGGCTTCCACGCCGATCGCTTTCATGCTGAGCCGGATACGACCTTTCTCGTCGGACTCCAGGACTTTCACTTTGACCTGCTGGCCTTCCTTGAGGAAGTCGGTAACGAGATTGACACGCTTCTCGCTGATCTGCGAGATGTGGAGCAACCCGTCTTTCCCAGGGAGAATGCTCACGATCGCACCGAAGTCGAGCAGCTTGAGCACCGTGCCATCGTAGATTTTGCCCACTTCGACCTCGGCCACGATGTCGGAGATCCGCTTGCGCGCGGCCTCACCGCCGTCGGCATTGACGCAGGCGATGCTGATCGTGCCATCGTCGGTGATCTCGATGGTCGTGCCGGTTTCTTCCTGCAGGCCCCGGATGACGATGCCGCCCTTGCCGATGACATCCCGGATGCGCTCCGGGTTGATCTTCATCTTGATGATGCGGGGCGCGAAACTGGAAATCTCGGTCCGTGAATGATCAAGCGAGCCGTTCATCAATGAAAGGATGTGAAGGCGGCCGACGCGCGCCTGATCGAGGGCGACCTGCATGATTTCTTTGGTGATGCCTTCGATCTTGATGTCCATCTGCAGCGCAGTGATGCCGCGGTCCGATCCGGCAACCTTGAAGTCCATGTCGCCAAGATGATCCTCGTCACCAAGAATATCGGTGAGCACGGCGAACCGCTTGCCTTCCTTGATGAGCCCCATCGCGATTCCCGCCACATGCGCCTTGATGGGTACGCCTGCGTCCATCAACGCAAGGCTGCCGCCGCAGACCGAGGCCATCGAGCTCGAGCCATTCGACTCGGTGATCTCGGACACCAGGCGAACCGAATAGGCGAATGATTCCGGGGGCGGCATCATCGCGGCAAGCGCACGCTTGGCGAGACGCCCATGACCGACCTCGCGGCGTTTGGGTGTACCCATGCGGCCGGTTTCACCGGTTGCATAGGGGGGCATGTTGTACTGGAGCATGAAGCGCTCCTTATATTCGCCCTGGATGGCATCGATGATCTGCTCGTCGCGCCCCGTACCCAAGGTCGCGACGACGAGCGCCTGCGTCTCGCCGCGTGTAAAGAGCGCCGAGCCGTGCGCGCGGGGCAAGGCCCCGACGCGAATGGAAATCGGGCGCACCGTGCGCGTGTCGCGACCGTCGATGCGTGGCTCCCCATCGAGGATGCGGTTGCGAACGATTTTCCCTTCCATGCCGAACACGACCTCGTTGACGGCATTGGCGTCCGGTGCCGTCCCGTTCTTTGCGAGCTCTTCGGCGACGCGTGAGCGAATCTCGCCAAGCCGCTTGCTGCGCGCCTGCTTCTCTTTGATATTGAAGGCATCGCGAAGATCGCCCTCACAGAGACTCGCCAATCGTGCGGCCAAGGTCTCGTCTTTCGCGGCGGGTTTCCAGTCCCACGCCGGTTTGCCTGCCTCATCGGCAAGCTCGTCAATCGCTTTGATCGCGGCCTGGAGCCCTTCATGACCGAACATTACCGCGCCTAACATCACCTCTTCGGTGAGCTCGTTCGCTTCGGATTCGACCATCAACACGGCATGCTCGGTACCGGCAACGACCAGGTTCAGCTGAGAGGTCTGCAACTGGGTCGTCGTTGGATTCAGAACGTACTGGCCATCGATGTACGCCACCCGTGCCGCGCCAATCGGACCATTGAACGGCAGCCCGGCGATCGTGAGTGCCGCAGATACACCGATCAATGCGGGAATGTCGGGATCAATTTCCGGATTGCACGAGAGCACGGTCGCGACACACTGAATCTCGTTGTAGAAGCTATCGGGGAAGAGCGGCCGGATCGGTCGATCGATCAGCCGACAGGTCAGGATTTCTTTTTCGGTCGGCCGGCCCTCGCGCTTGAAGAAGCCGCCAGGGATGCGCCCTGCCGCATAGAACTTCTCGACGTAATCGACGGTGAGCGGGAAGAAATCCTGCCCGGCGCGCACCGACTTTGCGGCGACGACCGTGCAGAGAACGACGGTGTCCTCGACATTGACGACAACAGCGCCGGAAGCTTGTCGGGCAATCTCGCCGGTTTCGAGGGTAACCTGATGGGCACCGAAGGTGAATGACTTGCGGATCGGAGTCAAGGCAGCGTCCTTTCACCGGCTGGCCGATACGGCCCGCTCGGCTTCTACTGAGTAAATCGAACCAAATGCGGATGCGGCGCGCGCTTTTTTTCCGGTGCCGCAGGATGAAAGAGCGTTCGCACAAGTGACGACGCCCACTGAACGTGGGCGTCTTCGACCATCTATTTGCGCAATCCCAGCTTGTCGATAACGGACCGATATTTGTCCGCATCGCGGCCCTTGAGGTAATCGAGCATCTTGCGTCGCTGGCTTACCATCTTGAGCAGACCACGCCGCGAGTGATGATCCTTGACGTGGGCTTTGAAGTGATCCGTGAGGCCGTTGATGCGCGCGGTCAGAAGAGCGACTTGCACTTCGGGGGAACCGGTATCAGCGGCCTTGCGTTGATGTGCTTTGATCGTTTGCGCCTTTTCGGCGGCATTAGCGGCCATATGCAGCTTCTCTATTCTCGTCAATTGAATTAAGCGGCGGATTCTAGCCGGATTATCCTCTCAAAACAAGGATCTTGCGAAGCGCTTGACTGGCCTTGGCGGCCAGTCACCGAGCGCGCGGCAAAGGAACCCGCGACGTCGGAAATTCCCTCGTCATACACCAGTACGCAGCAGTCGTTCCGGCTTGATGCGACCGTCGTCCTGCCGCTCGACCAAGCCAAGGAATTTTCCGGTCGGGTCGTAGGCGCGCATGAGTGCCGACTTGCCTATGATCGAGGGCTCGGTCGAAACGGTTTGCCCAAGGACGAGCTTGCTTGTTGCAGCGCCATCCAGCGTGATCGAGGCATACGATCCAACAAGGCTGTCCGGCGGATCCAGCAAGGTATCCAGCGCGTCTTCGTCCAGACTTTCGATTTCAGCCAACGAATGTGCGCGAGCGACGTCAATCGACCCGATCGCGGTGCGCCGCAGGGCCGTCAGATGCGCGCCACAGCCGAGCATCTCGCCAAGGTCATCGATCAGGGTGCGAATGTAGGTGCCTTTGCTGCAACGGATCCGCAGATGCAGTGCGGAGGCGGTGGCGCCAAGCAGATCGAGCGAATGGATCGTCACCGGTCGGGCTGCACGCTCGACCACCAGGCCCGCCCGGGCATATTCGTAGAGAGGGCGACCGTCCCGTTTCAGAGCCGAATACATGGGCGGCACCTGCTCCACCGCCGCGGCGAGCCGGGCCAACGCCGCCGCAAGGGCGGTCGCATCGTGGGTCAGCGGGCGTTCAGCGATCACCGCGCCATCGAGGTCACCGGTGTCGGTGCGAATGCCTAGTCGTGCGTACGTCTCGTAGGTCTTGTCCGCCCCAAGCAAGCCGCCCGAGAACTTGGTTGCCTCGCCGAGCGCGATCGGCAGGAGGCCGGTGGCGAACGGGTCGAGCGTACCGGTATGGCCCGCGCTTTCGGCACGATAGCGGCGCTTGACCCGCTGGCACGCCGCGTTGGATGTCAGCCCGGGGGGCTTGTCGAGCAGCACGACACCCGAGATTGCACGCCGTGCGATACGCGGTGCACGGAAGGCGGCGTTACGTTCCGTCTTGCCGGGGCTGGGCCCGCTACCGGACATCCTGGCCGGGAGCGTCCGAATCCGGTTCGCTACGCTCCTGTCGAATCGCTTCGTCGATCAGTTGCGTGAGGTGGAAGCCCCGTTCGATGGACACGTCTTGATGAAAATGCAGCTCGGGTGTGGTATGGATTTTCATGCGCCGACCGAGCAGGCCGCGCATGTAACCAGCCGCGCTTCGCAGTCCGCTCAGTTGCTCGGTTTGCCGCGGCGCATCGGCAAGCGAGGTAACGAAGACCTGCGCATGCTTGAGGTCGCGTGACACTTCGACCTCGGTGATCGTCACCATGCCGATGCGTGGATCCTTGATCTCGAGGGAGACGATCGCGGCCAGCTCCCGCTGCATCTGGTCGGCGATTCGGCGGGAACGTTGAACAGCGGCCATGGCCACACTCATTGCAACGTCCGGGCGATTTCCTGCACTTCGTAGACCTCGAGCTGATCACCGACCTGGATCTCGTTGTAGCCCTTGAGCGAGAGACCGCACTCGAAACCGCCTTTGACTTCGCGCACGTCGTCCTTGAACCGCTTAAGCGATTCCAACTCGCCATCGTGGATGACGACATGGTCGCGGAGCAATCGCACGCGCGCGCTTCGCTTGATCAAACCATCGAGCACGTAACAGCCCGCCACTGCACCGATCTTCGAGATGCGGAACACCTGGCGAATCTCGACGGTACCGAGCACGCTTTCCTTCTTCTCGGGCGTGAGCATCCCGGACAGCGCGGCTTTCACTTCGTCGACCGCGTCGTAGATGATGTTGTAGTAGCGGATGTCGACACCCGCATCTTCGGCGCGCTTGCGTGCGGTCGCGTCAGCCCGCGCGTTGAAACCGATGATCACCGCCTTCGAGGCGATCGCCAGATTGACATCCGATTCGTTGATGGCGCCTACCCCGGCATGCACGACCTGGACCTTGACCTCGTCGGTCGAGAGGCGCACCAGCGCGTGAGCAAGGGCTTCCTGGGATCCTTGCACGTCCGCCTTGATGAGCAGCGCAAGCGCTTTCACCCCGGCCGCAGCGATCTGGTCGAACATGTCTCCAAGCTTCGCGGCCTGCTGCTTGGCGAGCTTCACATCGCGGAACTTGCCTTGGCGGAACAACGCAATCTCGCGCGCTTTTCGTTCATCGCCAAGGACGATCATTTCTTCGCCGGCAGCCGGAACATCCGCCAAGCCCTGGATTTCGACCGGGATCGACGGGCCTGCGCTGGTGATCGTCTTGCCGTTTTCGTCGGTCATTGCACGGACGCGACCAAACACGGCGCCCGCAATGATCACGTCGCCTCGCTTCAGCGTTCCGGATTGCACGAGCACCGTGGCAACCGGCCCACGACCGCGATCGAGACGCGCCTCGACCACCAGCCCTTTTGCCGGTGCATCAACCGGCGCCGAGAGCTCGAGCACCTCGGCTTGCAGGATCAGGTTCTCCAGCAGGGCATCGATGCCCTCGCCGGTTCGCGCCGAGACCGGAATGAATGGCGCATCGCCACCGTACTCCTCCGGTATTACACCGTGCGTCACGAGCTGCTGCTTCACGCGGTCCAGGTTCGCCTCGGGTTTGTCCATCTTGTTCATTGCCACGACGATCGGAACCTCCGCCGCCTTGGCATGCGCGATCGCCTCGATGGTTTGCGGCATCACACCGTCATCTGCCGCGACCACCAGCACCACGATATCGGTCGCCTTCGCACCGCGTGCGCGCATGGCGGTAAAAGCTTCATGACCCGGCGTATCAAGGAAGGTCACGATGCCGCGCGCCGTTTCGACGTGATACGCGCCGATGTGCTGCGTAATGCCCCCCGCCTCGCCGCTTGCGACGCGTGCTTTCCGAATGTAGTCGAGCAGCGACGTCTTGCCGTGATCGACGTGCCCCATGACCGTTACGACCGGCGGCCGGGTCTGCGGCTTCACATCCGGATGCGCAGGGGTTTCAACGAGATAGTTTTCCGGATCGTCGAGTTTGGCGGCAATTGCTTTATGCCCCAACTCTTCGACCACGATCATCGCGGTTTCCTGATCGAGTATTTGGTTGATCGTGACCATGCTGCCCAACTTCATCAGCGCTTTAATGACTTCGGCGGCCTTCACCGATAGTTTGTGCGCGAGCTCGGCAACAGTGATCGTCTCGGGGATCGGCACGTCGCGAATAACTTTTTCCACCACCAGCGGCGCGGGTCGCTCGACATCGGTCGTGGTGTGATGGCGGTGCCGGCTTCCTTTGCCGGCGTGCCACCCGCCAAGTCCGGCGGTGTCGCCACGCGTCTTGATCGTGCGCTTCTTGGCTTGATCATCGCGCCAGCCGGTCGTTGCTGGTGCGGGTCTTGCCGGCTTGTCTTTCTTCGGCTTCTTGTCGACAGCCTGATCCACTTTCGGCTTATGCAGTGTGGTATCGGCTACCTTCGCCTCGGCGGGCGCGGCGGCGGGCGCATCGACCTTGTTGGCTACAACAGGCGTCACTACGGCGGCGACTGTTGGGTTGACGCCAGGCGTCACTGCCGGAGCAACTGCAGGTTTGCCCGTGGTCTTGGCCAGATCGTCAGCTGCCTTGCGCTCCAGCTCGCGCCGGTCAAGGTCGCGCTGTTCCAGCACGCGCCGTTCGCGTTCTTGGGACTCATGAACGTCCGCAGCCTGTCGCTCGGAGAGCTCCTGCTGTTTCTTACCCTCGACCTCGCGCAGCTCGGTTTCCCGATCGTCGATGACCGGTGCACTCACCGCAGCGGGCGCTTCTGCCGTGGTGGGCACACCTTCAGGCGTGTCGCGTTTGACGAACACCCGCTTTTTTCGCACCTCCACCTGAATCGTGCGTGACTTGCCCTGGACAGAGGCCGTCTTGATCTCGGTCGTCTGCTTGCGTGTGAGCGTAATCCGCTGCTTTGGCTCGGCCGCGCCGTGCGAACGGCGCAGGTATTCGAGCAGCTTGGTCTTATCCTGCTCCGATAGAACATCGTCCGCGAGCTTCTTGCTGACGCCTGCGGCGATCAGCTGCTCGAGAAGCACCTGAGGCTGGACCTTCAGCTCTCCGGCGAATTGAGAGACGCTAGTGTGCGCCATTGGAAACCCTTACCCGTTACCACTACTGAAACCAATGCTCGCGAGCTTTCATGATCAGTACCGAGGCGCGTTCCGCCTCCATGCCGATCAGCTCGACGAGGTCATCTACCGCGAGATCACCGAGATCATCGCGCGTTCGTATGTTCGCCTGGGCGAGTTGTGCCGCAAGCTGTCTGTCCATTCCCTCCAGATTCAGCAGATCCGCCTCGACACCTTCGATCTGCTCTTCATTGCGAATTTCCTGCACCAGCAAAGCGTCGCGCGCACGGGTCCGCAGCTCATTGACGAGATTCTCGTCGAAACCTTCGATATCCGTCATTTCGTTGATCGGAACGTATGCAACCTCTTCAAGAGATCCGAACCCTTCCTGAATAAGGATGTTCGCGACTTCCTCATCGACGTCCAGCTTCTCGACGAAGAGCTTGCGGACCACCAGCGATTCTTCCTCCTGCTTTTGTTGCGACTCTGCCTCGGTCATCAAGTTGATGGTCCAACCGGTGAGCTCAGAGGCAAGCCGCACATTCTGTCCGGCCCGACCGATCGCGATCGCGAGGTTCTCGTCATCGACGACCACATCCATCGCGTGGCGTTCTTCGTCGACGACGATTCCGGATACTTCCGCAGGGGCGAGCGCGCCGATCACGAATTGCGCCGGATCCTGCGACCAGAGGACGATATCGACCCGCTCACCCGCAAGCTCCTGGGTGACGGCCTGGACGCGTGAGCCGCGAATTCCGACGCATGTGCCGATCGGGTCGATCCGCTGATCGTTCGATTTCACCGCAATTTTGGCGCGGATACCAGGATCGCGGGCCGCCGACTTGATCTCGAGGAGGCCCTGTTCGATCTCGGGGACTTCGAGCCGGAAAAGCTCCATGATGAAGCCGGGCGCGGTGCGAGAAAGAATCAGTTGCGGCCCGCGCACCCCTCGATCGATGCGAAGCAGAAAACAGCGCGCACGGTCGCCGACACGAAGATTCTCTTTCGGAATCATCTGGTCGCGCGGCAGCACGGCTTCAACCCGCCCTGCCTCGATAATCGCGTTGCCGCGTTCGATCCGCTTGATGGCACCGCTCACCATCTTGTCGCCGCGCGACAGGAAATCGGTGAGGATCTGTTCGCGCTCGGCATCGCGGATACGCTGCAGGATGACTTGTTTCGCCGCCTGCGCGCCGATACGGCCGAACTCGATCGGCTCGAGCGATTCCTCGATGTAATCTTCGACCTGGATATCGGCAAGCTGTCTCTGTGCTTCGGTCAAGCCGATCTGCAAGGGTGGCGTTTCCACAGCCTCGTCCGCCACGACCTGCCAGCGGCGAAACGACTCGAAATTCCCGGTGTCACGATCGACTGCGACCCGCACGTCGACCTCTTCGTTGAAGCGACGCTTCGTGGCCGAGGCGAGCGCCATCTCCAGCGCCCCGAAGACGATGTCCTTGCTCACGTTCTTCTCACGTGCCAACGCGTCTACCAACAGCAGTAACTCGCGACTCATCGCACCTGACTCCAGATTCCAGTGGCGCTACAACTTCGGCACGAGGCGGGCCTTGTCGAGGTCCGCCCAGCCAAACATCAGCGCCGCACCTTGTACGGCAATCCCAATTCCGGCATCACTTGCGCCTTGCAGCACGCCAATGAACTTACGCCGGCCATCCCGCGGCACCCGCAATTTCAACTCCACCTCGCAGCCGGCGAACCGCTCGAAATCGGCGGGCTTTCTCAGCACCCTATCCAACCCGGGCGAGGACACTTCCAACCGGTCGTACTCGACGCCTTCCACCGCGAACACATGCTGCAACTGGCGCGAAGCACGCTCGCAGTCTTCAACCTTGATGCCATCGGTCACCGGCCCCTGCGCGTTCGCATGGTCGATGAATATGCGCAAGAACCGCGCGCGATTCGGCAGCTCGAGATCGACCAGCGCGTACCCAAGCGCATCGAGCGTGCTCTCGACAATCGACTCGACGTCGATCGGCTGCACCACAACCCGCTGCTTACTCGGCGCTGTGATCTGCCGCGTACGTTCCTTGCGTTCCGTTTTCAAATCCCGACGACCAACAAGCATCTCACTGCGACATTGCAAATCCGCTGCAAGTCCAATCCCGGAAACAAAAAATGGGCGCGAAGCCCATCCCGTAAAACGTTGAAATTTTAGCAAAGAATCGCCTTTGGAACAATCGAAAAGCGACCCAGCGACCTACTTTCCGGAATCAAGCGCCTGGAGTGGTTGCCAGTTGGACCAGAGAATCAATCTCCGCCGCGGTAAGGTCACGGCAGGCACCGCGAGGTAGATCGCGGGGCAACTCCAGGGGGCCGAACCCGGTTCGAATCAATCGACTGACCGTGAGCCCGATCGCCTCGAACATGCGCCGGACCTCGCGGTTGCGCCCTTCACGCAAGGTGCACAGGAACCAGCGATTGGCGCCCTCGCCCCCGCCGGGTTCGACTGATTCGAAGCGCGCCGGCCCATCCTCCAGGTTGACGCCCCGGCGCAAACGCTCGAGCGCCGTACCATCGCTGTCACCGATGACCCGCACCGCATAGCGCCGTTCGATCCCGGTTCGCGGATGCATCAGATGCCCAGCCAGGTCGCCCGAATCGGTCAGGAGCAGCAGTCCGCTCGTATTGATGTCGAGGCGGCCCACGGCGATCCAGCGCCCGAATTTCATCGTCGGCAGGCGATCGAATACGCTCACACGATGGTCTGGGTCGGCACGGGAAACAATCTCGCCTGCGGGCTTGTGATATGCGATCACGCGAGGGCGCTGCGGGCGGGGCGTGAGCGTGATCGTCTTGCCATCGATCAAGATGCGCTCGCTGCCGGTGACCCGCTGCCCGAGCGCGGCCGGCAGACCTTCGACCAGGATGCGCCCGGCCTCGATCCATGCTTCGATCTGGCGCCGGGACCCATATCCATGCGCGGCCAGCACTTTCTGGATGCGTTCCGGTGATCCGGGCGCCGCACCGACGACGGCTCCACCGGGTTCAGGCGGTCGTGGCCTCAGGCGGCGGTTCGGATTCGACGGACGGCCCGGCGCCGGTCTGGCCCGCCGGAGCGGCGTCTTCGCCGTCGTCCGCTTCACCGGCCGCGCCGGCCGCTCCCCCGGCGCCGGCTTGGGTGACGTCGGATGGCGAGCCGTCTTGGAGGTCCGGACGGTGCTCGGCCGCGGGCGGCGGGAGTTTGATTTCGAGGCTTCTGGCGATTTCTTCAAGGGGTGGCAACTCCTGCAGGGTCCGCAGCCCCAGATCATCGAGAAACGTGCGCGTCGTGCCGTATAGCGCGGGACGCCCGGGCGTTTCGCGCTGGCCGACCATATCGATCCAGCCGCGATCCTCGAGCGATTTGATTACGTTCGGCGACACGGCTACGCCGCGAATATCTTCGATGTCGCCGCGTGTTACCGGCTGACGATACGCGATGATCGCCAGTGTTTCCAGCACTGCGCGTGAATACTTCGGGGCCTTCTCGGGACTCAGGCGATCCAGATACGCCTGCATCTGCGGCCGGGTCTGGAACCGCCATCCGGTCGCGAGCGTTATCAGCTCGACGCCGCGATCTTTCCAGGCCTCGCGCAATTCCTCGAGCAACCGGCGCACCGTATCGGCGCCGATTTCATCGTTGAACAAGCGGCGCAATTCGCCGATCCCGATCGGGCGTTGCGTGGCGAGGAGCGCGGTCTCGAGGACCGCTTTCACTTCATTCGTCGTGAGCATGGGCCAAGGTGACGTAGATCGGCGCGTACGCCTCCGCCTGTGTGACGGTAATCAGGCTTTCGCGCATCAGTTCGAGGATCGCGAGAAACGTGACCACGAGAATGGGCACGCCAAGATCGGCACGAAACAATTTGCGAAATTCATGAAAGCCCCCGGCCTGCAGCGTGCGAAGTACGATCGTCATGTGCTCGCGTACCGAAAGCTCTTCGCGGGAGATCTTGTGGTGTTGGCGAACCCGCGCCTGCCGCAGCAGATCGCGCCAGACCGCCTCGAGATCCGCGGGTGCAACCTCGGGTAACCGCTGCGTCAAGGCGTGCTCGATCCAAACCGAAACGGCGCTGAAGTCCCGTTCACGTTGCGGTAATTCGTCGATCTTGCGCGCCGCCGCCTTGATTTGTTCGTACTCGAGAAGCCTTCTCACCAGCTCTGCGCGGGGGTCGAGCAGATCATCAGGATCGCCCCCCGACCTGGGACGCGGCAACAGCATCCGCGACTTGATCTCCATCAGCATGGCCGCCATCACCAGATAGTCGGCGGCGAGCTCGAGATTCTTCTTTCGCATGATCTCGACATACTCGAGATACTGGCGCGTAAGGGGGGCCATGGCGATGTCTAGGACGTCGATGTTCGCCTTGCGGATGAGATAGAGAAGGAGATCGAGCGGCCCCTCGAACATGTCGAGGAACACCTCGAGCGCATCGGGAGGAATGTAGAGATCTGAGGGCATCTCACCCATCGGCATCCCGCGGATCTTGGCGACCGTGTGCGGGGGCATCGGGTCGTCAGCCACCGTCGCTGCTGGTGCGGGCAGGACACTCATCAGCTGTAATTCAATCCCATGGCGTCGCGCACATCGCGCATGGTCTCGCGGGCCAAGGTGCGCGCTTTGTCGCAACCGTCCGCGATGATATTGCGCACCAGAGTCGGATCATCGAGGTACGGCTGGGCGCGGCCACGCATCGGCTCCAATTCCGCAAGAACCTTTTCGATGACCGGTTGTTTGCAGTCCAGGCACCCGATTCCCGCGCTCCTGCATCCTTTTGCAACCCAGTCCTGCGTAGCATCGTCCGAATAGAGTTGATGGAACTGCCAGACCGGACAACGTTCAGGCTCGCCCGGATCGGTCCGCTTAACGCGGGCGGGATCGGTTGGCATCGTGCGGATCTTCTTGGTGATTACATCGGCGCTATCCCGCAGGCCGATTGCGTTGTTGTACGACTTGGACATCTTCTGGCCGTCCAGACCGGGCAACTTCGGCGCTTCGGTGAGGAGCACGGCGGGTTCCTGCAGGATCACTCGCCCGCCGCCTTCGAGATATCCGAGCAGGCGCTCGCGATCGCCCATGCTGAGATTCTGCTGCTCTTCGACCAGCGACTTGGCGGACTCGAGCGCTTCGCCCGCGCCCTGCTCCTGATAGCGGGTGCGCAATTCGAAATAGAGCTTGGAGCGCTTACTTCCCATTTTCTTGGCGGCCGCCTTGGCCTTCTCCTCGAATCCGGGTTCGCGACCATAGAGGTGGTTGAAGCGTCTGGCAACTTCCCGCATCAGCTCGATGTGCGGCACCTGGTCTTCACCGACCGGCACGAACGCCGCGCGATAGATCATCACGTCAGCCGCCTGCAGGAGCGGATAGCCGAGAAACCCGTAGGTCGAGAGGTCCCGGTCAGAGAGTTTTTCCTGCTGATCTTTGTAGGTGGGTACGCGCTCAAGCCAGCCCAACGGGGTCACCATCGAGAGCAGCGTGTGGAGCTCTGCATGCTCGATTACGCGCGATTGCACGAATAGGATCGACTGCGCCGGGTCGATCCCCGCGGCCAGCCAGTCGACCACCATATCCATCGCGTTTCGCCCGATCACCTCGGGCTCTTCGTAATGGGTCGTGAGGGCATGCCAGTCGGCCACGAAAAAGTAGCACGGATGCTCGCTTTGCAGCCGCACCCAATTCTTGATGGCACCGTGGTAATGGCCAAGATGCAATGCGCCCGTTGGACGCATCCCCGAAACTACGCGATCGCCGAACATTGTCTTTTTAAGCTCCGAGTCCGAGGATATGCACGAACGCCTGCCCGGCGCCATCCATCAGCGGATCGAGGATGCCGGTCTGCATATGTGCGAACACCACCAGCAGCAGGATCGGGAAACCGTACGGCTCCAGCTTTGCGTACGAATCGGCCAGGCGATTCGGGAGCAAGCTTTGGGCGATGCGGCCGCCATCCAATGGCAGGATCGGCAACAGGTTGATCACCATGAGCACCAGATTCACGGACACGCCCGCGCCGGCAACGGCCGCAAAATAGGCGCCGCCGGATGGGCTCGCGAACTTGAATAGCAGACCCCATGCCAAGGCTTGGGCGAGATTGGATGCCGGACCGGCGGCCGCGACCAACGCCATATCCAACTTCGGATTCCGCAGCGCGTGGAAATTCACCGGAACCGGTTTCGCCCAACCAAACAAGAGTCCTGCTCCGCCGGCGGCGGCGCTGCCCAGCAACATCAACAATGGCACGATAACGGTTCCCATCGGATCGACATGCCTGAGAGGATTCAGGCTCACGCGCCCGAGTCGATAGGCGGTGAGATCACCGCATCGTTTCGCCACATAGCCGTGCGCCGCCTCATGCAATGTAATTGCAAAGACAAGCGGGATCGAATAGACGGTAAGCAGCCGGACCAGCTGATCGAACAGTTCCATCAGAGGGAGGAGGAATCGCTGACGACGGTCCAGTGCGGACCGACAAAGCGTTGGATTCTACCAAACTCGACCCGCACCATGACCGCCGCACACTGGCCGAGGACGGATCGTGGATCGGACTACTGATGCAGCTGCGCGATCGGCCCTTTCCCAACGCGAATGACGACGGCTTCCGGACCGGTCAGGTCGATCACGGTCGTTGGCGTCGTTCCGCATGGACCGGAGTCGATCACCCCGTCGACAGCAGTCTTCAAGCGTGCCTGGATTTCGGTGGCGTCATCGAGTGGCATGGTGTCGCCCGGCAGAGTCAAGGTCGTCGACACAAGGGGCTCGCCGAACGCCTTGAGCAATGCCTGTGCGACCGGATGGTCGGGAATACGCACGCCGATGGTCTTGCGATTGGCATGCAGAATGCGACGCGGCAATTCACGCGTGGCGTGCAGGATGAAGGTATAGCTGCCCGGTGTCATCGTCTTCAGCAGGCGAAAGCGCGCGTTGTCGATCTGCGCGTACGTGCCGAAATCGGAGAGATCGCGGCACATCAGGGTCAAA
This sequence comes from Betaproteobacteria bacterium, assembly GCA_031391405.1. Taxonomy (GTDB): domain Bacteria; phylum Pseudomonadota; class Gammaproteobacteria; order Burkholderiales; family SG8-39; genus SHXR01. The sequence continues at coordinate 14,653 of JANMUI010000092.1, forward strand.
TGGTGGCGGGGACCGATGTCGCGGATGCGGCGCAGGCGATCCAATGCATCGGAATCGCCGATCGCGCAACCGAGCGCGTAACACGAGTCGGTCGGATAAACGATGACACCGCCCGCCCGCAGAATTTCGACGGCGCGTGTGACCAGACGCGCCTGGGGGCTTTGCGGGTGGATGGAAAGCAACTGGGACATGGCGGACAATACCGCGTGCGGAGGCACCGGTTCAACAAGGTCGCGTGCGGAGCCACCGGTTCAACAAGTTCGCGCGCGGCGCCACCGGTTCAACAAGGTCGCGTGCCGCGACCTTCGCAGTCAGGCGAATTCGCTCCACACTGGTGTCACCGAAGTGGGCAATGCCGGCAACATCCCAAGGTCATATCGCGCATCATTCGGATCGTGGAAATCCGAGCCGCGCGATGCAAGTAGTCCATGTGAGCGACATAGCAGGGCGAAGTCGGCGGCCTGATCGTTGGAATGGCTCGCCGTGACGACTTCAATCGCTGCCCCGCCACAGGTCTTGAATTCGCGGATGAGCCGCATCAGTTGCTCACGGGATAGCTTGTAGCGCCCCGGATGCGCGAGAACCGCCACGCCTCCGCTGGTGCGAATCCAGCCAATGGCCTCGTTCAGGCTGGCCCATTCATGCCGTACGAAGCCTGTCCGACCTGCGGATAGATAGCGTTGAAAGACGTCGGTCATGTCGCGTGCATAACCTTGCGCGACGAGAAATCGGGCGAAATGGGTGCGACCGATCAGATCGGGGTTGCCCGCGTACGCGTAGGCGCCTTCAAGGCTGCCTTTGATGCCGACCCCATTGAGTTGCTCCGCAATTTTTTCTGCCCGCGCGCGCCGCGAGAAACGAATTTTTTCGAGCCCTGCGCCTAGACCCGCATCGTCGGGGTCGATATTGAGCCCCACGACATGAAGATTCTGAAAATTCCAGGTAACCGAAATTTCAACGCCGTCGATAAATTGCATGCCGGTGCCGGCAGCCGCCTCCCGCGCTTCGGCCAGACCTTGGATCGAATCATGGTCGGTCAGCGTCCAGAGCGAAACGCCGTTGGATGCGGCGCGCCCAGCGACATCCGCAGGACGGAGCGTTCCGTCCGATACTGATGAATGACAATGAAGATCAGCGTTCAAGGGTAGAAGCCAGTCGAAAGTTGCTTTTGAGAACTTACGTGGGATGCTTGGTGCCGCGGTATTCGTGCGAATCCCAACAACGGACCGGCCACGTTAACACACGAGCCATTACAGGCCTTCGAACGGCCTGGGCCCTGCACGCAAAAAGTCCTCGATCACTGCGGCAAGTCGCGCCGGCTGATCGTGATGGATCATATGACCCGCATCGGCGATTTCGGTTTCATGCAACTGCGGGAACGCGCGCTTCCGATCCACCAGCGCATCGGCATCGAGGCCCATCCTTTTCAGCGTTTCGGTTTCTCTTCCGGTAACCCATAACACCGGTGCCTCGATTGCCCGCCAGCACGCCTTGGTTTCTTCGATCCGATACAAGTTGGGGTTGACCCGCTTGTGTGCCGGATCGCTCCGTAGCGCCACGCGCCCATCCGCTCGTCGATCCCCCCAATGCGGAGCAAGGAATGCTGCCCGCTCACTGGAGAGACGCGGATTCTTTGACTGCAACCGGGCGGCCAACTCATCGAAGCTTGCGTAGTCACGAAATCCCTGCTGCGTCTTGATCTCGTCAAGCCAACGGCCATAGCGACGCGGGGCCTGATCGGACATGGTTGCGCCCATCCCGAAACCTTCCACGTTCACGAGCTTGGCCACACGCGCGGGTCGAATGCCGGCGTACATCGATGCAATGTTGCCGCCCATACTGTGCCCCACCAGCGCCAGCGGCGCGGCTGGCGAATAGGCGTCGATCAGGGCGTCGAGATCGGCAAAATAATCAGGGAACCAGTACGAGTCCACGCCGCACCATTGCGTCTCGCCGAATCCACGCAAATCGGGCGCAACGAACCGGTAACGCCCCTTGAACGCATCGACCAGGAACTGGAACGACGCACCGACGTCCATCCAGCCATGCAGCATCATGACGACCGGCGCATGCGCGGCACCCCACGTGCGGCAGTGATATCGCAAGCCGCGAATCGACAAATACTCTGAACCGCTCTGTTTCAATGGTGTTCCTTACGCCGTGAGACTTTCGAAGGCGCGCAATGGTATCAGTCGTGTTCCGGCCCGCTGCCCGGATGCGAGGTGCGAAGGCGGGGACGCAGCCGCAATCGCGTTTGCTAACATGCGTCGTTTCCCCGGTTGTCACTTTTCCTAGAGGTTCGCGCATGTCCGTGTTCTCGCTTGGCGATCGTCAAGTATCGTTTTCCAGTAGTGATTGGTTCGTCGCCCACAATGCCACGGTGATCGGATCGGTCGCGCTGGGACATCAGGCCAACGTCTGGTTCAATGTCGTGATCCGGGGTGACAGCGAATTGATCACGATCGGGGATCGCTGCAATATCCAGGACGCATCGGTTCTCCATGCGGATCCCGGCGCGCCGCTGACCTTGGGCGCAGGTGTCAGCGTGGGGCACCTCGCGATGCTGCACGGATGTTTCGTCGGAGAGGGTTCGCTCGTCGGCATCAATAGCGTCGTCATGAATCACGCCCGTATCGGCAAGCAGAGCATCGTCGGCGCGGGTGCGCTCGTTCCTGAAGGAAAGGAATTTCCGGATGGCGTGCTGCTGCTTGGATCTCCAGCCAAGGTCGTTCGTTCCATCCGCCCTGACGAAATCGAGTGGATCGCGGGCATCGCCACGGGGTATGTCGATCGCGCCTATCGCTATCAGCGTGAGTTGAAGCCGCAAAAAACCGGTTGATCCGCGCCCGATAGGCGTGTGCTCAGCGATTCAAGTGGACACGGTCACCAAGATATCGCTCGAGCAGAACGCGGCTCTCTTCAAGTTGCGCTGCGAGACCTTCGATGCGGGCCGCGCCTTCATGCGTGAGCTGGTCATTGGATCGCCTTCGGAGATCGAGGCATGTGCGCATCAGGCCAACTGCGCCGACGCTGCCCGAAGTCCCCTGTATCGCGTGCAATGCGTCGCGCACGCCCGACCACTGCGCCGACGCCATGGCTTCGCGCGCGAGGCGAAGCTGCTTTTCAGAATCGCGTACGAATCCGGCGATCAGCGTCACCATGAATTGCGGGTCGGTCGACAGTTCTTCGAGCGTCAAAAGCGTTACGGGATCAATCGGCGCGATCGCAGAATCGGGCATCGCCACGTTGCCTTGCCACCCTGCGGGAAGTGAATTCATTCGGAAACCTCGCGATTTCGCAAGGCGCTAACGCGGCGCCATGCGAATCGCACCATCCAATCGGATGGTCTCGCCGTTCAGCATCTCGTTTTCGATGATGTGCCGGGCAAGCGCCGCGTATTCCGATGGACGACCGAGTCGTGACGGGAAAGGCACTTGCCGGCCGAGCGAGTCCTGAATTTCCTTGGAGAGTCCTTTCAAGAGCGGCGTCTCGAAAATTCCCGGTGCGATCGTGCACACACGGATCCCATCGCGTGAAAGATCGCGGGCGACCGGCAAGGTCATGCCGACGATGCCGCCCTTCGACGCCGAATAGGCGGCTTGTCCAATCTGCCCATCGAACGCGGCTACCGATGCCGTGTTCACGATCACGCCGCGCTCGCCGGCCGGGTTCGGCTGCCCCTTCACCATTTGCGTCGCGGCAAGCCGAATCATGTTGAACGAGCCGATCAGGTTCACCTGGATCACCCGGCTGAAGGCGGCCAGATTGTGCGGGCCGTCTTTGCCTACGGTTTTTTCTCCAACCGCGATTCCCGCGCAATTGATCAAGCCTTGCAATGCAGCGAAGTCGCTGATGGCGGCCTGCACGGCTGCCTGGCCATCCGCTTCGCTCGTCACATCGCACTTCACGAAGCGCGTATTGGCGCCGAGCTCCGCCACCAGCGCTTGGCCGCGCTCTACCTGAACGTCGGCGATAATGACCCGCCCGCCGTTTTCAACGAGCATGCGCGTGGTGGCTTCGCCAAGACCCGACGCGCCGCCAGTGACGATGAATGCACTACCTTTGATCTGCATCGATTCGCCCTTTCAGATTCGTGCGCACGAATCCAGCCGGTTAGGATGGAGTGAGGCGTTACGCTGAAACCGGATTGATTCCGCGCGAAAGGCGCCTGCGCTTCAACAGTCCGATCAGGATCCCCGCGATCGTCACGACGATCGGCATGAACGCGATGTTGAACACCTTTGTCCAGAACTCGAGCGCCTCGCTGTCGGCGCGCAAGTCGCGTCGGACATCTTTCAATTCCTTCCGGGTTTCCACGACGCGCTTGCGGAAATTGTCGACCTCTTCCTGCTGCTCCGGGGTGAGCGAAACCTTCGTGGTCGGATCCGGCTTCTGACCGGGCGGGGGCTTCTTCTCGAGCGCGGAGAGCTTCTCCTTGGTTTGATTCAGGTTGTCTTCCAGCTCCTTCATCTTGCCGAGGTAGGCCTGCTGCGCCTCGGCCTCCATCTGCTTCACTACCGTGAGCGGTCGAGTTGCAATCGAGCGGCTGGCAAGATTGATGAGTGTGGGATCACCGGCCATCTGCTCGACGACCG
>JANMUI010000110.1:0-2218 GCA_031391405.1 Betaproteobacteria bacterium
ACGCGCATCATTGCGATGGCGGATGTGCGCGAGCGCTTCGCCGGGCTCGGGGTCGACCCGTCCGGATTGGGGACCGAGGCGTTCTCGAAAATCATCGCCGACGACATCGCGCGCTGGACTGCCGTTGCGAAGGCGGGAAACATCAAGGCGCAGTGACCGAGCCGGTTACCCGGAAGCCTCGCGGACGGCGCGCTGTAAAGGCGCCGCGATCAGGCCGCCATCATCACCGTGTCTACGTCGTTTTGCTGGATCCGGACGTCTGGTATGAAGCGCGCTTTCGCAAGTCGAACCCGGACATCGATCGAAGCAAACCCTGCGTATACGTCGGCATGACCGGGCTCGATCCCGATGTGCGGTTCGACAAGCACAAGGCCGGCATTCAAGCCAATCGCTATGTTCAAAAATACGGCGTGAGACTCATGCCGGAGCTGTACGAATGCTTCAATCCGATGCCGTACGCCGCCGCATGCGAAATGGAAGTGGAGCTGGCGATCGGATTGCGGGAGCAAGGGTACGGGGTGTGGCAAGGATGACGACCGGAAACGATTGAACCGCAAAGGACGCAAAGGACGCAATGGCGTGCAATTGCCTTCGACAGGTCTGTCCTGAGCTTGTCGAAGGGCTCAGCCAGAACGGACTATCGGATACGGATGTGCCGGCGGGAGAAGCATCGATTATGAGGCCCGCTCGCGCTCTTTCGACCCGGTCTGTGCGAGCAATTCCTTCGCCGCCGCCTCCAACACCGTGCCTTCGAAGTAGTCCGGATTCATCGACAGGTGCATCATGGCCGGATTGACGAACGTGAGGTCGCGGAAATTTTCTTGTGTCAGCAGCTTGGCATTCACCAGATTCCATGCTTCGCTGAGAACGCTGGTGGCGTCGAGCACATCCCAGTGACCGATGTCGGAGCCGAATACCGGCTTCAACACCCTGCCGAGCGGGTTGAGTCGCCGATTGAAAGCCACCGAGATCATGCGATCGTCCGCTTCGCAACCGAAGTAGAACGGATCGACGAATAGCGTCCGGAGCGTCCCGATCTCGGTCATCGCGCAGGCCGCGAATTCGTCGAATGGATCGGGCCGCTTGATCATCAGTTGACCGTGCGGGTTGGCACGCAATCGCTCCGGTGACAACCGCGGACTGCCGAATTCGCGAAAGAGACGTTCGAGCAGATCGACGTCAAGAAGTTCGGGATTGAGGTTTTTCTCGAGCGCATCGACATTGCGCTTTTCCCAATGCTCGACGATATCGTTCAGCAGATTGACCGCCCAGGCCACGCCGCCTTCGAGAAAACCGAATGAGAGCTCCGGAAACCGGCGCGTCACGCCGCTGAAGAACAACGAGCGACAGAAGAACTCCGCGCCGTTCGCGAAATCGCCGAGGTGGTTGAATACATAGTTGCTGGGCGATGCGCGATAGCCGACGCCACGCGAAGATGTGTGGCAGACCGGCGTCACCTTCAATTCGATACAGCGACGCCAGAACGGATCGAAGTCGTACGGCGAATCCATGACGATCGAGCGCGTCGACTGCGTCGGTTGCAGAAACGGATCCTTCCCGGTCGCCGGGCGTGCGGGCCCGCGCAACTCGGTGCCGATGTGTATCGCCTTGTGGCCGAGCTTTAGCACCGCGAACTCGAGCTCTTCAATCGCTTCTTGCGGCGTGTAGGTGGGAATCACCGCGACCGGCCGCAGTCGATCACCAACGTCGGCGTACATCTCGGCGTAAAGCATGTTGAGCGCACGGCAGCTCGTCCGTCGTGCCTCTTCGTCGGTGATGTACAGGTGGCTCAGGCCGCGCGTCGTATAGCAATGGCCGAAATCGATGCCGAGCTCATCCATGCGGGAGCGCAGGTAGCGCGGCAACTGCGCCATGGCACGATCGCCGGTGTGCGGACCGGACGGAATGCCCCACCAGAAGCCACGCACAGTCGGGCCGGCCGCCGCGATAACGGACGACACCCTGTCGACCATCTTCTCGCCGCCGAGTTGTCGCACGAAATCGAGATGCGCGAAATCGCACTCCACCACATGCGCATCCGCATCGATCACCGGATGGTCGAGCTTGGCGCGAACGTCACCGCCGGGAAAGCCCTCGAAGCCAGACATGGGTCGCCTCCAGCAAACCCGACTCCATGCGGCAGGTGCTCGATTGGAGCGAGTACCGTCAAAATACCCGAGCCACCCGGCTTCGGCAATCGGGAAGCTTTGCCCGCCAC
>JANMUI010000113.1:0-7495 GCA_031391405.1 Betaproteobacteria bacterium
GGCGCCTGTATCGCGATCTATGTTGACGACCGCCATGTGTCCGCCATACGGATAGGTCATGTGCTCGGCGCGAAACCAGCCTTCCACGCTGAGACCCGGGTCGCGTCCACGCAGTGCCGCTGAACCCGGTGCAGCAGCGCGTGCGACATCGGCGAATGTCACCGCGGGGCCCGACGGAATGTCTCGCATGAAGATGCGCCCGCCCGCGATATCGAGCGACTCTGGTGGCGAGTCGAGCAGCTCCGCGGCCAGATCGAGCAGCTTGGCACGCAGCTTCAACGCCGCGATGTGGGTCGCGGATCCGGTCATCACGGTTGCGCGTGTGGCATGCGCGCCGATACCGTAGGCAATGCGATTCGTCTGTCCGTGCACCACGCGAACCTGGGTGTAGGCCGTACCAAGTGCTTCGGCGCAAATTTGCGCCATCACCGTCTCGAACCCCTGGCCGACTGATGCGCCGCCGGTGACAAGCTCGACTGTGCCGGATGAATCGATGCTCGCGCGCACGCCATCCATCGGTCCAAGCCCACTCTTCTCGACGAAGAGCGCGATCGCGGCGCCAACGCATTCCCCTCTGTGCCGGCGATTCTCGAGGGCAGTGCGAAGCGTTTCCCATTTGGACGCGGCGAGTAGGCGATCGAGCAGCTTCGGATAATCACCCGAGTCGTATTCGATCTCGTCTTCGAGCGTGTCCATCGGGCGGTGAAACGGCATTTCGCTTGCGGTGATCAAATTGCGACGGCGAACCTCGATCGGATCGATGCCAAGACGATGTGCAATCGCATCGACGAGTCGCTCGCGAATGAAGGTGCCCTCGAATCGGCCGGGCGCACGGAACGTTGCGGCGGGCGTCTTGTTGGTCAGCCGGAAATGTCCGGCGATCCGATAGGCGGGAATTCGGTAGGGTCCTGGGAGCATGCCGGCCGCCATGTCCGCCACGCGCGCCCCGTGCGTGCGGATATAGGCGCCCTGATCGTGGAAGAACACGTCGTCGATCGCAAGAATATTTCCTTCCGCATCCACTGCCGCGCGGATCTGATGGCGCTGCTCGCGCGACTGGTTGGCCGCGATCAGATGCTCGTAGCGGTCTTCAATCCATTTGACCGGGCGCTTGAGCCGCAGCGCCGCAACGAGAATCAACACGTCTTCAGGATAGATCTCCCCGCGCACACCAAAGCCGCCTCCCACATGCCATTCATACAACTGCAATGACGACGGGCTGCGGTTCAACATCTTCGCGAGTGCTTCACGGTTCCGATGCGGAATCTTGGCCGCGCCGTGCAGCTCCAGCACGTCGTGCATCGGATCGTAGCGGGCCAGCAGTCCGCGGGTTTCCAGTGGCACGCCGGAAAAGCGACCGATCGACAAGTCGAGCGACACGACCGCGTATGCGTCGCGAAATGCGGCGTCCACATCACCATAGCCCTTGTGGATGATCGTAGGATCCGTGGTGTGGCCCGGCGCGAATTCGCGTGGCGGCGCGCTCGCATCGAGCAGAACAGGGCGTTCCTCGACGCGAACCTCCACCAGCTCGGCCGCGTCTTCGGCAAGATAGGGATCGGTCGCAAAGACCACCGCCACCGGTTCGCCGACATAGCGCACCATCTCCCGCGCGAGGATGGGCTGCAAATAGGGCTGCAACGCCGGTACCGGCCCTTCGCGTAACGCGATGGGCGGGAGGTCGGCCACATCCGCATGCGTCCAAACCGCAACGACGCCTTTGGTTGCGCGGGCCGCGGTGGAATCGATCGCAACAAGCTTGCCGTGCGCGAATGTCGATCGAACCATCCGCATGTGGAGTTGGTGGGGAAACGAAAGGTCAGCCGCGAACCGGCCCTCGCCACGAATGAGCGGGCCGTCTTCCAGGCGAAGAACGGATTCGCCGATGACGCGCGTCTTGGCGTGGAGAGGTGGGTCCGCGGCGCCCATTACCGATAGCGCTTCATGCGGGCCCCGCCGAATGGCGATGTGGCGGTGACGCGCAAAGGGTTTTGATTGGCACGGGGTTCATGGTCAGTCGATTCTATAATCAGACCCCATGCCTCCGCTTTGGGTATCCGATGATGGTGTCCCGGATGCGCGGCGTACCAGGAGAACTGATTAGTGACTGAAATTGCGTACGCGTCGTCCGCGGTGATCGTCGGGCAAGCCGGGTCGGGCCACTCGCCCGTCCAATGCCCGGTGGAAGAAACGGTGTGCCCGGTCGTCGCCCATGAGTGGGTCAACGATGAATACAAGCATCTTGTGGTGAAGGCCTCGCCAAAAGCGCTCGCGGCGCATCCCGGCCAATTCTTCAATCTGCTGTGCCCCTCGCCTGATGCGGGGGAGGTCTGGTTTCGGCGCCCGCAAAGCGTCTATCGGGTTGCCCGATCCGGTGCGCGGCTTGAATTTCTATACAAAGTGGTGGGGCGTGGCACGCGCGGGCTTGCAACGCTCGTGCCCGGCGACGCGCTCAACATGGTCGGACCGCTTGGCATCGGATTTTCGCTGCGGCCCGAGTGGAAGAACATTGTGGTGCTCGGCCGCGGCGTGGGTCTTGCCACCATGGCGCCGATTTCGCAGATTGCAGGCGAGCGGGGCGTGCGTGTCACGGCCATTCTGAGCGCGCGCAATGAGCAGTTGGCCTTGGCCGCCGATCTATTCGAGAGCGTCGGCAGCGTGGTCAAGGTGCTCGACACCGATGGGTCGAGCGCGGTTGCGAACGTGGAAGCAATTCTGCGCGGCCTCATCGCGGAACAGCGCGCAGATGCGTTCTTCACATGCGGGTCGAACCGGCTGCTGCAATTGATGAAGCGGCTCGGCAAGGAGTATGGGATACCCGGTCAGGCCGCGATGGAGCAGATCATGGCATGCGGCCTTGGGCCTTGCTACATTTGCGTGCGAACGTTCGACGTGGGCGGCAAGAACACATTGCGCCGTGTGTGCGTCGAGGGGCCGGTATTCGATCTGCAGGAGTGCCTCGGATGGTAGATCTATCGGTCAAGATCGGCAACGTTCTGCTGAAGAACCCGGTGATGCCCGCATCGGGAACCTTCTCGAATGAATTCTCGCAGGCCATCGATTTGAATCGACTCGGGGCACTGGTCACCAAGACCGTGTCGCGGCACTACCGGGCAGGCAATCCGCCACCCCGGGTGTCGGAGATCGAAGCGGGCATGATCAACTCGATCGGCTTGCCGACTAAAGGGTTGCAATATTTTCTCGACGTACAACTGGCGCAATACAAGCAATTCACGCCTCCGCTCGTCTGTAGCGTCACCGCCGAGAAGATCGAGGATTTCGGCGCGATGGCGCGCGATGTGAGCGTGCCTGGTGTCGATGTGATCGAGCTGAATATTTCGTGCCCGACCCGCGAGCCGGGTGGCGGCAATTTCGCGTTGAACGAAGAGCATACCTACAAGGTCGTGAAGCTTTGTCGCGAGATGAGCAACAAGCCGCTCTGGGCGAAGCTCTCACCGAATGCGGGCGATGTCTCGGCAGTGGCCGAGGCCGCGGAGAAGGGCGGTGCCAGCGCAATCACCGTGTCGAATACGCTGCTTGGCCTGAAGATCAACTTGGACACATTTCAATCCAGCATCGGCAACGGTTACGGGGGCATCTCGGGGCCGGGTGTGAAGGCTATCGTGCTTCGCATGGTCCACCAGTGCTCGAAATTCGTGAAGATCCCGATCATCGGCTGCGGTGGCATCATGCGTGCGGAGGACGTCGTCGAATACCTGCTGGCCGGCGCGACGGCGGTGGAAGTGGGCTTTGCAAGCTTTCGCAGTCCGACGGCGATGATCGCGATCATCGAGGGGCTAGCGACATGGTGCGAGAAGCGCGGGATCGAGCGGGTCGCGTCACTGACGGGCGGGATGGTCGATCATGTAAGGAAGGATGTGTACGAGGCGGGGAAGATGGGGATCAGTTAGAGACCTACTACCGCAGGAATTTTCACCACAGGGGACACAGAGGACGCAGCGAAAAGGCAATTCCAGGCATTGGACCACGGTGGACGCGGAGGATTGAAGTAAGGGCTCAGGGCGAACGGAGGCTCGAGCAGTGCATGTTAAGAACGGAGGCTCGAGCAGTGCATGTTAAGTAAGTGCCATTCGGCTCGGTGTCAAAATGTGAAGTGTCGGATGATTGAATCGTCAATGTGGCGCTACAAACAAACCTCTGCGTCCTCTGTGTCCTCTGCGGTGAATCGGTAATGAATCGGTATTGGATCGGTATTGAATCGGTAGAAATCGAGGGATCAAGAAATGACCGACCGCATCACTCTTCGCAAACCCGACGACTGGCATCTGCACGTTCGCGACGGCAGCATGCTGAAGGCTACGTTGCCGTTTTCCGCGCGTCATTTCGCACGTGCGATCCTCATGCCGAATCTCGTGCCGCCGGTCATCACAGTGAAAGACGCGATCGCCTATCGCGAGCGCGCGCTGGCGGCGCTGCCCGCCGGTTCGACGTTCCAGCCGCTGATGACGAGCTACCTGACCGATACGACCGACCCCGACGAGGTCGAGCGCGGGTTCAAGGCCGGCGTATTCACCGCGGTGAAGCTCTATCCGGCGAATGCGACGACCAACTCCACCTACGGCGTCACCAGCTATGAAAAGGTTGCGCCGGTGTTCGAGCGCATGGAGAAAATCGGCATGCGCTTGTGCATTCACGGTGAGGAGGTGGATCCCGAGGTCGATGTCTTCGATCGCGAGGCGGTTTTCATCGAGCGGCGCTTGGTACCGATGACGAAGCGCTTTCCAGGCCTGAAGATCATTCTCGAACACGTGTCCTCGGAGATCGGCGTTCAATTCGTGACGAGCGCGTTTCCGCAAGTGGCCGGCACGATTACCCCGTATCACCTGGAGCTCAATCGCACGATGTGGCTGGGTGGCGGGCTGCGGCCGTACATGTATTGCATGCCGGTCATCAAACGAGAGAGTGATCGGCGCGCGCTGGTGGCAGCGGCTACATCCGGCGGAAAGAGTTTTTTTATCGGCACGGACTCCGCGCCCCATGGCATCGCCAAGAAGCTCAATGTCGTCGGGGCGGCGGGTCTCTTCAACTCACCGGTGGCGATTGAAACCTATGCAAAGGTGTTCGATCAGGCGGGGGCGCTCGATCGACTGGAACAGTTCGCATCGCTCAACGGTGCGGCGCATTACGGATTGCCGCCCAACGAAGAGCGCATCACGCTCGAGCGCTCGGCCTGGACCGCGCCCGAGGAAGTCCGGGTCGAAGGTCCGGAAGAAAAGGCGCTCGTGTATCGTGGCGGCGAATCGATTCAATGGAAGGTGGTCGGCGCATGACGCACGTGGCAGCATTCATCGACAAGGCCGTGATGGCGGAGCTGACGGCGAAGATGTTGCTCGAGATCGAAGCGGTCCGCTTCATGACCGGCAAGCCATTCATTTTTACCTCGGGTCTTGCGAGCCCGGTGTACACCGATTGCCGGCGCATCATTTCGTTCCCGCGCGTGCGCCAGACCTTGATGGACTTCGGCGCGGCGAGCATCATGCGCGATGTCGGATTCGAACAGTTCGATGCGGTAGCGGGTGGCGAGACGGCCGGTATTCCGTTCGCCGCCTGGATGGCCGATCGGCTCGCCGTGCCGATGCAGTACGTGCGCAAGAAACCAAAAGGCTTCGGGCATAACGCGCAGATCGAAGGGCATATCGTCCCGGGCCAACGGACCTTGCTCGTCGAAGACCTCGCGACCGACGGCGGCAGCAAGATCAACTTCTGCAACGCCCTGCGCGCGGCAGGTGCGAAAGCAGATCACGTGTTCGTCGTGTTCTATTACGACATCTTCCCCGATGGCGTGAAGGTGCTCACCGATATGGGCATCACATTGCATAGTCTCGCGACATGGTGGGACGTGCTGGCCGTTGCCAAGGCCAGCAACCGATTCGATGCAACGACATCGGCGGCAGTGGAGGCATTCATGCGCGATCCGCGTGGATGGTCGAAGGCGCATGGGGGCACGGCAGGGTTTGGCGCCGACTAAAAAATTAACCACGGAGGACGCGGAGGATTCAGGAGTAAATCAAAAAATATGGGAAGCGCGAAAATCACTTTGATCCTCCGTTACCTCACCTTCCGTCCCCGTGTCCTCCGTGACAAATTTCTGAGCGAATGCTTTCTACTCTTTACGCGCTCGTCCGCCCCGCCCTCCGTCTCGTCGACGCTGAAGCCGCGCATCATCTTTCCATCTTCGCGCTGAAACACGGCCCGTTCTCTCCGCGTCCTGCGCCCGACGATCCCATCCTTGCGACGAAAGTGCTCGGCATCGATTTTCCGAATCCAATCGGGCTTGCCGCCGGATACGACAAGGACGCCGAAGTGATGGATGCCATGCTGTCGATGGGCTTTGGTTTCGTTGAAGCAGGCACCGTCACGCCGCTTGCGCAGCCGGGAAATCCCAAGCCGCGCCTCTTCCGTCTCGATGAAGACGAGGCCGTCATCAATCGATTCGGTTTCAACAGCGAAGGTTTGATCCCCTATGTCGAGCGGCTGAAGGCACGGCGCAGGGCGATGCGGCCCGGCATCGTCGGTGCGAATGTCGGCAAGAACAAGACATCCACTGACGCAATTGCCGACTTCGTTGCCGGCATCAAGGCGGTTACCGCACACGCCGATTATCTGGTTGTCAATATCTCCTCGCCCAACACGCCGGGCTTGCGCGCGTTGCAGGCTCGCGACCAGGTGGAGGCGTTGTTGCACGCCGTGCTCGATACGCGGAGAAAAGCGCAACCCGATGCGAAACGCCTTCCACCATTGCTGGTGAAGATCGCGCCCGACCTCACCGAGGCCGAGCTCGCTGATATCGCCGAAGTTGCTTTGAGCGTTGGTGTTGACGGACTCATCGTCGGCAATACCACGATCGATCGGCCAGAAACCTTGCAAAGCGCGTTTCGAGGTGAAACAGGCGGGCTTTCGGGCCGGCCGCTGTTCCTGAAAGCGAACACCTGTCTCTCATCGATGTATCGATACACGAAGGGCAAGCTTACGATCGTCGGATGTGGTGGCGTAGCAAGTGGGGAGGATGCCTACGCGAAGGTCCGCTCGGGTGCCTCGCTGGTGCAGCTCTATTCCGCCCTTGTGTTTGGCGGCCCGGGGCTCGTGCCGCGCATCAAGCGCGATCTTGCGAAGTGCCTGCGCCGTGACGGCTTCAACTCGGTGGACGCAGCGGTAGGCATCAACCATCGATAGAACGGTGGACCGCACCTCCGTTCGCCCTGCGCTCGTCGAAGGGTGGACCGAGCCTCCGTTCGCCCTGAGCCGGTGGAAGAGTGGACGGAACCTCCGTTCGCCCTGCGTTCGTCGAACGATGGACCTAACCTCCGTTCGCCCTGAGCCTGTCGAAGGGTGAACCGAGGCTTCATTACGCCTTCCACAACATTCACCCTTCGACGCGCTCAGGGCGAACGGTTAATCGCTGGCGCACGGCATTCACCCTTCGACGCGCTCAGGGCGAACGGTTAATCGCCGGCGCACAACATTCACCCTTCGA
>JANMUI010000153.1:0-3240 GCA_031391405.1 Betaproteobacteria bacterium
CCGCGCATATCAAGACATCGGCATGCGAGCCGTAGTGGCACCGATGGTGTCCGATATCAGTTTCTTCGAGGCGATTCCGGGTCTCATGGACATGCTGACGCCGGCGCTTCGCAAGGACGTCGAACGGTTCAAGCAGGCGCCGCACAAGCTGACATTGAAGAGCATGCGGCAAGCGCTCCGTGGATGGAAATTCGATCATGATCGGATTCGTTCGGCGGTGGCCCCGACGATTCCGCACCATTGCTCGGACGCATTCCTCGTCGCGTGTCGCGACCTCGCGCATGAATTCGGCGTGGGTCTGCACACGCATGTCGCCGAATCGAAAGTCCAGGTGATCGCAGGCCTGCGCCGCTACGGGACGACGCTCACAGCGCATATGGACAAGCTTGGCTTGGTCGGTCCGGATTTCACCGTTGCGCACGGTGTCTGGCTTGACGACGATGACATGCGCCGGCTCGGTGATCATGGTGCATCGGTCGCGCATAATCCGGGCAGCAACATGCGCCTCGGCAACGGGTTGGCCGACATGCGCGGCATGCTCAATCGCGGCGTGAATGTGGGCATCGGCACCGACGGGTCGAGCTGCTCCGACAATCAGAACATGTACGAGTCGATGCGCCTCGCTTCGATGGTCTCGAAAGTGCAGGGGCCCGACTGGCAACGGTGGATCACCACCGAAGAAGTGGTCCATGCCGCGACCGAGGGCAGCGCGAAGGCACTTGGGTTTGGTGATCGCATCGGTCGGATCGCGGCAGGCTACAAGGCCGATATCGTGTTCCTCGAATCGGACCACATCAACTGGATTCCGCTCAACGATCCAACCAACGGCCTCGTGCATATCGAAGACGGGTCCGCGGTGCATTCGGTCATGATCGGCGGCAAGCTTGTCGTCGACAATCATCGGCTCACCGCGATCGACGTATCAAAGCTTGCACGTGACGCGGAAGCAGCGCGCGTGCGTTTGGAGCGCCTGAATCGCGACAACCGCAAGCTGTACCAGCGGCTCGAACCGATCGTGGGTACCTACTGTCCGGGGCTCGCGAAAACGCCGCTGCATATTCACCGGTTTGGTGCGGGCGGACGCTGAGCGACAGACGATGCGATGTACGTCCACCCCGTTACTGAAGATTGGCAGAGGCGGGCTGCCACATGCGCTCGATCCCCGGCTACCTGACCTCCAACTATCCTTTTGTCCCGATTTATTCGCCGTCTGGCGATCAGTATTGTGAATTCTTGGAAATTGCACCGAAAACGGATGTACGTGGCGCTTTTTCCCACGTACGATCGCGCTGCTGATTTCAGGTAGAAGCCAATTGGTCCGGGGTTGGGTAGCCGCAGCGTTGACCCCTAACGTTTCATTGTCTGCCCTTCCCCCGGAATTTTGTCTGGCCCCGTCTTGACCCAGGCGCCTCCTGCCCGATCAGCGCCCCAATGGATCCGAGCCAATGGATCCGAGCCAATGGATCCCGTCGGCAGGATCGTCGCCGAGCGAATCGGGGCAGGACTCGGTCAACCCGTTATCGTCGACAACCGCGCTGGTGCGGGCGGTGCGATCGGCGCCGTGGCTGTGGCGCGGGCCGCGCCTGACGGCTATCTGCTGCTGCTCGGAACCGGTAGTACGCATGGCACCAATCCCGCGGTCAACAAGAAGCTGCCATACGATCCGGTCAAGGACTTCACGCCCATCGTCATGCTGGCGCGTGTTTGAATAGGTCCTGCGTGGACGGACGGATTCCTGGAAGAATTCCGGACGCTCACAACGGTGCGTGATCCCCGACTGTTGCGTTCTCGATTTTCCTTTCGCTATTTCGACATTATTTGTCGAGCTCGCGGACTATTCGTACCAACCCTCCTAAGATCAAGGCGCGTGGTGCCTTGCCTCAAGCGGTAATGACGCGCCCTTCAAGAGCGGGGACGCGACGTCCGCTTGTGCTCCGAGGATCCGGCGAGCTTGCGGCCAATCGCATGGGCCCGCGCATCTCGATGACCCCGTCTGGGATCATCGTATGTCAAACAATGGAGGTCCCGTGCCGAAGATTGTCCCAACCCTCATCGCGGCGGTTTCATTGGCCGCACTCGGATTCACCACACAAGCTCGCGCCGATGACGATCGCGACGACTGCAAGGGGCAGCAGTCGATCCGTCTCGTCAACGGCAAGATCCATACGATGGACGCGAAGGATCGCGTCGTCTCCTCGGTGCTGATCCGTGGCGGTCGATTCGCGGCGGTGGGCGGCGAGTCTGACGGTGGCGATTGCGTCAAATCGATCAACCTGCGCGGCCGCACCGTCGTGCCGGGGGTCATCGACAACCACAATCACATCGTCCTGCTGGGCCTGCGCCCCGGTCACGATACGCGCCTGGAGAACGCCAATTCGATCCAGGAAGCGGTTGATACGCTTGCCGCTCGCGCTGCGGGTGTGCCGGCAGGGGCGTGGATCACCTCGATCGGCGGGTTCAGCCGCAACCAATTCTTTCCAGACCCGCAGCCGACCCGCTTTCCGACGCTCGCCGAGTTGAGCGCAGCCGTCCCGAACCATCCGGTGTTCATTATGGAGAGCTTCGCCGGACCGGGTGCGACCAACGCGCTTGGCAAGGCGTTTTTCGACTCGCACGGTATCACCATCGGCGCGGACGGCGCGGTCGCGGCCGGCACTGCTTCACTCACCGCATTGAACCGGTTACGGCAGATGCAGACCCTCGATACGCAGAAGCGCGGTCTGCAGGATGCGATGCGCTTCGCCGCCTCGGTCGGCATCACCACGCATCTCGATCAAGGCGGATTCCCGGCGGTTGGCAACAGCACCGACGGCGCGGCGAACTTCGATCGCTATCGCGCGTTCGACTCGCTGCGTGCGCTTCATCGTGAAGGCAAGCTCATCAATCGGATCTGGCTCAACTTCCTGCACCTGGAAGAGGATCCAGAAACACCCGAGCTGCAAGCCCGCCTCAACAACACCTTCAACGAATTCGGCGATCGGATGCTGCGCATTCTTGGCATCGGGGAATTCACCGCCGGCCCATTCACGCTACCTGGTGGCGCGGCTTGGCAGAACGGCACGCGGCGGGTCGCGAAGGCCGGTTGGCGCAACGAGAACCATTCGCTTAGTGCCACCGACTTCAAGATCATCATCGACAACTGGAAGATCATCCACGATGAGCTGGTGGCGGCCGGCAACGTGGATGGCATTGCCAAGCTGCGATGGGTGCTCGCGCATGTGCCGTTCATCGACAGCGAGT
>JANMUI010000178.1:0-28326 GCA_031391405.1 Betaproteobacteria bacterium
CGCGGGCAGATTCCCATTCACCCTTCAAGCGACTCGCGTTCTCATTCAGCCAGTGCACACCGGCAAGCCAAAATCGGTTGCGCCACTTCTCTGCAGCGGGCATCGCTGCGATCGCGTGTTTGCGAAGACTGGACAAGTCGCCCAGGTCCCGAAGGCTCGAGGCGACCCAATATCGCGCAGTGAGCTCAGAATCGAGCTCCTTCGTACCGTTGGCCAGCATGATCGCGCGCTCGCCTTTCGCGATGGCCTCGCGAAATCGCAGGTGGAAGTAATCGATGTAGGTGGCGCTCGCGAGCGTGCGGATCTCGAGCACCGTATCGCCCTCACGTCTGGCAATGGCGAGCGCGCGATGAAACGCGCCCTGGGCCGCATTCGGATCCGCTTGATGGATCCCGAGGATTCTCCCGTTCCGAGACAACAAGCGGCCGGCTTCGAGTGAGTCTTCAGGTACCAGTCGGAGTGCCTTGCCCACGAACTCGGCCATCGCACCTTCCAGGCCGGGAAAGTGCGGAAACGGGAATTCGGCGATCGCGATCGCGCGCGCCACGTCGCCAATCGCGACGAAGCAATCAAACGCTTTTCGAAACGACTCGACCGCCTTGGGAAAGTGCAGCCGCTCGAGGATCCCCATCTGCGCCCGCGCGTGCCCAAACAGGAGCCCAGCGGTCTGGGCGTCCATTGGTGCACCTTCCTTGGCAGTCAAGGCTTGCTCGAAGTGCTTAAGGGCTTCCTCGTACGCGTACGTTGCAAGGGCGCGCTCTCCCGCCAGCGATGCATAGTGGACCAGCTTTGTGTGGCCGATCAAGGACGACGCTTCCGAGAAATGGTGCGCGAGCTGCGCAGCGTGGGTCTCGGCCTGCGATCCGTAAAGCGCCTCGAGTGCGTCACCGATCTGCGCGTGTAGGCGGACCCGCCGCGACGTGGGTATCTCTTCGGCCAACGTCTCCCCGATCAGCGCATGACTGAATTGGTAATGGCCGGTGCCCCGCGGTAGCGCCTCGATTACGCGGGTGGTAAGCGCCTCCTCGAGGACTTCGAGCAAGTGATGCGTCGTCACATCACTCATCAGGCGCGCGAGCTGCTGCAACTGGAATTGCCTGCCGATCAATGCCGCGATCGTCAAGGCGCGATTGCACTCTTCGGAAAGCCGGTCCAAGCGCTTGCCGATGACTTCCCGCACGCCCTCGGGAATGCGTAGATGCCGTCCCTCGACGCCCGCAATGCAGTCCGAATCGAGTGCCCCTTCCTGCGCAAGGAGACGAACGACTTCGGTAACGAACAGCGGATTGCCCTCGGTCTGTTCGTGCACGGCTCCGGCCAATGCCTTCGGCATCACGGCGCCCGCGATCATTCTTTCGATAAAGGTTCCTACATCAACTGCATTCAGCCCGCGCAAGGTGAACCGTTGAAGATGCCCCTGCCGGGTCAGCTCGGCGAGTGTCTGGGAAAGAGGGTGCTTCCGCGAAATCTCGACGTCACGATAGGTGCCGACCACCATCATCGGCGCATCGCCGACCTCGGCGGCGATAAATTCCAGCAACCGCAGCGACGGGTGATCAGCCCAGTGCAGATCATCGAGAATGAGCACCAGTGGCTGATGCTTGCTGATGTTCTTGAGGAAGGTCGTAATCGAATCGAACAAGCGAAACCGTGCCTGCTCGGGGTCCAACATCGGCGGTGGCGCGATGTTCGGCAGGTGGTCGCATATCTCGGGAACGACTCCGGCAATCGCCGCCGCGCCGTGGCCCATCTCGGCCTGCAGTCGCGCGGCGTCCTTGTCCTGTATGGCTGAGCGGATCACCTGCAGCCATGGCCAGTACGGTGGCGCACCCTTTCCTTCATAGCAGCGACCCCATAGCACTTGCGCGTTGCGCTGCAGTGCATGCGTACTCAGTTCCTGCGCGGTGCGTGTCTTGCCGATTCCCGGTTCTCCGGCCAGCATCGCGATGCGGCTGTGCCCGGCCAAGACGTCTTCCAACGCCGAGCCGAGCGCGTCCATCTCGTTCTTGCGACCGACGAAAACCTCACCGCGCAGTTGCCCCAGGGCGTGTGCATCGGCGTTGGTCGCGCTTTGGGGGGTAGGTTCGGCAGCGTGTTCGTAGGGTGCGGAAACCGGCTCTTCATCGACATCAAGATTCGCCGTCGAATGCACCGCGCGTGCGGCTTCAAGAAACGCGGCACGCTCCGCGGGAGAAATTCCCAATCGGTCCGCCAACCGCTCGGCCAGGTGTTTGGACGGTCGGCGCTCATCGGTCTCGATCTTGCGGATGGCCGATGCGGAGCAGCTCACACTCTCGGCAAGCGCGTCCTGCGTCAGGTCGAGGGCTTTCCGCCGCCGACGCAGCCAGTAGCCGAACGAGTCAGTGTGTTCAGGCATGGACGATCTCATCCGATAGCGACCCGACGCGCGAAGTCTACTTGAGGAGGTGACCGCCAGTGACTGTGACGCGATCTGTGTCACTTTCTGTCCCGGTTACCGTCCCGTATTTGTCGCGCAAACCGTGACCGGTCGAGCCGGCGATTCGGCTCAAATGGCTCCCACACCAACGTCGGTGTTCAATCAGGAAACAGGAGACCATCATGACCAGCAACGATCGCAGCGCGCACGAGCTTCAGGTCAACACGTCGGCCTTGCCGGGCGGCTTGTGGGAGAAGCTTCTGGAAGCAGTCTATGCGGCATGGCTCAATGCTCGCCTGCGCGAGGTGCGCGGACGGGAAGACAAGAGCGTCGACCCTTTTTTGGCGATGTCACGGTATTGGTGGCGTGTATAGACGGACCCACCTCCGAGCGGCTGATCCGCTCACCCTTCCTGAAACCGATACCGCCACGTCGACCCGGCTCGTTCGATCGTTCCGGCCGTCGGCGTGGCAAAGTGCGCCGGCAGGATTACCGTCGGTGTGCCGGCGTAGCGCTCGAACAGTCCGCGCCGCGAGAGGCTCGATTGCTTCGGATTCACGCAGAAGCAACTCGACCAATCCGGTTCGCCCACTTGCAGCGCGTGATGCATCATGTCGCCGGTCATCACGCACTCCGCGCCTTTCGAGCGGATGTTCACGCATACATGCCCCGGCGTGTGTCCGGGCGTTGGAACGAGGGTGACTTCATCATTGAACGCGAAGTTCGAATCGACGAATTGCGCCTGCCCCGCATCGATCACAGGTAACACACTGTCGATGTAGAACGGGTCGTCCTTGAACGCTTCGGTCTTGTAGTGCTCTCGCCAGTAGTCCCACTCCCTGCGTGCGAACACATACCTCGCCTTGGGGAACGTCGGCACCCATCGGCCGCCTACGAGGCGTGTGTTCCAGCCGACGTGATCGACATGAAGGTGCGTGCACAGCACGAAGTCGATCTCTTCAGGAGAAACGCCTGCCACCGCCAAGCGATCGAGATACGGCCACCGCTGCATGTGATAGCGGGGCTTGTTGGGTCGCGGCTTGTCGTTGCCACCGCAGGTATCGACGAGGATTTTCAGGCCGCGGCTGCGAATGAGGAAGCTGTGGAACGACATCACCAGCTTGCCGGTGCCAGGTTCCATCCAGCGCGGTTCGAGGTACGCGCGTTGGCGGTCGACGGCTTCGCTTGTCGCCGCGGGAAGAAGTTGCTGCCAGCCAAGCAAGGGCTGCTCGAACTCGAGAACGCGGTCGACCCGCACATCGCCGAACTGCCATGTGTTCATTGAAATCTCCTCGAGTTAAGTACGCGCGGCGACGTAACGCCGCGTACTCGCGCATAATCATCAGTGTATCCCGTGACTCTGAATCCTGATCGATTATGGAATCCTCTTCCCAAATCAAATGGCCGAACGGCGCGCGCATTGCCGTGATGGTCACCGTCATGTTCGAAAGCTGGCCTGACGGCAAGGCTCCGCCCTATGGACCGATGGCGAGCAGTTTGCGCGAAGGGGTGACCGACCTGCAGGGGATCTCGTGGGCCAACTATGGCGGGCGCACCGGAATCTGGCGCCTGATGGGCCTCTTCGACGCATTCAATATCAAGGCGACGGTCGCGGCGAATGCAAAATCGATCGAGCGCTTTCCCGAGGCAGCGAAAGCATTGATCGCGAAGGGGCATGAGATCGCGGGTCATTCGTACACGCAGGACATGTTCATGCCGTATTGCACGGCCGAAGAAGAGCGCGCGCTGATTCAACGCTGCACGCGGGTGATTGAATCAATCGCCGGTGTGCGCCCGACCGGCTGGGCGAGTCCGCGGATGACGCCCACCCCCCACACGGCGGGTATTCTCGCCGACGAGGGTTACCTTTGGCATGGCGACTATCACGACACCGACTTGCCCTATGTCGTCGTGGCCGGCAGAGGCAAGCTCGTTGCACTACCGCATAGCGATTTCACCGACAACCGCGTCCTGCGCGGAAGTCCGCGCGACTTCCACGATGTCTACAAAGACACGTTCGATTACCTGTACCAGAACGAATCGCCGTCACTGCTGAATCTCACACTACATACGCACTTCGGTGCACGGCCACCGATGGCGGCGATGTTGCACGCGATCCTCAAATACATGCGCGGCTTCGACGACGTGTGGTTCACGCGGCATGACGAGCTGGCCCGCCACGTGATGCCGCAGCAGGCATAGCCCCCAATCGTTACTCTGGCTGTACCCCGGCTGCCTTCAGCACCTTGCCGAATTCTGGTGAGTCGCGATTTATTCGGTCGGTCACCGCCTGGGGCGTTGAATGCAGGGGTGCAACGCCAAGCGATGCCATGCGCTCGATGACATCCGGCATTTTCAGAACGCGCCCCATTTCCGCGTTGAGTCGATCGACGATCGGTGCCGGCGCGCCTTTGGGCAACATGAGTGCCCACCAGGTCTCGCCGACCTTGAGCCCTACGCCGACTTCAGCGAGGGTCGGCACGTCAGGCAGCGCGCCGATGCGTTGAGCAAGCGTGACGGCGAGTGGACGCAGCTTGCCGGCCTTGATTTGCGGGATGGTCGGCACCATGTCCGAGAAAATCACATTCAACTGGCCGGCCACCAGATCGATCACCGCAACGCCCGTCCCTTTGTAGGGCACATGCACCATGTCGACACCGACCTGGGTCTTGAAGCTTTCGGTAATCACATGTGCCGGCGTGCCGATACCGCCCGACCCATAGTTGAGTTTGCCCGGTTGCGATTTTGCAAGCGCGATCAACTCAGCCACCGTATTCACCGGGACCGATGGATGCACGACGAGGACCGAGCCGCTGACCCCGATCATCGAGACCGGCGTGAAGTCGTTGTGCGGATCGAACCCCATGCGCTTGTAGAGATGTACGTTCGTTGCCAAGGCGGGGCTGCTCCCGAGCAGCCACGAATAGCCGTCGGGCGGCAGCTTCGAGGCATATTCCGAACCGATGTTACCGCCCGCGCCACCACGATTCTCGATGGTGACCGGTTGGCCAAGCGATTCGGAGAGCTTCTGCCCAAGCAGCCGACCTAACACGTCGCTCGATCCGCCCGGCGGGAACGGCGCGATGAATCGAATCGGCTTGGACGGGTACGTGCTTTGTGCAAAGACGGTCGTTGCCGCAATCGTGGCCAAGACCGCGATGGCGCAACGGATGCTTCGAATGGCGATCAAAACATTCCTCCTCGGTTCAGTGACGTTCACGGTCAAGCATACCGCTATCTTGATTTTTCAAGGACGCGCCGCAGAACGAATGTCATGCAGAATAAATATGCGGCGAGTGCGGCGAGCAGAAGAATCCCGCCCTGGAAGCCACCGGTGAGATCAGCGGTGATGCCGATGAGCACCGGGCCAATCACACCGCCAATCTCACCAACGGTGAAATAGAGCCCGGTCGCCGCGCCCATGTTGCGCGATTCGACGCGCGGTGCCTCCATCAAAACAAGCATCAAGATGGGTCCCATGATCCGCGCGACGCCGAACAATACGAGGCTTGCATAGAGTCCGATACCATCGGTGAACGCGAGCATCAGGGTCGCAACGAGCACGCAGACGTAAAGGCTTGTGAGAATGTCGACGCGACGTTTGCCGACCGCGAAGCGGGGAATGGTAAGCGAGCTGATGATCCCCACCAGGGTTGGCATGCTGGCCCAGAATCCCGCGGATGAAGCGTCGAGCCCGCGTGAACGCAGAATCTCCGCGAGCCAGTTCGATATGGCGTGATTGAACATGAAGCCGGCCAGCGCAATCAGGAGAACCGTCTGCACGACCGGCACGCGCAAGAGCGGCGCGAATTCCCTGAGACCCGCGTGTCCCTTGCTTTCGGAGCGCGCACCGGCTGGCGTTTCCGGTTCGCGTGCGACCACGAGCCAGACAATCCCGGAGATCAAACTCACCACTGCGAACGCGCCCACCGTGAGTCGCCAACTGTCGTCGAATAGCGGCATGAATACGCTGTTCGCCGATGCAAGCGAAATGGCCGAACCGATGAAGGGACCGGTCATGTAGATGCCGACGGCTGTCCCGCGCTCCTTTGAGTCGAACCACTGCGAAATCAACTTGGGCGCACCGACCGACATGAGCGGTCCACCAACGCCGAAGATGCCTACCGCGATGAACAGCGTAAAGAAATCGACCGCCACCGCCCGCGCGAAGCCCGACGCCGCGATGATGAAGATGCCGATTGCAACGCCCTTCGGCGTGCCGATGCGATCAAGCAACGCCCCGGATGGGATCGCGGCGGCGATATACACCATCGCCCATGCGCCCAGTACGAGCCCCATCGCAGAGCGGCTAAGACCGAGGTCATCGCAAATGGGCGTGATCAACGGTGCCATCGAGGCGTTGACCATGCCGAATCCGGTGTAGGTGAACCACAGGGCCGCCAGCATGACCCAGCGGTAGGGTGGCGGCGCGATTGGCTGGGGTGCGTGAGACGGAGACATTGGTGAGCGGCTGGGGAAAAGGGAAAAGGGAAACGGGAAACGGGAAACGGAAAACGGAAAACGTTAGCGCATTAGGCTCCCTCGCCACCGTCACCGGGGGAGAGGGCTGGGGAGAGGGGGATCACGTTTCTCGTTTCCCTTTTCCCTTTTCCCTTTCACTCTTCTCCCTTCCCAAAGATATGCGGGATCACGTATCCCGATTCTCGTTTCCCTTTTCACCTCTCACAAAAAGAATATCCCACACCCCGTGTCCCAAGCGTTTGCCGCGGTTCTCGAATTTAGTGATGGGTCGCGACGCCGGTCGATCAGAAAATCCCTGAGCGGTATTGACGAGCAGAGGTTCGGCTCGCAATACGTCGAGGATTTGCGTCGCATAGTCCTCCCAATCGGTCGCAACGTGCAGATACCCGCGTGGACGCAGCCGATCAGCAATCAGTGCGACCGTGCGCGCCTGAAGAAGTCTCCGCTTGTGGTGGCGCTTTTTTGGCCAGGGGTCGGGAAAGAAAATATGCACGCCATCGAGCGATTCAAGCGGAATCATGGTTTCGAGCACTTCGACAGCGTCATGCTGAATGATGCGAATGTTCGAAAGGCCAAGCGCTTCGATTCTTATCAGCAACGCACCGATGCCGGGCGTATGTACTTCGATGCCGAGGTAATCGCTCTCAGGATGATCGGCTGCGATCGTCGCGGTGGTCTCGCCCATACCAAAACCGATTTCTAGAATCTTCGGGGCGGCGCGACTAAAACCAAGATGTTGATCAAGCAGCGTTGCCGAATACGGATTGATGAACCTGGGTGCGAGTGCTGCAATCGCGCGCTCCTGCGCGCCGGTAAGCCGGCCGGTACGAAGCACGAAGCTGCGGATAGAGCGATGCGGTGATGGTACAGACATGCGAGACCTTCGCGAAGAGAGGGCAATTGAACCACCAAGGCACCGAGACACCAAGCTAGATCCTGTTCTGTGTGCCGGGTGGTTCAATTGAAATTTTTCAGAGCCCGATCCGCTTCTCACTCACCGCATGGCACGCGACCGAACTGCCGTCCGGCAACACCGTCGTTGGCGGCGCTTCCCGTTTGCATCGCTCATTTGCATGGGGACAGCGCGGATGGAATGCGCAGCCGGGCGGAGGATCGATCGGATTCGGCACTTCGCCGCCGACCGGGGTACGCCGGTTCCCGCTCATCGCGATGTCGGGAATCGCATCCAATAGCATCCGGGTATAGGGATGACGAGGACGCGCGAACAGGGTCGCCGCCGCAGCGATCTCGACGATCCGCCCCAGGTACATCACACCCACACGATCCGCGACATGCGCAACGACCGCGAGGTTGTGCGAGATGAAAAGATAGGTGAGGCCGAAGCGGCGCTGGAGCGCCTTCATGAGGTTGAGGATTTGCGCCTGCACCGACACATCGAGCGCGGAGGTGGGTTCGTCGCACACCAGGAACTCCGGATTCGACGAGAGGGCACGTGCAATCGAGATCCGCTGGCGCTGGCCGCCCGAGAATTCGTGCGGATACTTGTTGCCATCTTCACCGGCAAGCCCCACCTGCTCAAGCAACTCGGCCACGCGAGTGTCCATGGCGGACCGGCTCTTGATGATCCGCTGCACCACCATCGGCTCGGCGACGATATCGCGAACACGCCAGCGCGGATTCAGGCTGGCATAGGGATCCTGGAAGATCATCTGCATCCGGCTGCGTGCGTCCGCGCGATTGCCGGCAGAAAGGCGGATACCGTCAAACCGGATATGTCCCCGCGACGGGTTGTAAAGGCCGACGATGAGGCGGGCCACGGTCGATTTCCCGCATCCGGATTCCCCGACCAGCGCCAACGTTTCACCTTTCGCGATGGAAAAGGAAACACCATCGACCGCCCGCAGAATTTGCCGCGGTAGCCGTTCGACAACACGATTGAGCCAGGGTTTCGAGACATCGAAATCGCGCACGATATCCTCGACCGATACGAATGGCCCGGTCGTCGAGCCGCTCATCGTCGCTCTTCGCCATACAGCCAGCAGGCGGCTCGTGTCGTATCGACGGCGACGAGGTCCGGACGCATCTGCCGGCATCGATCGAACACGCTCGGGCAGCGTGGATTGAATGCGCAACCGCGCGGAATAGCGGAGAGCCTCGGCATGGATCCATCGATTTGCGCCAATTGTTCACGCTGTTCGCCGAGCTTCGGGATCGCGCGCATGAGGCCTGTCGTGTACGGATGCCTGGCCTTATGGATAACGTCGCGCACTGGACCGATCTCGACGATGCGGCCCGCGTACATCACCGCGACCCGATCCGCGGTTTCGGCAATGACGCCCATATCATGCGTGATCAGCATGACGGCTGCGCCCCGCTCGCGACACATATCCTTGAGGAGGGTGATGATCTGCGCCTGGATCGAGACGTCGAGCGCGGTCGTCGGTTCGTCCGCGATCACGAGCTTGGGTTCGGCGCAAAGCGCGAGCGCAATCACGACGCGCTGTCGCATCCCGCCCGAGAACTGATGCGGATAGTGATCGATGCGACGTTCGGGCGCGGGAATGCCGACATCGCCCAGCATCGCGATCGCGCGGCTGCGTGCGCGGGTGCGTGTCATCGACAGATGCGTCATGATCGTTTCGATGAGCTGATCGCCGATCGAGTAGAGCGGATTGAGCGAGGTGAGCGGATCCTGAAACACCGCGCCGATCCGCCGGCCGCGAATGCGGCGGATTTCGTGCGACGGCAGATTGTCGATGCGACTTCCGTCGAGGAGAATCTCGCCCGCCGCGATACGCCCCGGGGGCTCCAGCAATCCGATCACCGCTGCACCGGTCAGCGATTTGCCCGCGCCTGACTCGCCGACCACACCGAGAATCTCGCCCGGCGCAATGTCGAACGATACGTCGTCGACCGCGACCAGGGTGCCGCGTCGCGTGGGGAACTCAACGCGAAGATGACGCACTGCCAGGAGCGGCGTTGGTGATGTCATCGCAACTTCGGATTCATCACATCGCGCAGCCAATCGCCGAGAAGATTGACCGACAGGACGAACACCACGAGCGCGATCCCGGGGAAGACGGTGATCCACCATTCGCCCGAAAATAGAAAATCGTTCCCGACGCGAATGAGCGTGCCAAGCGATGGTCGAGTGACCGGCACGCCGATACCAAGAAACGACAGCGTGGCTTCGGTGATGATGGCGGTCGCGATATGAATGGTGGCGATCACGAGCACCGGGCCCAGCGCATTGGGCAGTACGTGCCGCAACATGATCGCAGCCGAAGAGCGTCCGATGACCCGGGCCGCCTGAACGTACTCCTTGTTCTTCTCGACCAGGGTGGAGCCGCGTACCGTGCGGGCGTATTGCACCCATCCGGAGAGGGCGATCGCGATGACGAGCACGGGAATCGCCAGTGCATCGTGTGAATCACGCGGTAGCGCCACACGCGCCACGCCGTCGATGAGGAGCGCGACGAGAATCGCCGGGAACGACAACTGTACATCGGCCACACGCATGATGAATGCGTCGGTCCGGCCGCCCAAAAACCCGGAGGCGAGGCCAAGCATCACGCCCAAGACCATCGCAAGCACCACCGATGCAAGGCTCACCGCAAGCGAAATGCGTCCGCCATGCATGATGGTGGAAAGAATGTCGCGCCCCTGATTGTCGGTGCCGAGGGGAAATGCAATGCGACCGTCCGGCGACCACGCGGGCGGAATGAATGCGTCGCCCAGATTGAGCGACGATGCGTTGAACGGATCCTGCGGAGAGAGCCAGGGGGCGAACAGCGCGCCCACCAGACAGATACCGGCCAGTGCCGCGGCAACGATCGTGACCGGCGAGTGGCGGAAGCTGAAGGCGAGGTCGCTATCCCATGCCCGCGCGAGTCTGCCTCCGCTCGCCACGACGCCCCCTAGAAATGTGCGCGGCGGGCCGCGCACATTTCTATGAGCTGACGCGATGGTTCGGTTGGTCGATCGCTTGCCGAGGCAAGCTGAATCAATCTGAGGTTATTGTGTTCCATCGCCACGTCTGGTACGACCCTTAGCGTCAGCCCTCAGCAATCTGCGCGGTGTGCCGTGCAGATTGCTTGGCTCAGTCGACGCGGGCGAAGCGGGATTCCGGCCGATCGTCGGCCCGGTGCACCGTTGTCACCGATTTCTTCATCGCCCAAGGCCGCATCTGGTGGTGAAGCGGAATGTAGTACGCCTCGTCCCGGGTCGCCACCAGCGCGTCGCGCAGCATCGCGTCCCGTTTCTTCACATCGGTTTCCGTCTTGATCGCATCGATCATCGCGTCGAGTTTTGGGTCGCTGATCCGACCCAGATTGAAGTTGCCGTCAGCACCTGTCGTCTTGGTGCGGACCAGCGATTGCAACGTGTAGAGCGCATCGAATGTCGCGACGCCCCAACCGAGCATGTACACGCTCGTGTCATGCCGTTGAATCTTGCCGATGAATGTGGAGAAAGGCATCGCGTTCAGTTTGGCCTTGATGCCCGCACGCGCCCACATGCCGACCAATGCCTGGCAGATTTCTTCATCATTCACATAGCGGTTGTTCGGGCAGTCGAGGGTGAATTCGATGCCGTCCGGATAACCCGCTTCGGTCAGAAGTTTCTTGGCACCGTCGGCGCTCACTGCTGGTCGAACGTCGATATCCTTCCCGTGGCCGTGCACGCCGGGGGCAACCATGATCCCGGCGGGAATCGACAGCCCGCGCATGGTCGTGCGCTTGATTGCTTCGGCATCGACCGCCATGTTGAGGGCACGGCGCACCCGGGCGTCCTTGAACGGGTTCTTGCCCTTGATGCTCGAATAGGCGAGCTCCGCGTTGTGCTGGTCCATGCCGATGAAGATGGTCCGCACTTCATGGCCATCGACGACCTTCAGCTTCGCGTCTTGCCGCAGACGCGCGACGTCCTGCGTCGGCAGATCGGTGACGATATCAACATCGCCTGAAAGCAGTGCGGACACCCGCGTCGCATCGGATTTGATCGGAGTGTAGATCACCTCCGTTACGTTGCCGTCGTGCTTGCTCCACCAGCCGGGATTTATGTTGAAGACGACGCGGCGGTCCGGTTCCCATACCTTCAGGATGTAGGGGCCGGTGCCCACGGCGTTGCGCGATGCGAACGTATCTTCCTTGGCCTTGAAGTCCTGGATCTTCTCCGACTTCGTTTTCACCGCCCACGCCTTGCTCATGATGCGAAAGTCGACGATGTTGCGAAGGAGGATCGGGCTTGGCCCCGCCAGAATGATGTCGATGGTGGAATCATCGACCTTGCGGATCTCGTTGATCCCGGTGACATAGACCTGCATCGTGCCCTGCGGTTGCTTGATCCGCTCGAAGGAGAACAGCACGTCATCGGCGTTGAATGGCGTGCCGTCGTGGAACTTCACGTTCTTGCGAAGGTTGAAGCGCCATTGCGTCGGACTCGTCTGCTGCCAGCTTTCGGCCAGGGCAGGTTCGATTTCGTAGTTCTTGCCATACCGCGTGAGGCCTTCGTACACATGCATCACCATCGTATTGGTGGTCGCATGGTTTTGCGAATGCGGATCGAAGGTGAGTATGTCGTTCTGCGCGCCCCATTTCAGCGTGACGGCGTGTGCCGGCGTTGCGAAGAACGTGGCGGCGGCGCACATGAAACCCAATACAGCGATCAATCGTCCAAGTCGTTGCATCGTCGTCCTCCTTATTGATCAACTACCGAGGCGCGAGCGCCGCTTCAGCAAGACCAGCCAGAAACCCAGCGCCAAGGGGCAGGATATCGTCGTTGAAATCGTACACCCGCGTATGCAGAAAGCCACCGCGCCCACCGTCGCCCTGGCCGATCATGCAATAGGCGCCTGGGCGCTGCTGGAGCATGAAGGCGAAGTCTTCGCCACCCATCGTTGGGAAATGATCGGTAATGACGTTCTCCGACCCGAAGATATCGCGTGCGACGCCGGTTGCGAATCGCGCCTGTGCGGCGTCGTTGATCGTCGCCGGATACCCTGCCTTGTAATCGACAACGGCTTCGGCGCCGAATGCCGACGCGATCCCGGCCGACAACTCGCGAATTCGCCGCTCGAGAAGCGCGCGCGTCTCCGGGAGAAAAGAGCGCGCCGTGCCGAGCAGCCCGACCTCCTCGGGGATGACGTTGAAGGCGGTACTGCCGCTGGTATCGAGCTGCGAGACGCTCACCACGCCTGAATCGAGCGGATGCACGTTGCGGCTGACGATGCTTTGCAGCGCAGTGATGAGATGCGCCGCGATGAGGACCGGATCCCGAAGATGTTGGGGCTTGGCCGCATGGCCGCCCTTGCCGCGGATCGTGATCCGGAACTCGTCGGTTGCCGCCATCACCGGGCCTTCGAGAATGACGATCTTCCCAGGCGCCAACTCGGGCCAGTTGTGGAGCGCAAACACGCGTTCAGCCGGGAATCGATCGAACAATCCCTCTTCGATCATCATGTGCGCGCCGCCTGGACCCTCTTCGGCCGGCTGGAAATAAAAGTAGATCGTCCCGTCGAAATTGCGCGTCTTGGCGAGATGGCGCGCTGCACCGAGCAACATCGTGGTGTGGCCATCGTGCCCGCATGCGTGCATGAGACCGTGATGCGTGGACCGATGCGCGAAGTTATTGGATTCCGTCATGCGCAGGCAATCCAGGTCGGCACGCAGCCCAATCGAATGCTCGCCGTCGCCATCGCGAAGTACGCCAACCACGCCAGTCTTGCCGATTCCGGTATGGACCTCGATACCGTAGTCCTCCAGTAACGATGCCACGCGAGCCGCGGTGCGGTGTTCCTCGAGACCGGGTTCCGGATGCGCATGGATGTCGCGCCGGATCGCGACGAGGTCGGAATGGAAGCTGCGGATCGACGCTACCGGATTGGTCATCATTCGTCTCAGTGGGCGGCGACGGATCGATCGATGCGCAGCCGCGGGTCTACCGCATAGTAAAGCAGATCGACGATGAGGTTGATCACGACAAATACCAGCGCGACCATGCACAGGTAGGCGGCCATGATCGGGATGTCGGGATAGGTCACCGCCTCGATGAACATGAGCCCAACCCCCGGCCACTGGAATACCGTCTCGGTGATGATGGCAAAGGCGATGATTGCGCCCAACTGCAATCCGGTGATGGTGATGACCGGAACGAGTGTGTTCTTGAGCGCGTGCCCGAAATGGATGCTGCGGTCGGTGAGTCCGCGCGCGCGCGCGAACTTGATGTAGTCGGTGCGCAGCACCTCCAGCATCTCGGCCCGCACGAGACGCATGATCAAGGTCATCTGGAAGAGCCCTAGGGTGATCGACGGCAGGATGAGCGACTTGATGCCGCTCCAGGTTGCGAGGCCGGTGCTCCACCATCCGATCAAAACGGTGTCGCCGCGCCCGAACGAGGGCAGCCATCCGAGCGTCACCGCAAATACGAGAATCAACAGGATCCCGATGAGAAACGTCGGCAACGAGACGCCGATCAACGATACCGCCATCAACACATGCGAGACGATGGTGTTGCGTTTGAGCGCGGTGTAGACGCCCATCGGAATGCCGACGACGAGCGCGAGCAACGCGGCGGCCATCGACAATTCAAGCGTGGCCGGCAGCCGATCCGCGATCAATTCCGATACGGTGCGCCGATACTTGAAGCTCTGGCCGAAGTCGCCATGCACCGCGCGCTCTACGAAATGCCAGAACTGCACATACCAAGGGGAATCGAGGCCAAGCAACGTGCGAACGCGCTTGGCGTCCTCGGGCGTTGCGTCCTGCCCGAGCATGGAAGCGACCGGATCGCCCACGAACTGAAACAGACTGAACGCGATGAACCCAACAACCAGCATGACCAGCACCGCCTGCAGCAACCGCCGGATGATGAACGCAGCCATGGCGCATGGTGCCGAAAGGAGGCGGGGGCGTCAATGTGGCGTGTCGGGCTTGCTAAGGCTTGACCGCAATGGACGCCAAGGACGCGAAGGAATGGTAGCGCAGACTAGCGCAGCGCATTCCGCCGAAGGGGTCTGCGTTTCGCAGCGTTGCCTTTTAATGGAGCGGGTGAAGGGGATCGAACCCTCGTATGCAGCTTGGGAAGCTGCCGTTCTGCCATTGAACTACACCCGCGGCGGATGCAATTCTAGCGCATGCATCCTGCCAGGAACCTACTCCCAAAAGATCCCGGCGGTGATGAACATGGCCCCTGCACCGAGGAGAACAAATTCGGTGGCGAATCTTTTGCCGGAGAGACCGATCGACGGAATGAGGGCCGGTGCGTACCCGTAATGGTTGAACGAAATCTTATCCCGGAACTCGCCCTTGTACCCATGGAGAACGCCGCCGGTAAGCTTGACGTGAACGAGGGGCGCGCTATCGAAGGGTCGCCATAGCCGCCCCGTGTAAATGTACTGGGATGGCTGTCCGAACGAATTGCGCAGGAACGACGCTCCCCATATCCATTTGTCGGGCCCCCAGTACTCGAAATTGAGCATGCGCTGGTGGTTTACGTGTTGCGGCGATGGACTGAAATGGCGTGTATAGGCGGTGGTCTGAAAGTACCAGCGGCCGGCGGGATACTTGAGATTGGCGCTTGGCACATCGGCCGGCGTAGGCGGTTCGGCCTTGTGATCGAGCGCCGATGGCGCCTGTGAAACCATGACGCTCGGGCTGTCATCAACTGCATAGACTGACGGGGAAACGAACGAGAGCAGCGTCACGCCAAGCAAGACAAGCCGTCTTCCCGGGAGCATCGACAAGTCAGATTTCATGGCGGAGCGCTTCATGCAAAAGGCGGGATTCTCCACGATTTTCGGGTGTGTGCGGTGCGCGGATCACGTACCGTGACGTGTTATTCAGGTTTTGCGCAGTACACCCCGCGCGAGGAATATCTCGGTGATGATCTGCGTCGCTTCGGCGAATGCAGGATTCTTGCGCGCATCGAGCCCGCGCGGTCGTGCGATGGGAATCGGGACTTCGCGTTCGATCCGGCCCGGTCGCGGCGACATGACCAGCACGCGATCGGCAAGCAGCACCGCCTCGTCGATGCTATGCGTGATGAAGAGAACGGTCTTCCTCGACTGCATCCACAACGCCTCGAGGTCGATCCGCATCTGTTCACGGGTCAGCGCATCAAGCGCCCCGAATGGCTCGTCCATCAGCAACAAGGGCGGGTCGTGGATGAGCGCGCGGGCGATTGCCGTTCGTTGACGCATGCCGCCCGACAGCTCGCGTGGAAACCGGTCGGCGAAATCGCCGAGCCCTATCTTCGCGAGGAGCTCACGCGCCTGCTGCTTGAACGATCGTGGATCGACACCGCGCAATTCGAGTTGTACAAGAACATTGTCGAGCACGGTGCGCCAGTCGAGCAGCACCGGACTTTGGAAGACGACGCCCAGCGCGGTGCGCGGTCCGCGGACCGACGTGCCGTTCATATGAACCGATCCGGCGGTGGGTGGGAGCAGGCCCGCAATAATCTTTAGCAGCGTGCTCTTGCCGCACCCGGACGGACCGACAACTGCGACGAATTCCCCCTCGGAGATCGCGACCGATACGCGATCAAGCGCATGCGTTTCCGTCGGACCGCGCCGAAAGCGGTGGCTGAGGTCATCGACCTCGATGTAGGGTCGGGGTGAGTGCTCTGCGCCAACCGTCACTTCGGCAGGAATTCGTTGGTATGAAACGCCGTCCACGCGAGATCGGTCTTCAACTCACGGTACTTTTTGAGGAGGTCGAGGGTCTGATCCCAATCGGCCTGTGCGCCCCAGCCGGTACGGCCCTTCGAGTTCTTCGAATCGAGCAGCTCGAAATCGACCATGAGCTGATCGAGGGTCGACTGGCGATTGAGGTCGGACTTCACCTTGAGGGCCGCATCGACCGTGGCACCGGGATTTTTCTTTGCTTCGTCCCACGATCGGGCAGTGGCCTTGACGAACCGGCGTACGAGGTCGGGCTTCGCCTTGATCGTGTCGGTCTTGGTGAGGATCGTCATGCCGACGATGTTCGCACCATGATCCGCAAATCGAAGCGCGGCCGGTTCGTGCCCGCGATACTTGATCAGGAAAAATTGGTCGTCGGCACCGCCCAGCAGCGCGTCCGCACGCTTCTCGAGCACCGTAACCACCTTGCCGGCCGGGTCGACCTGCACCATGGAAATCTTCGAGGTATCGACCTTGTTGTGCGCGGCCAATGCCATGAAGAGCTGGCCAAGCGGATCGCCCGGTGACACCGCGATGCGTTTGCCTTCGAGGTCTTTCGGCGTCCTGATGCCGGTTGCTGCGAGCGAGACGACCGCGAAGCCGGTGGAATTGAGGAGCGACATCACCGACTTCACGTCCGCGCCCTTGGAAGCGGTCAGGACCACGCTCGACGAATCGGCCAAGCCGAATGTATCCGAGCCGGCCGCGACGACTTGTACGGTATTGGCCGAACCGCGGCCTTCATTGATGGTGAGATCGATGCCTTCTTCCTTGAAGAAGCCCCGCTCCTTGCCGTAGTAGAACGGCGTATGCAGGCCACCGAGATACCAGTTGAGGCGAAGCGAGACCGCGTCCTGCGCTTGCGCGCTCATCGCGACAAATCCGGCAAACAGGGCTAACGCGGCGACGATTCGATTCATGACTGACTCCTTGGTGCGTCGTGATCGCTTGGTAACTACGACTCGAAAACATCGGTCTGTTGCTGCGAGACATGCCACGGTATCGTGAAGCGCTCGATCAACTCGACTGCATAGTAGACCACTAATCCGATCACGCTCAATAGCACGATGGTCGCGAAGACCATCGGTGTATCGAGGTTGCCGTTGTACTGCAACAAGAGATATCCAAGGCCCTTGTCGGAGGCCACGAACTCTGCGACGACCGCGGCCGTCGCAGAGAGTGCCGCGCCAACCTTGAGGCCGGTGAAGATCTGCGGCAATGCTTGCGGCAGACGGATCTTGGTGAAGAGCTTCCAGCCTCCGGCACCGGTGGTGCGGGCGAAGTCCATGATGTCGGGGTCGGTCGACTTGAAACCGGCGATCGATGCCACGACGATCGGGAAGAACGAAAGCAGGAATACGATCAACACCTTCGGCCCGAAGCCGAAGCCGAACCAGATGATGAAGAGCGGCGCGATCGCGATTTTCGGAATAATCTGGAGGAACACCACGATCGGATACACGGCGTTTTCCATGAAGCGGGAATAAGCGACCGACAATGCAAGCGGGATGCTGATCACGACTGCGACAAGATAGCCCACGACGATTTCCTGCGCGGTGACCCATGCGCTTGCCATTACCGTGTCATAGCGCCTGAGAAACTCGGTCCAGACCTTCGAGGGCGGCGGAAGCAGATACTCCTTGATTCCGAACAGCGTCACCGCGCTTTCCCAGAGAGCGAAAAACGCCAGGAAGATGACGAGCGCACCGAAGCGTTTGCGCAGCCATCCGCCGATCGCGCTGATGCGGTTCGTTGACGTATTGCCTTCCATCAGCGACGGCGCTCGAGTGTTCCGGCGCCCTCGATTACATTGGTGAGCTTGATCATGGAATCCGTCAGTTTCTTGCGGAACTCGTCGATCAATTCCTCCCGGACGAGCAGCCCGGGCTCGACATGTACGGCCAGCTTGACGCGCGCTGTCTTCATTGCCCCAAGCGAAGTATCCAGCGATGAAACCGAATTTCGATATTCGAACGCGGCCTTGTCGACCTTCTTCTTCGTGGCCACCATCTCGCTGATCCAGTTTCCCGACCGCGTGCCAGCGGCGCGGCGAAGATCATCAAGTGCGCCGAGCTCGACGAGCACTTCACCTCGCGATCGTGCATGCGCATGGATCCGGCGTAGCAGGTGTCTTCCATCGGTAACGTATTCCAGCGTCGCCTCGTACAAATCGCGATTGGCTGACTTGCGATGCGATTCCAGCTCCACGAGTTGCTTGTCGATTTGTTTCTGCAGACTGAGATGGCGTCGGACTTCTTCCGCGGTGATTGCGCCGCTCCGTAAGCCTTCGCTGACTTTTTCACTCACCTGCTGGGCAAGGGTCTTGACCGATCGATCGAGCTCACCGCTGACCTGATTCGTCACGTTGGAGGTGAGCGCGATCACCGCCTTAAGCGCCGATTTCGCGGCGAACGTGCGATAGCCCCAATAGGTGCCCGCCCCCGCGACGGCCAGCGCAATGAGCAGAAGAGCACCGACGACAATGGATCTAAGCGTCATACACCGCCAGTGCAAGTCAGCCGGCGGCGCGGCAGACAGTCCGGAAATTCGCAGTGGGTGGCGTTTTGAATCAATTGGGTTTCAATCCAAGCCGTCGCACGAGGTCCCGGTAATTGGCAAGATCATCGGCCACGATCTTCTCCATCTCCGCCGGCGTGTTGGTCACGGTTGCCATGCCGGTCTCCTGCATGCGTGCCTTGATCTCCGGCGCCGCTACGACGCGCAAAAGCACGGCGTTCAGCTTGTCGATCGCGGCACGCGGTGTACGTGCCGGTACAAACAGCGCCTGCCATGAAATGAATTCTGATCCCGGAACGATCTTGCCGACATCGGGCACTGCCGGCAGCACGCCTTCGTTGCGCGGACCGCTGATCGCCAATCCGACCAGCCGACCATCCTGAATATGGTTGAGTACCAGTCCAAGGCCGATGTTCGCGACACTGACTTCGCCGGTCAACAGTGCGTGCGTCAGGGGCCCGGTGCCCTTGTAGGGAACATGCACGAGTTGGACGCCGGCTTTGATCAACAGCATCTCCATGCCCATGTGCGTGGCATGGCCCACCCCGCCGCTGCCGTAGTTGATCTTGCCCGGCTGCGCGCGCGCGAGCCGCAAAAACTCTTCGAGGGTTTTCGCGCCGAGCGAAGGATGCGCAACGAATGCAGCCGGCACCTTCGTGACCATCGACACCGCCGCGAAATCACGTTGGGGATCGTAGGGGAGCGATGGATACACGTGCGGTGCGATCGCCATCACGCTATCGGAGGCGAAGAGGAGCGTATAGCCGTCCGCGGCGGCCTTGGCGCCGGCTTCACCTGCAATAGATCCGCCGGCACCCGGGCGATTGTCGATCACGAACGGATGGCCGAGCAGCTCGCCGGCCTTGTTGAAAATCACCCGGGCCACGATGTCGGCGAGTGACCCGACCGAGTTCGCGACAATCACACGCACGGATTTCGTGGGGTATTCCTGTGCAAGCGCGGCGGCACCGCCGATCAAAGCGGCTAGTGAAACGGCACCGACTGCCAACGTCCGGAGCAACCTATGCATGCGGATTCCTTCTATTCGAGTATTGCGCCGGACGCTTTGACGACGTCCGCATAGCGCTTGATTTCCGATGCAACGAATGCGCCGAATGCCTCGGGCGTCCCGCCGCCGAGGTCGCCGCCGAATTCGGCCAGCCGCTTTGCCATCTCGGGCGTTTTCATGATGGCGTTCAGCTCGTCGTTGATGCGCTGGATCATCGGACGTGGTGTTCCGGCCGGCGCCATCAGCCCGTACCACGACGACGAATACACGCCTGGAATACCAACCTCATCGAACGTTGGCACATTGGGAAGCGCGACATTGCGTTTTCTCGCGGCGACCGCCAGGGCCTTCATCTTGCCGGCGGCGACAAATGGCAGGCACGCGGTCGTGTCGAGGATGAGCGAGATGTGCCCCGCCATGAGATCCACCTCTGCAAGCGCGGTGCCTTTGTAGGGAACGTGGACGATCTCGAGCTTCGGATAGAGATGGATGTTGATGGCATTCGGGCTGACCGAGCCCATCAGCAAGGTGTACCCGTCAGGCTTCGCTTTGGCGGCGAGCTCGGTCCCGATGTTGCCGCCCGCACCGGGGCGATTCTCGATCACTATGTTTTGTCCGAGTCGTTGGGACAGCGGCTGCGCGACGATTCTGGCCGATGTATCGACCCCTCCACCGGGCGGCCAGGGAACGATCAACCGGATCGGTTGGGTGGGATAGGGTTGCGCGTGCAGCCGCGCCGAACCGAAACTCGTGGCAAGCACGAGTGCAATGCATGCCGCCGCCCGGATGAATTCGCTCATCTTCATGGTCGTACGCGGTTGCATCGTTTCCCCGTTGCCGGTACTGGTTGATGCGATCCAGAATAGCACCATTGTCGGCGCGCACCACCCTCCGGATTTTCATCAAGACTGCCGTTCACGTCCTACCGCGCCCGCGCGAAACGCGGGCTCGTCGAACAGTTCGCATTCGCGCCTGCGCTTGCCTGCCACGGTCATCGAGTGCAATATTCGCCATAACGCGCGTTGTCCAGTAGCAAAGCCAAAGGAGAAATCATGATGAGCGGCGTCAACATACATCCGGCAGTAGACGGTGGACTGAAACCCGCAGCGTCGAATTTTGCGGGTGGGACCTTGTCTTGCAACTGCTCGCAGAACAAGGTCGAGATAGCGATCAAAGGACAGTGCGCACACAATCACGTGTGCGGCTGCACCAAGTGCTGGAAACCGAAAGGGGCGCTGTTCTCGCAGGTCGCGGTGGTAGGACGCGACAATCTCAGTGTCAAGTCGAACGGCAACAAACTTGCGGTGGTGGATCCGAAGGCAGCCATTCAGCGGCATGCCTGCAAGGATTGCGGCGTCCACATGTACGGCCGGATCGAGAACAAGGGCCATCCGCTGCACGGATTCGATTTCATTCACACCGAGCGCTCGAACGAATCGGGCTGGGCGCCGCCTGAATTCGCGGCGTTCGTTTCGTCCATCATCGAGTCGGGCGCGAGCCCCGATAGCATGGGTGCGGTCAGGGCAAGGTTGAGGGAACTCAAGCTGGAGCCTTACGATTGCCTGTCCCCGCCTCTGATGGATTTCATCGCGACGCAGGCAGCCAAGGCCTCTGGTGTGCTGCGCGCGTGACGCGAGAGCTCCGCATCTTCAGATTGCGCGAGTGGAATCGAACGTGAACTTCGATGAAGCTCGCGATGAAATAGCGCATGCAGAGGGGCGTGTCGTGAGGATCGCTGATTTCGAACGGCCGAGCTGAGATGGATCAATCAGGGGCGCGCAGGAATGCCGTCGATCCCGATTAGCGGGTAGGATAAAGACTCGATTTCAATCGACAGGGTCTGCATTCAATGTCGGCGACATTCGACGGTCAACTGGTCGTCGCCATTTCCTCGCGTGCGCTCTTCGACCTCGAAGAGTCGAATCGCATTTTCGAGGAGCGGGGCGTCGAGGACTATCACGCGTACCAGCGCAGTCACGAAGACGAGATCCTCTTGCCGGGGATCGCCTTCTCGCTGGTAAAGAAACTGCTCGCCTTGAACGCACCGGACCGCGCCCGCGTCGAGGTGCTGCTCCTGTCACGCAACACCGCCGATACGGGATTGCGCGTGTTCAATTCGATCCGGCATTACGCGTTGCCGATTACGCGGGCGGCGTTTACCGGTGGCGAGAGCACCTTTCCCTATGTGCCCGCCTTCGGCGCGCATCTGTTTCTTTCCGCCAATCCGGTCGACGTCCGCAAGGCCCTCGATGCGGGCCATGCCGCGGCGACAATCTTTCCGGGTTCCACCCGTGCGCGGAGCGAGGCCGTCGGGCAGTTGCGGATCGCCTTCGATGGCGACGCCGTGCTGTTTTCCGACGAAGCGGAGCGGGTCTATGCAGCGCAGGGGCTCGATGCGTTTACCGCGAGCGAGTCGGCGTCGGCGCGCGAGCCGCTATCGGGTGGCCCATTCAAGAATTTTCTTGCGGCGTTGCATCGGATCCAGGCGGATTATCCTTACGACGAGTCGCCGATTCGCACCGCGCTCGTCACGGCACGGGGTGCTCCGGCGCATGAGCGGGTCGTGCGTACGTTGCGCGCCTGGAATATCCGCATCGATGAAGCGCTGTTCCTAGGGGGGCTCGAGAAGTCCGCGTTCCTCTCGGCATTCGGTGCGGACATCTTTTTCGACGATCAGCGCACGCATGTCGAGCGGGCGAAGAATCACGTCGCCACCGGGCATGTTCCGTTCGGTGTGGCCAACGAAATTTAACTTGAACGTTGCAACACCCCCCACGGGCACCGCTCAACGAATGCTCGTCGTGAATCGTCGCATGGTCGGGTCATCGTGGTGGGATCAAACGAGGAAAGCACATGAAATGGCTCAAGCGTATCGGGATCGGCATCGCCGTACTCGTGGTTTTGATCGTGGTCGCGATCGCGATCGTGTCGGCCACGTTCGACCCGAATCAATACAAGCCGCGGATTGCCCAATTCGTGCAGGACCGTTATGCAAGAACCCTCGCGATGGACGGGCCGATCGCGCTCACCTTCTTTCCGCGCCTGGGCGTGTCGATCAGCAAGGTCGCGTTGACGGAGCCCCGATCGGCGAAGAGCTTCGCGAAGATCGGCGACGTTCGCGTGTCGGTTGCGGTGTTGCCGTTGCTTTCGCGCAAAGTGGTCGTCGATCGCATCGAGCTGCACGATGTCGATGCCGATCTCGTCAAGCATGCGAACGGTACGACGAACTTCGATGATCTCCTCGGTCCCGCAAAACCGCCCGCGCCGAGCCCATCGACTCCTGCAAAAGATCCGGGAGCGGCATCGGCACCGCCCGCGATCGACGTGGGTGGCATACGGATTTCCAATTTGTCTATCGGCTGGAAAGATGCATCCGCAGGAACCGATCTTCGCCTGGTCGACGTGAATATCGAGCTCGGGCAATTGGCAAGTACCGCGTCCGGCAAACTCGCATTCAGTGCGCGGGTGGAGGGTCGACAGCCGAAGCTTGACGCACGTATTCAAGCGGCAGGGAACTATCGCATCGCATTGGATGCGACGCCGGGCGGCAAGATCGAGCTTCCACAGATCGACATCACGCTTGGGTTGAAGGACGGCGACCTCGCGGTGCAAGGGACTGTCGGCGCGGCAATCGCCATTGACCTCGTTGCGAAATCGCTTGCGCTATCGAAGCTCGCCAGTGAGATCACCACGACCGGAACCGCTATCCCGAATGGTTCGCTGAAGGTATCGACAACCGGGCAGGCCACGATTCAATGGGAGAGGAGAAGTGCGGCGATCGACGTCACCGCCAAGCTCGATGATTCAACCGCCCGAATCAATATCGCGCTTGCCGATTACGCGAAGCCCGATCCGCGATTCAAGGTTGATATCGATCGGCTGAATGTCGATCGCTATTTGCGCAAAGACAAGCCGGCGGCACCCGCGGCGAGTGGGGCATCGACGCCCACTGGTGGTGGCGGTGCAGGGAATCCAGTCGATCCGCCGATCGATTTATCCCCGTTGGCGTCGATCAACGGCGCGGGGTCGATCCATATCGGGGCCCTAACCACGTCGAATGTGAAATCGGAGAATGTGCAGGTCGAGATGAAAGCGGCAAATGGCAACATGCATCTCGATCCGATCAAAGCGGCGCTCTATTCTGGAACGCTCGCGGGTGCGATTACGATCGATGCGCGCACCAATCGGCTCGCGATTCGTCAGGTGTTGACGAATATCGCCGTAGGGCCGCTCCTGCGTGATGCGGCAGCGCTCGACCTTCTCGACGGCCGTGGTACGGTGTCTCTGGATGTCGCGGGCGCCGGCAAGACCGTGAACGCACTCAAGCGTG
Organism: Betaproteobacteria bacterium; assembly: GCA_031391405.1. Classification (GTDB taxonomy): domain Bacteria; phylum Pseudomonadota; class Gammaproteobacteria; order Burkholderiales; family SG8-39; genus SHXR01. Next base: position 24,377 of record JANMUI010000178.1, read on the forward strand.
ATCTTGATGGCAAGGTGCAGGTCAATCTTCAGGATGGTGCGGTGAAGGGTTTCAACCTTGCCGATATCGCGCGCCGCGCGCGTTCTTTGCGTTCGGGCGAAATGGACAATGCGGCGGCGAGCAAGGCGGAGAAAACCGACTTCAGCGAGATGACCGCGAGTTTTCTCATCCGTGACGGTATCGCCACCAACGACGATCTATCGATGAAATCGCCGTTTGTCCGCGTCACCGGTGCTGGCCGTATCGATATCCCCGCCGGGTCCATTGATTACACCGCTCGCCCCGCGATTGTCGCAACCACTGCAGGCCAAGGGGGAAAGGGGGCGGACGATCTGCGCGCAATCGCCGTGCCGGTCAAGATTGCCGGCCCGTTCGATCACTTGCGATATTCGGTCGACATCGGATCCTTGGCAAAAGATGCCGCGAAGGACGAGATCCAGCGACAGTTCGAGAAACGCGCCAAAGGCAAGCTGGATGATGCGACCAAGGAACGCGTCGGCGATGTCTTGAAGGGCTTGCTGCGCCGATGAACGCATCGGTGGTTCCGGCGGCCGATGCATCGTTCTCGGCGTGCGTCGTTGCCTGGCAGGCGCGCCACGGCCGGCACGATATGCCGTGGCAACGCAACCGCGATCCCTATGCGATCTGGATTTCGGAGATCATGCTGCAGCAGACGCAGGTGAGTGCCGTCATACCGTATTACCTGCGATTCCTCGATCGATTCCCTTCGCTCGTCGCGCTCGCAGGCGGTACCGAGAACGACGTGCTCACCTTATGGTCGGGCCTGGGGTACTACTCGCGCGCGCGCAACCTCCATCGCGCCGCCCGACAGGTTGTGCAGGACTTTCGCGCGGAGTTTCCGGTATCGCGCGAGGCGATCGAGACATTGCCCGGTATCGGAAGATCGACTGCGGCTGCGATCAGCGTGTTTGCATTCGGTGCGCGCGAAGCCATCCTCGATGGCAATGTAAAGCGCGTATTGGCTCGGCACTTTGCAGTGGATGGGTTTCCGGGCGATCGCATTGTCGAGACGGCGCTTTGGCGATTGGCCGAATCGTTGCTGCCCGCGGCGGACATCGAGGCCTACACGCAGGGTCTCATGGATCTGGGCGCAACGATCTGCACGCGTTCCAGGCCCGATTGCGGGCGCTGTCCGCTTGCGACAACATGCGAAGCACGAGTGCTCGATCGTGTCGCGTCTTTACCGACGCCGCGGCCGCGCAAACCGGTTCCACGCCGAACAACCATCATGCTTGTCCTTCGCGACGGCGAGGACACATTGCTTGAAAAGCGTGCACCCACCGGCATCTGGGGCGGCCTATGGTCGTTTCCGGAAATCGCCGACGCACGCGATATCGGGCACTTGTGCCGCGCCCGATTCGGCTGCGAGCCGCTCTCGGTGTGTCGGCTGCCAATGCTTCGGCATGGCTTTACACACTTTTCGCTCGACATCGAACCCCTCGTCGTCCGGGTGCGCCGGAGCGCAACGTTCGTTCAGGAGAGCGGCTCGGTTTGGTTGTCGCAGGAGGATGCGAAGAACGCCGCGTTGCCGGTTCCCGCGAAGAAAATCCTTGCGTCAATGGCGGCCGAGCAGGCCGCGCTGTTCGAGGAACTGACGGAGCACTAGCAGTCGCGGCACTGCTCCTTCGATCTCGAGTAACTGCTGCTTGATGCGCAATGGCATGGGGAGAACTTCGCTCAGTCGATACCCGACCCACGACGCGCTTTCGAAGCGCCCATCGTCCGCGAGATGTCGAAACCGTTCCTCGCCGGCGATGGCTTTCAAGAGCGCCACGCAACCTGAATACTCATCCGGAATATCCGCATCGGGCTCCACGGCGAGCCATCGCACGCGGGCCTTGACCAGGCCCTGCGCGCCGACGGAGCGCTCGACGATTCGAAAACGCTGCGTCCCACGGGTCAGAAGATTGAGCACGCCAAGCTGTTGCATATCGCATTCGGCGACGTGCGCGGCGCATCCGATGTTGGCGGGTGTCGCCGGATCCCCGACTTCGCGCCCTTCCACGATCCGGCAGACACCGAACGGCGCTTTGGTTTTCAGGCACTCGCGTGCCATGTCCATGTATCGCGCTTCGAAGACGCGAAGCGGCAACATGCCACCGGGAAAGAGGACCGTGTTCAAAGGAAATATCGGGATCTCCTCGGTCTCTGGTGCGTCCGAAGGAATAGGCAACCTAGCTCCTTAGCAATTGGCGATGCCGGCGCAGTACGTAGAAGTGTCCCTGAAACCGTTTGGCGAGACACTCGACGAGAAACACGGATCGATGCTGTCCCCCGGTGCATCCTATCGCGATGGTGAGCGATGCGCGGTTGTCGCGAACAAACGCGGGCAGCCAGGCGGAGAGGAATCCACGAATGTCGTCTTCGATCTTGCGAGCATCGGGAATCGATTCGAGAAACTGCGCCACCTCGGGATCGAGTCCTGTGAGCGCCCGGAGCTTGGGATCGTAGTGCGGATTGGGCAGGAAGCGGACATCGAAAACGAAGTCGGCGTCGAGCGGAATGCCCTGCTTGAATCCGAACGACTCGAACACCAAGGTCATCCCGGATTGACCGAGCTGCAGCAGATCCTTCATCCACTGTCGTAGCGCGTTGGGGTTGAGGTCGCTGGTATCGATTCGCTGGCCAAGCAGGGCGATCGGGGCAAGCAGCTCCCGCTCGCGCTCGATGCACTCCTCGATCGTGGTTTCTCCGGCAGCCAGCGGGTGCCGGCGGCGCGTCTCGGAGAAACGCCGCAACAGCGAGTCTTGGCGGGCATCGAGAAATACGAGACGGACATTGATGCCGCTGTCTTTGAGGGTCGCGAGCGACTGCGGCAAACGCACAAGCGATTCGCCCGTTCGCGCATCGATGGTGACGGCCGCCTTGGTCGTGCCGCCCTGGCGCAGGAAGTCGACCGTGGCGATGAGCAACTCGGCCGGGAGATTGTCGACACAGTAGAAATCCGAGTCTGCGAGGACGTTCAACGCAACCGACTTCCCGGAACCGGAAAGCCCGCTGATGATGATGAGCTGCATCGAATTCTTATGTGCCGGGTTCGGGCTCGGCGGCAAGCGCGGCCCGCTGGCGGTGGATGAACTCGGCTGTGCTGTCGATCCCGCGCAGCTTCAACACGAAATTACGGACGGCTGCTTCGAGCAATACCGCGAGGTTGCGGCCGGCCGCAACCGGAATCACGACCTTTGGCACGGTGACGTCGAGAACGGTCTCTGCCAATTCATGCAACGGCAGGCGCTCCGCCTGATTGCCGGACCGCGAGGGTCGTTCGAGATGGACCACCAGCCGAAGGACCAGTTTCGCACGGACCGCTGCCTCGCCGAAAATGGTGCGAATGTTCAGAACCCCAAGTCCTCGGACCTCGAGGAAATCTTTCAGCATCGGGGGCGCGCGTCCCTCGAGTGTTCCCGGGGCGATACGCGAGATCTCCACGACATCATCGGCAACCAGACCATGCCCGCGACTGATCAGCTCCAGACCAAGCTCACTCTTGCCGACCCCGGACTCGCCGGTGATCAGGACGCCGACGCCCAGAACGTCCATGAAGACGCCGTGACGGGTGGCGGCTTCGGCCAGCCGGCGTCCAAAGTATCGGTTGAGCGTCTCGATGACTTCCGACGCCCCTCTGGAGGTCGCGATGACTGAACACCCGATTCGCGTTGCTGCCTCAACAAGGCGCGGCAGCGGTGCAATGCCATCAGAAAAAATCAACGCCGCCGGTGAAGCGCCGAATACCTGGGCGATCAGGGAGTCGAAATCGGGCGCCGGCAGTCGGCCCATGTATGCCATCTCGCGCACGCCGAACACCTGGATGCGATTGGGATGAATGAGATTCAAATGTCCGATGAGCGCCGCCGCTTCGGGCGCATCCCGCGTGATCAGTCCCGCGCCGTCGCCGGCTACCCAGGTCAGGTCGAGACGGGAGTGATTGT
>JANMUI010000195.1:0-32435 GCA_031391405.1 Betaproteobacteria bacterium
GTACGGGTCACGATCCGTATCGCTCACCTTGCCATCGTCCAGCCAGTCGCGCATCAGCTTGGCATCCAGTCCCCCTTCCAGCTTGGTGACGTGCCCCTCGCGTATCTCTAGACGAATCGGGTCGACCACATATCGGCAGAAGGGAAGAATGATGATGTCACCGGGCTGGATGACGACCGTCCCGTGTGCGCTCCCTTCATTCGGGAACGTGTGTATATGGCCGCCGCCCCAGTGGTCGAAGTGCCCCGGCTCATCGGCAAATCCCCATTGCGTCATGACCGGATACTCGCCGCGTTCGAATGCGAGGTCCGTCCCGGCGCTGCTCGTGATGCGGACCTTGCGCGTCCGTTGATACAGTGCTTCCGAGTATTTGCATGCCTCCTTGAGTCCCGGCGGCGACATCAATTGCTCCAGATCATCGGGAGCATCGATGATCATCAATACACGCACCTTGTTGTCCATCACTTGCTTGAGCCACTTGGTGAAGAGCGGAACGTGGAAGATGACGATGATGTCGGCCGCCATCAACGCTTCGAGGGTGCCCTTGCATTGGCCGATGGTCGGCACACCGACACGCGTCCAGCCGGGAATCGAATTCACGCAGAGCTCATAGCAATCCGCGCTCAGCGCATCGGCAGCGGCGAACGCCGCCTGGATGAATTCGCGGCGCGTCCCGAGATCGGTCACGCAGGCAATCGTCTGGCCCTGCGCCACCTTGGAAAGCTCGAGCTCCTTCTGAAACAGGCTCGCCAGTCTGGCGGGATTGATCTCCTGGATGCGAATGGCGGCGGATTGCATTGGGACTCCTTTGCGTCAAGCGGTGCCCGATATTCTAAGGCTTGCCCGCAAACGGCCCTGCGGTACGATGCGACCTTCGTCCCCAACCCACCAGGAGATTTCGATGGCCGCGGAAATCAACATCACCAACCCCGATACGCTCGGCAAACCGCTCGGACAGTATTCGCAGATGACGCGGGTCAAGGCGAGCGAGTACTTGTTCATCGCGGGTCAGTTGGCCGCGGACAAGGCCGGTAACATCATTGGCGCGCATGATTTCGACGCGCAGTGCGTCCAGGTCTTCAAGAACATCGAGACGGCGTTGGCATCCGCCGGTGCCGGATGGAAGAACGTCGTGCAGTTCACCACCTACCTCGTGCATTCGCAGGACATCGAGAAATTCATGACATACCGCAAGCGTGAATTTCCGAAGATGTTCCCCGATGGGAAGTACCCGCCGAATACGCTGCTCATGGTGGATCGGTTGGTGCAGGAGCCGTTCCTGATCGAGGTGCAGCCGATTGCGGCGATTTGAAGTAGATGCATGCACTGCAAAGGTCGCGAACGACGAAATGGGTCGCAGCGGGCTCGCCTCAATGCGAGCGACGCCCGATCACCCGCCCGCTCTGTTCAAGGGGGCTCACCCGCAGCTCTCGTGTCCGCAGCGAATTGGCGTTGTGGCGGCCCGCGTGCAATCAGTAAAGCGAGCAGGACGATCACTGCACCGCCGATCTGCACCAGCGTAAGCGTTTGACCGAGCAGGAGCGCCGCAAGAATTGCCGCCGCTACCGGTTCGAAGTTCATGAATAGCGACGTGCGTGCCGGACCGATTGCCCGCGCCGCCATGAAGAGGCCGGTGATGCCCAGCACATAGGCAACCGGGATCGCCGACAGCGTTGCGAGACCGAAGATCGAATTGGGGAGCTGAATACCGCCGCTCAATGCGCACGTCACGATCATCACGGCAGCCACGGTCAAGAGCATGTGCAGGGTCCTGCGCATCGGGTCCCCGTCCTTGAACACGAGACTTTGCAGGATGAGTACGGTGCTGAATGCCACCGAGGCACCGAATGCGAGCACGATGCCTTTCAGCGTGTAGTCGTCGATCCGAGCGTGGACGATGATGGCAAGGCCGGCAAAGGCCATGACCAGCGCGAACAGCATGCGGCCCGTCAGCGACTCACGGCCCAGCAGGGCACTTGCGAGTGCAGTGAGGATCGGGAATGTATAGAGGATCAGCACCGCGATCGGGACTGGAATCTCACGGACAGCTTCCACCATGCAGAAATTGCCGCCCGCGAGCACCAGACCGATCGCAAGCGAGCGGTTGCGCTCCCGTGGAGGAAGGCGCCATGCCTTGCCCGAGAGCACCAGCGCCAACCACAGCAGTACCGCCGAACCCAGGCCACGCATGAGCAACACGGTGGCTGATCCCGCCCCCTCCGCAAGGGCCGCTCCTGTGAATACGCTGACGCAACCATACGAGGTCGCAAACGCCAGAACGTGGAGCGGCGTGATTTTCATGAACATTTATCGCGATGAGCAACGATCCTCCGCTGTGGAGGGGATTTACAAGGGGGCGTGGCTCCCTTGTTCCTTCGGGGGATATACAAGGGGCATTTCGCCCCTTGTTCGTACGAAATCTTTAGGTGATTGGCAATGATTCGAAGCGCAGCTGAGAATCATGGCCAATCACGATATTCATGGCCATCGAGGGCGACGAAGAAAACAGAAACGGCCCCGCGGGGCCGTTTTGCGAAGGTGTGTTCGACATGACGCACGACGGTCAGACCCACGCTTGCAGCACATACTCGTAGGATGCCTGCGCATTGAAGAGATCCACGCGCTGGAGCTTGATCCGCAGGCCGTCCTTGGTCCGTTTGAGCGAATGCCGATACCTACCGCCGAAGTGGCGGATATCGTCACGGCGCAACTCCATCATATGGAATCGCGATCGCACATTGAGGCAACCATCCTTGTCGAGCCCCTCGATCGCGATATTCGAGACGACATGATTGGTTGCCCATTCGGCCTGCTGTGACCACGCATTGGGATGCATGACCCGTTTCATACGAACCGTCATCAGGTCCTTGTCTTCGATGAAGATCGCGGGCTTGCCGTCCCAGTGATCATGCTCAGGCAGCGAGGGCGCCCAGTACACGCCATCGTCGGTGAACAGATCCACGAAGCCCGCCCATTGCTTCGTGTCCAACAGCTCTGATTGACGGTAGAGAAACTGTTCGACTTCCCGATACAGCTCGGGCGAAATCACCGCTTTGGGCATGGGCGAGGGCGGGCTCGCCTTCTTCATGACCATCTCGATCATCGACAGGACGGGTTTGCGCGTGCGCTGCTGCGCTACTTTGGCCGCCTTTTTCTTGGTTGCCATCTATGCCTCCCCGGCGGTCATATATTTCAACCAGGCACGAAATTGCGAACGCATCGGCGCCTCCGAGCAGCCATTCGTGGAACGGATCACTTGCCCGTCATCGATGTCGCGACCATAGTCGCGATGAAAGCTGACCCAGTCGCCGCCATCGGATGCGAGCCCCCACTGGCCGCGCTGCCAGTTCTCCAGATCGTCCGCATTGACGAGGGTCGCCGGTGAATTGACCAGATTGAAGTACCAGAGCGATCGCCGGTAGATCGCCTCGGGCGCACCCACCAGGCGGAAATGCCAGATCTCCGAAAGCGTTCGATTCACCGCCTGCGGCCGCAGAACGCGAAGCTGCTGCAGGGGGGATTGAATCGAGACCGCAGGATAGAGAAGACAGTGATGGATGTTGCGTGAGAGGTACGCCTCCTTTTTTTCCTTTCCGTACGCCTTCTCGAGCACCGCTTCATGTTCGAGTGTGTCCTTGTCGGTCGGACGCAGTCCCATATAGCCGGTGAGTACCGTGTGACCATACGGATAGCCGATCGTCTCCAGAAGATCCCACTTGTCGAACGGCGTCGTGAAGGCCGAGAGCATGTGATAGTGCAGCGGTTTCTCGCCGGATTCGCGCGCGATCTTGCGCTCGACCTCGGCGGCCGCCTGCCCGGTCGACATGTGCGTGGAAGAGGGGTGCACTGCGTCGATCTGGTTCTCCATGAAGAACTTCCAGTTCGAACGTTGCACGACTCGGTTGCAAGGGAACACGACTTCGACCCTGCCCACCGGCGAGCGATCGCACATATCGTCGATGGCGATACGCGCCTCGCCGAGAAACTCGGTAAGGGTCGGACCGTCCGCGGCAAGATTGGCGAATACGAAGCCGCGGTAAGTGCCGACCCGCGCCGCTTTCTTCATATGAAAGGCGGGATCGTTGCGATCGAAGCGGGTGCCCAAATAGCCTTTCTCGAGCGGCACGGATTCGATCGTTCCATCCAGATGGAAACGCCATGAATGATAGGGGCAGGTGAGCGCAGCGCCGGCGTGGCCATGGCGCGATCCGCACACTTGGACGCCGCGATGCGGGCAACGGTTGTAAAGGACGTTGATTTGGTCGTCGTCGCCACGCACCATCACCATGGGTTGGCGGCCGATCTGGAATGTCCAGTAATCACCGATCTTCGGAATCTGCGTTTCGTGTCCGCAGTACTGCCAGGTCTTCTCGAAGATATTGCGGATCTCGAGCTCGAAAATTTCCGGATCGGCGTAGCACAACCGGTGCACCCGATCGGGTTCCACCAGCTTTGCGATATTCGGAATGCGTTCGTGCAGCATGGCAAGGTCTCCTCAAATCGCCGGAAGTCAAACGAGGAGCATCCGGCGAACGGTCCAGAATAGCTTTCGCCCCCGACATTGACAAGAAGCGACTATCGGCGGCAACGACAACGGCCGCGCCGCGGAAACCCAACTTCGGTTTAGCATGCGGCATGCACCTTACAACGGATGTTCTGATCATTGGCGCCGGCGCCGCGGGTATGTACGCGGCGATCGAGGCGGCGCGCCATGGCGCCAATGTCCTTCTCGTCGATCGCAGCCTGATCGGTCGCAGTGGCGGCACGGTCATGGCGCAAATGACCGTCGCGGTGGCGGTTGGCGAGGAAGTGCCCGATCACTGGGAACATCATCTCTCCGATACCTTGGCAGCCGGCCGTGGATTGTGTGATCCGGAGCTGGCGCGACTGCTGTGCGAGGAGGGGATCGCGTGCATCCGCGAGATGGACGCCTGGGGCGTCGGCTGGGCGCGCGCGAACGGTCATATGAGCCAGGTGATCGCGCCGGGCCATGATCGGCCGCGCTGTGTGTACGTTGATTTCCTGAATACCGGACCGGCGGTCTCGCGAACGCTTCGCACGCAGGTGATTCGCACACCGGGAATTCGACGGGTCGGCGATCTCCTCATCACGGATCTCGTCGTGCGCGACGGCGTGTGTGGCGGCGCACGCGCCGTTCATAACGCGACGGGCGAGCTCGTTTCCATCGCGGCGCATTCGACGATCGTCGCGACTGGCGGTTTGACGCGGCTTTATCGCCGCAACAGTGCCTCGGCGAATATGGGCGGTGATGGCTATGCCCTTGCGTTGCGCGCGGGCGCCCGGCTCATCGACATGGAGTTCGTGCAATTTTTCCCGATCGGGCATCTTGCGCCGCGCATGATCGGCATGGACCCGATCATGTGGGATCCGTTTCGCTACAAATTGGGTGGTCGATTGCTGAACGGGGCGATGGAAGAATTTACCCATCGCTATGGCGCGACGGAAGGCGGTAAATACATCTTGACGCGCGACCAGGCCACCTACGCAATCATCAAGGAAGCCGAGGCCGGACGGGGTTCCCCGCATGGCGGCGCGTACCTGTCGTTTCAGCACTTGAATGCATCGGTGCTTCGAGAGGCGTTTGGGCCGGTCATCGATCGGCTCGCAAAGAACGGCATCGATCTCACGAAGCAGCCGATCGAAGTCGCGCCGATCGCGCATTACCACATGGGGGGCATCGAGGTCGATGGTGACATGCGCACTGGCGTCGACGGATTGTTCGCGGCCGGTGAGGCAGTCGGCGGTGCGAACGGCGCAAATCGACTCTCGGGCAACGCGATTACCGAAGCGCTGGTATTCGGCCGGGTGGCTGGCAGAAGAGCGGCAGAGCGGGCGCGTTCGACACCAAGCATCCCGCCGCCTGATTCTGAATCGATCAACGCATCGAATGGAGCGACTCTTCGATTCAATCCAGCCGAAATGCTGAGCCGCCTGCAAGACGTCATGCAAGACGGTGTCGGGCCGTTTCGCACCAGCGCCGGACTCGATCAGGCACTCATTGAAATCCGCGCGATGCGATTCGCGCTTGGCGACATGGTTCCCCGCGGCCAACACGGCCACGATGCGGCACGGCTCGATTGGTTCGATCTTCGGAGCATGCTGCTGGTTGCCGAGACCGTTGCGGAAGCTGCGCGACGCCGAACGGAAAGTCGTGGCGCCCACCAGCGCGAGGATCATCCCGGCATGGACGAAGCGTGGCGCGTGAACCAGGTCATCCAATTGAAGAACGGTGCGCTGTCATTTGAACGACGCGCATCCCATCATCGGCAAGTAACGTCATGAGTGAAACAGTCGTCCTCAAGATTCGACGTGGTGGACCGGGTGAGCCGCCGCGCACCGAAAACCATGCAGTACCCTTCGAGCCGGGCCAGTCAGTGCTCGACGCGTTGCGCTGGATCCGCGTACATACCGACCCGAGCCTTGCGATCCGCTACTCGTGCATCAACGCGAACGCCTGCAAGGAATGCATGATGCAGGTCGACGGCAAGACGCAGTATGCGTGCCTCGCGCGACTCGAAGCGCGCGAAATGCGGATCGAGCCGTTGCCGAACAAGCCGCTGATCCGCGATCTGGTGACGGAGATCGCACCGTCGGATGAACGGCTCGATTTCAAATCATCTTGACTTACAACAATGGCGAGAACAATCGCGCCGTCGCCGCAGTCAGGCGCGGCATCAGCTTGCCGCGGTCATACATCGGCTTGTAGCGCTTCGCCGATTCAAGATCCAGATCGAACTGCGTGCTCAATCGCTCGGCGGTTCCCCGATCGAAGATGGCCGCCACCACTTCGAAATTAAGACGAAAGCTGCGGGTGTCGATGTTCGCCGTCCCGACGATCGCGAGCGCGTTGTCCACGGCGAGGGACTTCGCGTGCAGCATCGCGGGCCCGTATTCGAACACCTTGATGCCGGTGCGTGTGATTTCATCGAAATAGCTGCGGGCGGCGGCCGTCACCAGTTTCGAGTCGCCCCGATGTGGAACCAGCACCTGGACATCGACACCACGAAGCGCCGCCGCCTTCAATGCCTCGAGGGTTGCATCGTCTGGTACGAAATACGCGGTTGTCAGTCGAATCGATTCACGTGCCGTCGTGATCGCGGAAAAAATGAAGCGCTGGATGGCGTAGTCGGCGGTATCCGGACCTGAGGCGATGATCTGCACGATCGGTCCTTCGATCGGTGTACGCGCCTTCGGGAAGAATTCCGAGCCGATCGAGCACTGGCGGCCGGCAAAGTACCAATCCTCGAGGAAGATGCGCTGCAACGCGGCCACCGGTGCGCCGCTCAGCATGGCGTGGGTGTCCCGCCAAGTAACGTCGCCAGCCGACAACGTTGAATGCACGCTCGAAAAATTCATGCCTCCGGTGAACCCCACGCGTCCGTCACACACGACGATTTTCCGGTGCGTGCGAAAGTTCGCGATGGTCGGCCGGAAATGCGAAAAGCGGACGGGATTGAACCAAGCCACCTCACCACCCGCTGCGATCAATGGCGCGAAGTACCGCTCGTTGGCGCGACCGGAGCCGACATCATCGACCAGGACCCTGACTGCGACGCGCCGGCGCGCCTGCTCACATAGACGCTCCAGGAAATGATCGGCAGTACCTCCCGGTTCCCAGATATACACCTCGATGTGGATGTGATGGTGCGCCTCGGCGATGGCTGCTTCGATCGCGGCGTAACACGCGTCGCCGTTGAAGTAGAGATCGACCTGATCGGCGCGAGCCGGTGGCGGTTGGCGAAGGCGCGTGGCAAGCGTAATCAGTTGCCGAAAGCGGCTCCGCATCTCCTCACCGATGTCGGTCGCAAACGCACCTTTACGAAAATCGATCGAGGCACGATCGACGCGACTGCGGATGATTGCGTAGTGCAAACGGCGCCGCGCGACCCGCCGCGGGCCAAACAGCACCCACACCACGATCCCGATATAGGGGAGTGCCAGAAGCGCGAACAGCCAGCCAAGTGTGGCGACCGGGGACCGGCGCTGAAGGACGAGTCCACTCCCCACCACAAGGACCCAGACCAGATAGGCAAGAAAAAAAAGCGCCGAAAATTCGAAGGTTGGAAGCACAGGTTACGGCTTGTTCGGATCGTCCCGCTTGATCGACTGTGATGGCGTAAGCGTACCAATCCAACGCTGTTGCGCATGGTAGGTGAGAGGCGCTGCGCCATCGCGCTCCGCCGCCAGCATTGCGGCCAGTCGCGCTTCCTTCTCCGCCGTGCTCTCGGGAATCTTATCGAGCGCGTCCTTCAACAGTCGCTCGTAGTCCTTGCCCACCGGGCAGACATCGGCACAACGGCGGCATCCGGTAATGACGCCCGCGCCCCGCAGGATGCTTTGCCAAAGATTGAAACTGTCTTCCGAACGCAGCATGGCTTTCTTCTTCTGCGTGTCCGGTTCACCCAGAACGTTGCCCAGATACTCCGATAGCTGTGCGAAGCCATGTGGCGAACGGTACCGGTCGCAGGCTTTCCAGTCGCGATCCCAATGCTTGATCACATCACCGGGGCACGCTTTGAGGCAGCGCCCGCATTCCGGCCCGATGCATAGCGCATCGGAGTGCCGCGTGTCGCAGTCGACCTCGATCGATGACAAGACAGCGGTGAGGATGACGCGCGGTCCAAACTCCGGCGTGAGCAACTGCTGATTCAAGCCAAGGGTACCGAGCCCCGCTTCCACCGCCGCATGCGGCAATGAGAGGAGCGTCATCTGATGCTTGTCCGGATCGCCGTCGTATTGCCACGGATCGACATGGGTGGGCGGCACGATGATCGCCGGGTAGCCCGCGTCTTCCAGCCAGTACACCAGCTCGAGCGATGCCTCTTCGAGCGCGGTCAAGGTGAGCTCGTCGTTGTAGTACTTGTTGCGATCGTTCCAGGCGAGGATGCGCGAGCTGCCTGCTTGCACACGCTTGGCCAAGACAATGACGCGCCCGCAATCATGCTCGGTAATATCGATCGGGCGTCGCGGATTCGTCGGATCGGGCGGATGCGCATTCATCGTCGCGCCGTCGGCGATGCCAACCAGATCGGCACCGAATTCACGCGCCTTGGCTTTGACTTCCCCGGCGGTGAGCGGGCGTTTGAAGATGCCGACCATCACCCTCTCCCCGACCCTCCCCCGTCGAGGGGGAGGGGGTCTAAAGAAGCGGCCTCGCCCGTCGAGGGAGTGGGAGAACCGACCCAGCCGCGTTCGCGCTGCATTTTCTTGAACGCCTGCAATTGCCTGGCGACAATGCCCTGGTACCCGTCTTCGCCGACCCAGCGGATATTCCAATCCGATAGCCCCGCCAGCGCATGCTCATCTTTTTCCCACGCTGTGCGTTCGTCTTTGAACGCTTTGGCCTTCGCAATCTTGTCTGGTGTTTTCTCCGGAATGTGCTTCTGTATGTCGGCCAGATGCGCGTGATAGTCGTTGCCGACCGGGCATACCGCAAGACAGCGCGGACAATCGCCGAACGAGCCCACTACGCGCAGCAGTCCCTGCCAGAAGCCGAACAGATCGCGCGAGCGGAGCGCTTCGCGTTGCTTCGCTGGTGTCAATCCGAAGAAGGTGTCGAAAAATTTCGTGACCGTCGCATAACCGAATTCCTGCGCTTCGGTTGCACAGGCAGACTTGTCCAATCCCCACTGGCGCACCGCGTCGGGCGGGCAGGCATGCACGCAGCGGCTGCACGATTCGCCTATACACACCTGCTCGGTCATCCGTGCATCCGGTTCGAGCTCGACCTCGGTCAGGATCCCGGTGAGATACAGACGCGGGCCGAACTCCGGCGTGAGGATATTCACGTCGAGCCCAAGGGTGCCGAGGCCCGCTTCAACACCAAGATGGCGGGTCGACAATCGGCCATAACTCGCCCGCTTCAAGTTCCAGTCGGTTTCCTGCGCGGCCAACGCGAAGGTTGGATGGCCAACGGTCTCGAGCTCGCAGGCGAGCTTCAACGCGATGCGGTCCATGCGCCTGAGCACGAGCATATCGAGGTATTGGACCGGCGCATTCGTCTTGCACCGGAACGCCCCCGCCGGGATGCGCTGCACGATCACGATAACGCTCTTGCAGTAAGGCGAAATGCGATCCGGTGTTTGCGGCCAGCGAGGGTCCGGCGGAAAGGCGTTCAGCGTTGCAGCCGACGCAATGCCGGCCAGATCGGCGCCCAATTCCTTCGCGCGGCGCTTGACGGCCGACGCATCGATCGGCGATGCAAGAGGCGTACCGTTGCGAAGTGTCCGTGACATGGAGGCAGGCTATGCGCAGCCGGAGCAGGTGTCAACGACGCATGCGAGTTGTGCGGCAATCCCGGCCTTGATCAGACGCCAAGGTATCGATGCCAAAGACCGCGATCGGCATCGAGCGCCGGTGAGTCGCCTTGCCACACGACCCGCCCCCGTTCAATGATGGTGTGGCGATCGGCCAAGCGCACCAGTCGCTCGATATATTTGTCGATGACGAGAATCGTCTGCCCCGCCTCCTTGAGCGACTGCAGGCAGCGCCAGATCTCCTCGCGAATGAGCGGCGCGAGACCTTCCGTTGCTTCATCGAGAATGAGGAGATGCGGGTTCGTCATCAATGCGCGGCCGATCGCCAGCATCTGCTGCTCACCGCCTGACAGCTGGTTCCCCATGTTCTGCGTGCGCTCGGCAAGGCGAGGGAATAGCGCGACGACCCGCTCGAATGTCCAGGGCGTCTTGGCGGCGTTCCGATTCGCCGCGAAGGCGATCAGGTTCTCCCGCACCGTCAGATTCGGAAAAATCTGCCGGCCTTCGGGCACGAGGGCGACACCCATGCGTGCAATGCGGTCGGTCGGCTCGCCGTCGATGCGTGCGCCACGAAACACGATCGTTCCTGCGCGTGGCGGGGTAAGGCCCATGATCGAGCGGATCGTGGTGGACTTGCCCATGCCGTTGCGGCCAAGCAGTGTGACCACCTCACCGCGAAGCACTTCGAGCGACATGCCGAACAGCACCTGGCTGGTTCCGTAGGCGGTGTCCATCTGCTCGACGCGCAAGAGAACGTCGCTCATGGCCGGAGGCTATGCAATCGTTTCATCGCCGAGATAGGCGCGTTTGACGTCTTCATTCGCACGAATTTCGATCGGTGTACCGGTCGCGATGATCCGCCCGGACACCAGTACGGAAATGCGGTCGGCCAATCGAAACACAGCATCCATATCGTGCTCGATCAGGAGCACCGATCGCGTCGTGCGCAGGCCGCTGATCAGCGCAATCATCCGCTCCGATTCCTCCGGGCCCATGCCCGCCATCGGTTCGTCAAGCATGACGAGGGACGGCTTGGTGGCGAGCGCGAGTCCGACTTCGAGTTGGCGCTGCTCGCCATGCGCGAGAAATCCGGCCACGACATCCTCGCGCCCGGCCAGGCCGACATCCTTCGCAATCGCGCGCGCTTCGACATACAAAGCGGTTTCGGTGCGAATCGGATGCCAGAACGCGAGGCTCGTCCCGCTGCGTGCCTGGACCGCAAGCACGAAGTTATCGACAACGGAGTGGTTGCGAAAGATGCTGGTGATCTGATAGGAACGTGCCAATCCCGCGCGCACGCGATCGTACGCCGGTGCGGACGTGATATCGGTTCCGTTGAAGCGGATGGTGCCCGCGTCGGCAACGAGCGCCCCCGAAAGTTGATGGACGAGTGTTGTCTTGCCTGCCCCGTTCGGACCGATGAGGGCGTGAATCTCGCCACGGACGACGTTGAGCTCAACATTGTCGGTTGCGACGATTCCACCAAAGCGCTTCGTCAGTCCACGCACCGAGAGAACGGCATCAGCCATGCGGTCGCTCCGCTTTCGCCCCACGCCATTTTGCGATGAGGCCCGCTATCCCCTGAGGCGCGAACAGCACGATGGCGAGCAGCACCAGTCCGACATACAGCTTCGAATAGATCGTGTAGGGCGAAATCAGCTCATCCAGGAAAAGGAGAACGAACGCACCGATCACGCCGCCGTAAAGATAGGCGAGTCCGCCAAGGATCACCATGATCATCAGCTCACCGGACACCGGCCAGTGCAAGAGGTTCGGATTGACGAATTTGGTTTGATTGGCGATGAGCGCACCGGCTAATCCACATACGCCGCCCGCGATCACGAAGCAGACGAGCTTGTAGCGAAAGGTCGGAAAACCGATCGTCTCCATTCGTGTTTCGTTTTCGCGGATCGCGAGGATCACGTTGCCGAATCGCGCGTGTATCACCCGATGGGTTAGATGGAGCACAGCGGCGAGCACGACGAGGCAGACATAGTAGAAGGTCACGTCATTCTTGAGATCGACACCGAAGCCGATGATCGAGCGGGTGGGAAGATTGATGCCTTCTTCGCCGCCATAGGCTTTCAGGCCGAGCACGACGTAGTACATCATCTGTGCGAACGCGAGCGTGATCATGATGAAGTACACGCCGCGGGTTCGCAACGAGATGGCGCCGATTGCAAGTGCAAGAACGGCCGAAACAGCGACCGCGAGCGGCCAGGTGATCCATGCGCTATCCACGCCGTGAACCATCGCGATGCCGACGGTGTAGGCGCCTGCGCCGAAAAACGCCGCATGCCCGAAGCTCACCATTCCGCCGTAGCCGAGGATCAAATTGAGGGTCGTCGCAGCCAGCGCATAGATCAGGATTCGGCTGGCGAAGCTCACATAGAACAATTCGTCGAGCGCTTGCGCGACCAGCGGAAAAGCGATCGCAACGGCGAGCAGTGCGCAATTCAGGGTCTTGTTCATCCGCGCGCCGGGAAGAGTCCTTGCGGCTTCCAGAACAGCACACAAGCCATCAGAACGTAAATCAGAATCGAGGCGAGCGCCGGACCCGCGTTGGAAGCGACCTGCGGGGAGAAGAAATCACGCAGTAGCACGGGGATGAAGGTCCGCCCAAGCGTGTCGACCATGCCGACCAGGAGCGACCCGACCAGCGCGCCGCGGATCGAGCCGATGCCACCGATGACGATCACCACGAACGCGACGATAAGAATGTCTTCCCCCATGCCGACCTGTACCGCGAGGATCGGCCCGAGCATTGTCCCGGCAATCGCGCAGAGCCCCGCGCCGAAACCGAACACCAGGGTAAAGAGCGTCTTGATGTTGACGCCCATCGCGGTAGCCATCTCGCGGTTCGACGCGCCGGCGCGAACAAGCATGCCGGTTTTCGTTTTGGTGACGACTAGGAATAGGCCGATTGCGACAACAACGCCCACACCGATGATCAGCAGACGGTACGACGAGTACGACAGACCGGGGAGAAGTTGGACCGGCCCTGATAGCGCAGCCGGCGTGCCTAACGGCATCGGTTGTGAGCCCCAGATGAGCCGCACGACTTCATTGGCGATGAGGATCAGCGCGAAGGTCGCCAGCACCTGCGACATGTGGTCGCGAGCATAGAGGCGCCTGAGGATCGTAATCTCGAGCAGCATGCCGACGATCGCGGTGGCTGCGAGGGCAAGCGGAATCGCGAGTACAAATGAGCCGGTCACCTGCACGAAAGTGGCCGCGAAGTACGCCCCGATCATGTAGAGCGATCCGTGCGCGAGATTGATCATGTCCATTATCCCGAACACGAGCGTCAATCCCGCAGCGAGCAGGAACAACATCAGCCCAAACTGCAGGCCGTTGAGGGATTGCTCGAGGAGGAGGATTGGGGACATCGGAAAACGGGAAACGGGAAACGGGAAACGCCAAAAAAGAATCGGGAAAAGGGAAAAGAGAAACGGGAAAGGCCAATCTACTAATGCCTACGGCTTTCGCGATTTCAGCGACTTTATTAACGCGAGCAATAACGCCGACGCCGCATCGATTCTGTTCCGGATCTGTTCGTGATCGCTTCCGAAGCGCAACCGCATGGCGATCTCGATTTGTGTGTCCATCTCGGAAAGCGATCCCGATGCAATGTTCAGGTAATACAAAAGCTCTTTCGTGCTTGAACGCGCGAAGCCCTCGGCGATGTTCGATGGTACGGAAACCGCAGCGCGTCGGAGCTGGGAAACGAGGCCATAGGTCTCTGCTGTTGGGTAGCTGCCGGTATGGTGGTAGATGGTTTCAACCAGCCCAACCGATTCCTGCCAGACCCGCAAAGTACGGTGACTGCGGCGCACTGTTCGTGACTCCGTATTACGTAGGACGCAGCCCGATTGGCGTTTCCCGTTTCTCTTTTGCCTTTTCCCAACGAAATAGCGCTATTTCATCTTGCATTGCTCAAAATACGCATCCGCTCGATTCTCGAACACCGTGCCGATCGACTTGTTGATGATCCTGCCTTGCGCGTCCTTGGTTGCTACGCGCAGGTAGTAGTTCTGGATCGGCATGCCGTTCACGTTAATCTTGAAGTCGCCGCGCACCGATTTGAATCGCGCAGCGCGGAACGCCTTGCGCAGGCCGTCCTTGTCGGCGAGCTTGCCTTTCACATCGCGCACGGCAGCGTCGATCATGAGCGCCGTGTCATAGCCTTGCGCCGCGAATACGCTCGGGAGGCGCTTGTGCTCTTTCTCGAACTCCGCCACAAATTTCTTGTTCGCCTCGTTATCGAGATCGATGGCCCAGTGCGCGGTGTCGAACAGACCGATGATCGAATCCCCGACGGCTCGAATGATGTCCTGGTCGGCGCCGAATCCCGGCACGATCAACTGGATGTCTTTCGACAGGCCGCCCGCGACGAACTGCTTGATGAAATTGATGCCCATGCCACCGGGCAAAAAGGCATAGAGCGCTTCAGGCTTCGCCGCCCGGATCTGCGCAAGCTCCGCCGAGTAGTCGAGCTGGCCGAGCTTGGTGTAGACCTCGTCAACCACATTACCCTTGTAGAAGCGCTTGAATCCTGCCAGCGAATCCTTGCCCGCTTGATAATTCGGCGCAACGAGATAGGTGTTCTTGAATCCCTTGTTGGTCGCGTATTGGCCGGCCGCCTCGTGATAGCCATCGTTGGGCCAGGACGCCGCGAAGAACCAGGGGCTGCATTTGTCTCCGGCAAGCGGTGAGGGCGCCGCATTCGGGCTGATGTAGAACGTGTTGTTGTCGAACGCGGTAGGCACCACCGCGAGCATGATGTTCGAGAAGACGATACCGGTGAGGAAGTCGACCCGATCGCGCTTCACCATCCGCTCGGCGATCTGTTTGCCCGTTTCGGGATTGAACTGGTCATCGGCGATCAGCACCTCGGCAGGCAGACCACCCAGCTTGTTGCCGGACAGCTTCATCGCCAGGTTGAAGCCGTCGCGAATGTCGATGCCAATCGCCGCGCTTGGCCCGGACAGGGTCGAGACGAAGCCGACTTTCACCTTGTCCTGGGCCTGCGCGGGAAGCGCCAGCGCACAGGCAAGTCCTAGTGCCGCAAACAGCTTGTTCATGCGTCCATCCTCCTCGTGAAACGGGTCCGGAATTCGCATCTTCATGATGCGTTGGTCGTCTATTGTATCCAGTGTCGCACCCTGGAATCGGGGGCGGGGCGGGGCCTCATGAATTCAGGTGATCGTCGGCACCGTCCTCGATCCCTGATGGGGTCCATGCACCCGCTCGCTCGTTTCTCTTTTCCCGTTTCCCCATGAAACGGGCCGACTATTTCATCTTGCACTCATGCGCGTACGCATCGCCGCGCTTCGTCAACACGGTGCCGATGGTCTTGTTGACGAGACGGCCATCGGCACCCTTCCCGACCACCTGCAGGTAATAGTTCTGGATCGGAAAGTGGTTGACATTGAACTTGAATTCCCCGCGCGTGCTCTTGAAATCAGCGGCGCGCAATGCGATGCGTAGCGCGTTCTTGTCGGCAAGATTGCCTTTCACCTTGCGCACCGCCGAGTCGATCAGCAGCGCAGTGTCGTAACCCTGCGAAGCGAAGCCCGTCGGCAGCCGTTTGTAATCCTGGTCGAAATCGGTAACGAAGCGTTTGTTCACCGGCGAGTCGTTGTCCATCGACCAGTGCGTGACATTGATCAGCCCGAGCATCGACTCGCCGACCGCGCGGATGATGTCCTGATCGGCGCTCCAGGACGGCACGACCAGTTGCACATCCTTCGACAGGCCGCCGGCAACAAACTGCTTCACGAAATTGATCCCCATGCCGCCGGGCAGAAACACGTACAAGGCATCAGGCTTCGACGTTCGCACCTGGGCAAGCTCCGCGGCGTAGTCCAACTGCCCGAGCTTCGTGAAGATCTCGTCCGCGACCTGTCCCTTGAAATAGCGCTTGAATCCGGAGTGGGCATCCTTGCCGCCCGCATAGTTCGGGGCGATGAAGCTCACCCGCTTGAAGCCCCTTTGCGTGACGTACTCGCCGCCTGCTTCGCTGTATGCCTCGCTTGGCCACGATGCCGCAAAGAAGAACGGATTGCATTTGGCGCCTGCGAAGTCGGTGGGACCCGCATTCGGCGTGATGAAGAATGTCTGGTTCTCGATGGCCGCCGGCGCAATCGCGAGCACCACGTTCGAGAAGACCGTGCCGGTCATGAAATCGACCCGCTCGCGGCGCAACAACCGCTCCGTATGCTGCTTGCCGACTTCCGGATTCAACTGGTCATCGGCGATGATCACTTCGGCGGGCAAGCCCCCCAGCTTGCCGCCAAGATGCTTCACCGCGAGATTGAAGCCGTCGCGAATGTCCAGACCTATGGCGGCGCTCGGACCGGACAGCGTGCTCACAAAGCCGATCTTGACCTTGTCGGCCCCGCTGGCCGTGGCGGAAAGCGCCAAGGCGGCGCATAGGATGAGTAGCGTGCGGACCATTGGAATCTCCTCGTCGATCAATCGTGACGCGAATCATAGCCCGTCGATCGGTAGGCGATCTTTGCCGCCTCCGAACCGTCAGGCGGACGAGGATATGGCCACGAGCGGTTTTGCGAACCAGTCGGGCGGTTCTTGGTCTCGCTTACAATCCATGATTCCGATCGCTCGTACCGTCCTCGATACGTCCCGACCGTCATGCGCTGCCCGTTTTATCGATCCCCAAGCCGGTTCTTGATCTTGATTGGCGCGGCCGTTGCAGGCTGCACGCCGATCGATCAAGCACGATTCTCAGGGCTGTCCGAAGCGTTCGAGGCATTGCACGTGCGTGCCGCCGAATCGCACAAACGGGTGCAGCGCCTGCAAGAGGCGGTCTATCGGGCGAAAGTGTCGCTTGCGCCCAAGCTCGACGAAGAGAGCCTCGCGCGCCCGGAGTGGCTCGAAACATCCAAGCAGTTCCGCAGCCGCGAGGAAAATTTCGATACGGTGCGCGAGTTCGTGTCGGACTTGAAGGCGCTGTCCGGACTGACTCCCGTCGAGCGGATCAATGTTGCCTCGCGCAAGTTGTTCGACGGTGCCGATACCGCGACTAACGTCGCCAAAGAGGTGGTGAAGACGGTTGCCGTGCTGGAGCCCCGGCAACTTGGAATCACCGATTTGATGAACAAGCTTTTCCCCAACGCGTCGATCGTCGGGGCGGCGATGGCGCAACCCGTACTCGAACGCGCGCGGTCGAAAGATCTTCGCGACGTGATGCGGGCAGGGCGGCCCCTTGTACGCGCCAAACTCGAGGCATTGCTGCCAAGCAATGAGGTGCTGGCGGAATATGTGATGGGGCTCAAGACGGAGTACCTTCCCGACGCCGCGACCATGCGCGACCAACTCACAGGCGGTGACCGGCATCGATTCGATCAGAGCGCGCTTGATCTCCTCGCTGAATTCGATTCCGCCGCCGCGCAGGTGGCGTCCCTGAACAAAGCAATCAAGCTCTTCAACGTCGCCTACGATGACGCGGCGCTCGCGCTCGATGGGATGGCTGTCTCGGGCGACTCATTGCGACAGTTGCTCCGGGAAAGTCGGGCTGGGGGACGGTAGATTCCATCGTAATACCCTACGGCCTAAGAAATTCACCACAGGGGACGCGGAGGACACAGAGGAAACGCTCGGTGTTGGATCTCGACGCGGTCAGCCCGTATAGGCTGACCGAGGTGATGTGCAACCGTTTCCTCGAACCGCGTGCCTAGCGGCCTTCCAACGGCCACTCCACCGCGCCGCTGTGGGTGACTGCCCCAAGATTTGCCGGTCCGACTAGCTTTGCGTACTTCTCCAACACGCCGGCCAGTCGCTCCGTGCGCCGCGGTCGCCACGCCGCGCGGCGTGTCGCCAACTCTGATTCCGGAACGAGCAGGTCGATGGTCCGTGCAGTGCAGTCGATGCGGATTCGATCGCCGTCCTGCACCAAAGCGATCGCGCCGCCATCCGCCGCTTCGGGGCATGCATAACCAATGCACATGCCCCGCGTGGCCCCCGAGAACCGGCCGTCAGTGAGGAGCGCGACCGACTCGCCCATGCCCTGGCCGTAGATGAGGGCCGTGGTGCCTAGCATCTCGCGCATGCCGGGCCCGCCCTTTGGACCCTCGTTGCGGATGACTAGGACGTCACCGGCCGCATAGCGCCGCTCGCGCACGGCGGCGGTACAGTCCTCTTCGCACTCGAAGACGCGGGCGACCCCTTCGAAGACGAGTGATTGCAATCCGGCAATCTTGATAAGCGCGCCGTCCGGACACAGGTTGCCCTTCAGCACCACCACGCCACCGGTCGGGTGCAATGCCTCGACCGTGGCACGCACCACCTTGCCGTCGGGGCCTCGCGCATCGCGCATCGCTTCGGCCAACGTTTTCCCCGACAGCGTGAGCGCGTCACCATGCAGATAGCCGCCGTCGAGCAACGCCTTCACGACCGCGTTGACGCCGCCCGCATAATGCAGATCGCGTGCGAGGTATTTCCCACCGGGTTGCAGATCGGCGATGAGGGGTGTGCGCTGGAAGACCAGGGCGACATCATCGAGTGTGAAGCGAATGCCGGCCTCATGCGCAATGGCGGGCAGGTGCAAACCTGCATTGGTCGATCCACCTGTTGCGGCGACAGTGGCGGCGGCATTCTCCAGGGATTTGCGCGTGACCAACTCCCGGGGCAGCGGCCCGCCGTCGCGCAGGATGCGGAGCACCGTGGCACCGGCAAGCCGTGCCATGGCGAGGCGGTCCGAATACACCGCGGGAAGCATCGCCGAGCCCGGCAGCGCGAGGCCTAACACTTCGGACACCATGGCCATCGTGTTGGCGGTGAATTGGCCAGGGCATGAGCCCACTGTCGGCGAGCATTCGCGTTCCATCGCGCGCAGCACGTCTTCCGACATCGTGCCGGCCATGACGCTACCGACGCCCTCGTACGCATTGACCGCGCTTACCGGCTTGCCTTGAAATTCTCCCGGCAGCATGGCACCGCCGTACATGAATACGGATGGGCAATTGAGTCGCACCATGGCCATCATGATCCCCGGCAGCGTCTTGTCGCAACCGGCGAATCCGACGAGCGCATCGTACGCATGCCCGCGCACCACCAGCTCGATCGAATCGGCGATGAGCTCACGCGAGATGAGGCTCATCCGCATGCCGCGGTGATTCATCGAGATGCCATCGGATACCGAGATCGTCGAGAATTCAAACGGCGTGCCGCCCGCCGACCAGACGCCCGCCTTCGCGGCTTCGGCTTGCGGGCGGAGCGATAACGAGCACGGGGTGTTCTCGCCATGCGTGCTCATGACCCCGACGAACGGCTTGGCGATCGCTTCATCGTCGAGGCCCATCGCGCGGAGGAAGGTGCGATGGGGCAGACGATCAAGACCGTCGGTGGTGATGCGCGAACGCTTCTTCAGTTCATCCATGGTCAGCAAAGTTCCCGAGCGCCGCGTACCCGCGCCACATTCGCTACTATACTGGGCTTGGCCAGCTCGGCGAATGCCGAGCCCGCGACGCAATCCAACCGCAATCCAACATTGCAGTTGCCGGGTTTCCCGGCCAGCACACAGCCTCGAGGAGGATGGACTATGCAACGTATCAGCAGCGGCGTCGCCGCACTCGCGTTCCTCGCGACCGCCGGTCTTGCGCACGCTCAAACCGAGATCACGTTTTCAACCTGGGTCGCGGCGAATCATCCGATCAACAAATATGTGTTCGAACCCTGGGGCGCCGAGGTGGAAAAGGCGACCAAAGGCAGCGTCAAGTTTCGGATCTTGGCCAAGCCGATCGCAGCGCCCAATCAACACTACGATGCTGTGGTCAAGGGGCAGGTGGATGCGGCGTATGCGACCTACGGCTACCAGCCCGAGCGGTTCATGCCCTATCTGATCGCCGAATTGCCGGCGCTCGGTGAAACAGCGGTGCATAACGGCGTGGCGCTTTGGCGCACGCACAAGGCACATATCGAGAAAGCGGGCATTCACAATGACGTGCAACTGCTAGGCGTCATGACGCATGGCCCGGGCATGATGCATCACTCGAAGAAAATGATCCTCAATCCGGATGATCTCAAGGGCCAGAAGGTGCGGGTAGGAGGCGATGTACCGAAGGCGATCATCGAGGCGTTCGGCGGCGTCGTGATTACGCAGCCCGCGCCCAAGTCGTACGAGATTTTGTCGGCCGGGATCGCCGATGGCATCATGTTCCCGACCGAGTCGTTGAAGAGCTTCAACATCGCCAACCTCGTTCCCAATACGTCGTTCGTAAAGGGCGGGCTGTACAGCTCGTCGTTCTGGTTTGCGATCAATAAAGACAAATGGGCGAAGTTCTCGAAGGCGGAGCAGGATGCGATCAACAAGGTTTCAGGTGAAGCGTTTGCGCGTCTGGCAGGCGCGGGCTGGGATCGCGCTGATCGAGAGGGCATCGACGCGATGAAGGCGGCCGGTGGCAAGATCCAGGAAATGTCGCCCCTGTTCATCGCCGAGCTCCGCAAGCTCACCGACAAGATGGAAGGGGACTACGCCGGCAAGATGGACAAGATGGGCCTGAACGGCAAAGAGGTCATCAAGTCATTCCGTATCGAGGTCGCTAAAGCCGCCGCCGGAAACTAGCGCGATGAGCGAGCAGACCCCCTCGCCGAAGGGGGTGCCCGAAGGGCGGGGGATTCCGGCGCAAGCCGCCGACCAAAGCCCGGCCGTGCGTTATCTTCCGCCAGCGCACGATCTTATCGATGCGATATTTCCGGGCCGTGCCGGATTGTGGGCCGGCTGGATGCTCGCCATTGCGGCAGCGTCGGTCCTCTTTGCGATGATGCTCGTCACTTTCATCGACGTGGCCGGCCGCAAGCTCTTCGTGAAGCCTCTCTACGGTGGCTATGAAATCACGGAATTCCTGATGGGCATGCTCATCTTTTCCGCGCTGCCCCTTGTCACCGCGCGTGAAGGCCATGTCACGATCGACGTGTTCGATCGCGTCGTGCCGGAAGATTGGCGGCGCTGGCAGCAGGTGATCGTGACCGCGATCAGCACTTTGGCATTCGCGTATATCGCATGGCGGTTGTGGTCGCTGTCGGTCGAGCATGTCAAGAATCGCGAAGTCACCATGACCTTGCATATTCCGCATGGGCCGTTCGCGCGGCTGTTCGCGGTGATGTCGGCGCTCTCGGCGGTGGCTTCCCTGGTCATTTTCTGGGAGTACCTGTGCGGCACGAGAAAGGTCCGTGCGCTCGCCCCTGGAGAAAGCGGTTAGCCGCCTTTCGCGATGATCGAAACACTCGTCGCGTTCGCGATTCTGCTGATGCTCGCCTTTGCGCGCGTGCCGATTGCACTCGCCATGCTGATCGTCGGCGTCGCCGCGTTTGCCACCAAACGGGGTGTGGGTCCGGCGCTCGAACAGCTCGCCCTCACCACTTTCGCCGCAGGCATCAACTACGAGTTGTCCGTCGTTCCGCTCTTCATCCTGATGGGCAATTTCGTGGCGCGTGCGGGCATGTCGCAGGAGCTGTTTCGCGCCGCCTACACCTTCATCGGGCATTTGCGAGGGGGGCTCGCGATGTCGACCATCGTCGCGTGTGCCGGGTTCGGTGCGATCTGTGGATCGTCGATCGCGACCGCCGCAACGATGGTGCGGGTGGCGTATCCGCCGATGAAGAAACTCGGCTACTCCGACAAGCTCGCGGTCAGCGTGATCGCAGCCGGGGGAACCCTGGGCATTTTGATTCCACCATCGACCATCATGGTGATCTACGGGATCATGACCGAGACGAACATCGGCAAGTTGTTCGCCGCCGGCGTTTTGCCCGGGCTTGTTGCAGTCATTCTCCTCTGCCTTGCGGTGCGCTACGTCATCTGGCGCGACCCCGCGTCGGGGCCACCCGGCGAGCGTTCGACTTGGGCTGAGCGCATTGTCGCGGTGAAAGGCATCTGGGGCGTGGTCGCGCTGTTCGTGGTATCGATCGGCGGCATCTACGGCGGCATCTTCACCGCGACCGAGGGTGCCGGGGTGGGCGCGTTCGGGGCGTTCATCTTCGCGTGGGCACGCCGATCCCTCACCTGGCGGATTCTGTTCGAGGTGCTGGTCGAATCAGCGCGCACGACCTCGATGCTATTCATGATCCTCATCGGTGCGCTGGTGTTCGCGAACTACATCAACTTCACCAGCATGCCCACGGATCTCACGAGTTTCGTGAAGCAGTTCCAGATCCATCCGGTCATGGTGATCGTCGCGATCTGCGCGATCTATGTGCTTCTTGGCACCGCGATGGAGGAACTGTCGATGATCCTCCTTACCGTGCCGGTGTTCTTTCCGCTGGTGATGGGCCTTGGGTTCGATCCGGTGTGGTTCGGGATCCTGATCGTCGTCGTGGTCGAGATCGGGCTCATCAGTCCGCCGGTCGGCATGAACCTGTTTGTCATCAATTCGATGCTGCCCCACGTCTCGACACTGACATTGTTTCGCGGTGTTACCCCTTTCGTCGTGGCCGATGTGATTCGCCTTGGCATCCTGATCGCTTTCCCCGCCATTTCGCTTTGGCTGCCATCGGTGTTGAATGTTGCCGGAAAACCGTGAGTCGAATCAACCACGGCAACTCGACGGCTCGGCTCGACATGAACAACGCGCCACCAATGCACCGACAAGGACTGAATCAATGAAGATAAATGTCTTGGGCGGTGGTCCCGCAGGCCTCTACTTTTCCATTCTGTACAAGAAGGCCAACCCATCTGCAGACATCACCATCTACGAGCGCAACCGGCCGACCGATACGTTCGGCTGGGGCGTGGTGTTCTCCGATGCGACCTTAGGTAACTTCGAGCGCGCCGATCGGGAGAGCCATCGCCAGATCGTCGGCACGTTTCGCCATTGGGACAACATCGACACCTGGTTTCGTGACCGCAAGATCACCTCCGGCGGCCACGGATTCTGCGGCATCGCGCGGGTGCGACTGCTGCAGATCCTGTCAGCGCGTGCGGAGGAAATCGGTGTCGAGATCCACTACGGCAATGACGTCAAAGACATCGAGGAGCTGCGTATCGACGCGGATCTCATCGTGGCCTCCGATGGTCTCAATTCGCTTGCACGCAAAACGTACGAGACGCAATTCCAACCCGATGTCGAACTGCGCAAGTGCCGCTTCATCTGGCTCGGCACGAAGAAGTTGCTCGACGCCTTCACGTTTTCGTTCAAGGAGACCGAGCATGGCTGGTTCGCATTGCACGCATACCGTTTCGACGCCGAGCACTCGACCTTCATCGTCGAGACACCCGAGGATGTGTGGCTCAGGCACGGCATCGACAAGATGGAACAGGACGAATCCATCGCGCTCTGCGAGCGCTTGTTTGCGGATGTGCTGGATGGCCATAAGCTAATCTCGAACGCCCGCCACTTGCGAGGTGCGGCGGTCTGGATCAAATTTCCAAGAATTCTCTGCCGCAAATGGCATCACAAGAACGTGGTCTTGATCGGAGACGCGGCGCACACCGCGCACTTCTCGATCGGATCGGGCACGAAGCTCGCGATGGAAGATGCCATTGCGCTTGCCCGCGCGCTCGGTACGGAACCGGCGCTGGAAGGAGAGGCCGAGACAGCGCGCATCGAACAGGCGCTCGAGGCGTATCAGGCGGAACGTGAGATCGAGGCGCTCCGCCTGCAAAGCTCGGCACGCAATCGCATGGAGTGGTTCGAAAACGTGAAGCGCTATGTGCATATGGAGCCGGAGCAATTCACCTATACGTTGCTCACCGGCAGCCAGCGGATCGGTCATGAGAACCTGCGATTACGTGATAGCACCTATGTGGAAAGTGTCGAGCGCTGGTTCGCTCAACACATCGGACTCCCGGACAAGGCCCTTCCACCGATGTTCACGCCTTTCATTGCGCGCGGGCTCACCGTGTCCAATCGCGTGATGATGTCGCCGATGGCGATGTATTCCTGCAAGGAGGGTCTGCCCGATGATTTCTATCTCGTACATCTTGGCTCCCGCGCGCTTGGCGGGGCGGGCTTGATCTTCACGGAGATGACTGCCCCGTCAGCGGATGCGCGTATCACACCAGGTTGCGCTGGAATCTGGAACGACGCGCAGCATCGATCGTGGCGGCGGATCGTCGAGTTTGTCCACGGCAATTCGAACACCAAGATCGGGTTGCAAGTCGGACATTCGGGGCGCAAGGGTTCGACCAAGCTGGCATGGGAGCTTACCGACGAGCCGCTCGCATCCGGCAATTGGCCGCTGGTGTCGGCATCAACGCTTCCGTACCTGCCGCACAGCCAGGTGCCGCGGGAGGCAACGCGCGACGATATGGATCGCATCAAGCACGATGCCGTCGCGGCGGTAGAGCGCGCGATCGACATCGGTTTTGACATGATCGAGCTCCACTGCGCGCACGGCTATCTGTTCTCCAGTTTTCTTTCACCGCTCACGAATCAACGGACCGACCTATACGGCGGATCGATCGAAAACCGCTGCCGTTACCCGATTGAAGTCTTCAAGGCGATCCGGGCAGTGTGGCCCGCCGAAAAGCCGATCTCGGTGCGCCTGTCGTGTCACGACTGGTTTCCAGGCGGCAACACCGCCGACGATGCCGTGCTGATCGCGCGCATCTTCAAGGAAGCGGGCGCGGATTTGATTGGCTGCTCATCGGGTCAAGTCGTCAAACAGGAAAAGCCCGTCTACGGTCGCATGTACCAAACGCCGTTTTCTGATCGCGTGCGCAATGAAGCCGGGATCCCCACGATCGCGGTCGGCAACATCTTCGAGTTCGATCACATCAACACGATCATCGCGGCAGGGCGGGCGGATCTATGTGCGCTCGCACGGCCCCACTTGTCAGATCCGTTCTGGACATTGCGCGCCGCCGCCGAGCAGCACTATGCGGACATCGTGTGGCCCAAGCAGTACTACATGGGGCGATTGCAGCTCGAGCGCAATCTGGATCGGGCGGCGCAGCTTGCGCTGCAAGTATGAGGGCGGCGGTGCAGGGTGCTGCGTCCACCGCGCCCGCCTTGCGCATAGTCGCATTTGACGCGCGCCGCATCATTCGGCACGATGTCGTATGCACTTCACAATCGTCGGCGAGGGCACTACTTCGACATGAGACCTTCAGCCAAGACGCGAGCGGGCAAACCATGGATCTAAGCAGCGCTTCACTCCAACACCAGATCACGCGCCGGACCCTGTTCGGCGCCGCCGCAGCGGGCACGCTGCTCGCGATGACTCCGGCATTCGCCCAACAGTCCGCCCCGCCGCAATCGGCGCCACGCGCGAAGGGTCCGCGCGTCTGGCTCGATATGGATCAGACCGAGCTCGACGCCGCCTACGATCAGAGCGCCTATGCGCCTAACCTGCAGCAGATCGTCAAACGCTACGCAACCAACAGCGAAGTGGTGCGTGCGCGGCTCGGTGCGCCAAAGCGCTTCGCGTACGGTCCAACGCCCATCGAAGGCTTGGACGTGTATGCGACCAAGCGTCCCAACGCTCCGATCAATATCTTCATCCATGGTGGTGCGTGGCGCAGTGGACTCGCGAAGGATTTCGGGTATCCGGCTGAGACGTTCGTGAATGCCGGTGCGCATTTCGTCGTGCCCGATTTCATCAATGTGCTCGAGGCGGGCGGTAACCTGATGCCAATGGCGCAACAGGTTCGTCGCGCGATCGCGTGGGTGTTTCGAAACGCGAATAGCTTCGGCGGCAATCCGGAGCGCATCTACGTTTCGGGCCACTCATCGGGGGGGCATCTCGCTGGCGTGGTCCTCACGACCGACTGGCGTAAGGAATTCAACCTGCTGAACGATACGGTCAAGGGGGTGCTTTGCTGCAGTGGCATGTACGACTTGAAGCCGGTGCGCCTCTCGGCCCGCAGCCCATACGTCAAGTTCACCGATGAAATTGAAGATGCGCTCAGCACGCAACGCCATCTCGATCGGATCAACGCCCCGGTGATTGTCGCCTACGGTACGCTCGAGACACCCGAGTTCCAGCGCCAGGCACGCGATTTTGCCGCGGCGGTCAAGGCGGCCGGCAAGCCGGTGCAGCTACTCGTCGGTGAAGGTTACAACCACTTCGAGATTCCCGAGACGCTCGCCAACCCGTACGGGTTATTGGGGCGCGCGGTATTGGAGCAGATGAAGCTTATGTAGTGCATCAATCTGAAGCGCTCTTATGCAAGGCCGCACGGGCACGGGCGACCTTGCCGAGGATGTCGCGCGGGCTTCGCGGTTCGAATGAACCGTTTTGAATTGGCGTTATGCACAGCAATGTACTGATTGATGGCTGCCACCAACGCGGGCACGGTTTTTGAGCACGCCGCGGCGAACGCGTTTGTAGCCTAATTGACGGGTAAATTGGTGTACGGCGGATCAAAGCCGAGCCATACTGTCGCCACGGGACGGCCGAGGCAGTTCCCCCCTGAATTGCTGCGGTCCCACCCAAGGAGTTGCCCGAGTTGGCGATTTCTATAGTCATAAAATTGCGCAAAATCGCCGGGCGGATTAAGGCCGCGGCGCAAGCTAGGATACGAGCTTTCAAGTTTCGCGCCGCAGTGCGTCAACTCGAATCCATTCCCGCAGGCAAAGAAGTGCCCGATGCGCTTCTTAACCGGCTCATTGTCGGTTGGAATAATGAAGCATGGTCCGGTTCGATAGCGTTCTTGCGGGCCTCGCTTGACGCAATTGCTCGAACCGACGGTCCCATTCTGGAATGCGGGTCTGGATTGTCGACAATACTCCTGGGATGGGCTGCGAAACGAGCGAACCGCCCAATGCTCGCCCTTGAACACTCTGCACCATGGGCCAAGGTCGTAATGGACCAAGTTGCTCGCCATCGGCTCGACAATGTGAAGGTATGCCGAGCGGATCTTCGCGATTTCGGTGGATTCGATTGGTACGCCGTGCCTCCAGACGACCTTCCCCAAAATATTGGCTTGGTCATTTGCGATGGCCCGCCCGGGGGTACGGTGGGAGGTCGCTATGGACTCTTTCCGAGAATGCGATCTCATCTTGCGCCTGACTGCGTAGTGCTCTTGGACGATGCGGGACGCAGCGCCGAGCAGGCGATCCTTGCGCGGTGGGGTCAGGAATTCCGAATCAATCATGAAATTATCGAGCCGGAAAAAACCGTCGGTCTCATTCGTTTCGAAAAGTAACGCATCCCTGTTTCTCTCTCCCGGGCGCCTCAACGCGCAGAGCGCTGATTTTGGTGTATGGGAGTCCATCCATTCCGAAGTCGAGTCCATCGAATGCCCGCATCCCTGAAGCGCAGGATCGCCACTGGCGCTCTCTGGATGCTCCTGTTCAAAGCCGTCGAACGGAGCATTGGAATCATCAGCACGTTGATTCTTGCGCGCCTACTTCTACCTGCCGATTTCGGCATCGTCGCCATGGCGATCGCTTTCATCGCCATGGCCGAGCTTCTCGGTGCAGTTGGATTTGATTACGCTCTTATTCAGAATCGGGACGCGACGGCAGCGCATTACAGTTCAGCTTGGACCGGCAATGTGCTTCTTGGGCTTTTCATTGCTCTGCTGATGCTCCTCGCGGCAGCGCCCGTAGCTGGTTTCTATCGCGAGCCTAACGTGATGTGGGTCGTTGTCGCACTCGCGTTCGGCCCATTGATTTCCGGATGCGAGAATATCGGTGTCGTGGAGTTTCGAAAGACCTTGGATTTTCGTCGGGAGTTCACTTTTCAACTGAGCCGGAAGGCCGTTGGCTTCGCCGTAACCATTCCGCTTGCGTTGTGGCTGCAGAATTATTGGGCCCTAGTGGCCGGTATGCTTTCATCAAAAGTTGCTGGTGTCATCGCGAGCTATGTGATGCACCCGTTTCGACCCCGCCTGTCCCTCGACAAATTCAGGGAATTGATCAGATTTTCCCGCTGGGTGCTGCTCAACAACGCTGCAACCTTCTTGAAGGAACGTATGGCGGATTTCTTTGTCGGGCGTTGGTTTGGTCCGGCGTCGCTCGGCGTGTACAGCATCAGTTATGAGCTGGCAACGCTTCCATCCACTGAACTGAGCGCCCCGATCAATCGCGCACTGTTGCCGGGGTTCGCAAGTATGCAAAGTTCCGAAGAAGTCGCTTCCGCATATGGAAATGCGCTGGGCATCCTCGCACTCATCGCCCTGCCGGCGGCCGCGGGCATATTCGCGGTGGCCCCGTACCTGATACCGGTGCTGCTTGGGGCCAAGTGGCTCGACGCGGTACCGCTTCTCGAGGTGCTTGCGTTCAATGGCGCGATCGTCGTCTTTCATTCGTCTATCGCCGGCGTGTTGTTCGGTCGTGGATTTCCAAAGCGGGTAACAACGACGAACGCATGCTATGTTGCGATTCTCGCTGCCTCGCTTGCTGTGTTGTCATTGTCGCTCGGTGTGATCGGCGCCGCCTATGCGGTATTGCTGTCGTCGATCGTCTGTACACCCATTTTTCTTTATCAGGTTAAGGCGTGCCTTGGCATCGGTCCGACTGTGTTCATTCGCGCGATAACACGCCCTCTGTTGGCAGCATTGGGGATGGCAGCAATAGTCCGGATGGTGATGCCGATGCCCACGGGAACCATGAACGCTGCCGTGATGATTGCATGGCTATGCGGCGGCGTCGCAATCGGGGCGGGATGCTATTTCATCCTGATAGCAGCGGGATGGCTGTTGGCTGGAAGACCAGGCGGGCCTGAGAGCACGGCATTGGCAACGATTCGTGCATACATGATTGCACGATCAGCTCGTTCAAGGGCATAGGCGACAAGCGATCAACTCAACCTCAGAGCACGTGAAACGCCGGTCCCTCTCGATCGCCGATGCTATAGTTGAGCGAAGCTAGCTCCGCGGTTGAGCGAAGCAAGGGCTGCGGTTGAGCGAAGCAAACGCTGCGCTTCGCCTTCGCGCATTTTTCGACCCCCGACCCGAGAGGCCCCTACCATGATCATCGACTGCCACGGCCACTACACGACCGCCCCGAAGCAACTCGACGCCTATCGAAAGAGCCAGACTGACGGGCTTAACGATCCCAAGCATGTCCCCGCCAAGGGTTCGCTGGGCATCACCGATGACCAGATTCGAGAAAGCCTTGAAGGTGCGCAGCTCAAGATCCAACGCGAACGCGGCACCGATCTCACGATTTTTTCGCCGCGTGCGATGGGGATGGGGCATCACATCGGCAACGAGACCACGAGCATTCACTGGTCCGAGCATTGCAACGAGCTGATCCAGCGCGTGTGTTCGTTGTATCCGAACAATTTCGTCGGCGTCTGCCAGTTGCCGCAATCAACCGGCGTGCCGCCGAAGAACAGTATCCCGGAGCTCGTGCGTTGTGTGAACGAGCTCGGCTTTATCGGTCTCAACCTCAATCCGGATCCGTCGGGCGGTCATTGGTCGGATCCGCCCCTCACCGATCGCAAGTGGTGGTATCCGATCTACGAGAAGATGGTCGAGCTCGACGTACCCGCGATGATCCATGTGAGCGGCTCGTGCAATCCGCACTTTCATGCGACCGGCGCGCACTACATCAACGGCGATACCACCGCCTTCATGCAATTCATTACAGGCGACATCTTCAAGGACTTCCCCACGATCAAGTTCATCATACCCCATGGCGGCGGCGCCGTCCCCTATCACTGGGGCCGTTATCGCGGCCTTGCGCAAGACATGGGCAAGCCGCCGATGAAAGACCTCCTGCTCAACAACGTGTACTTCGATACCTGCGTGTATCACCAGCCCGGGATCGATCTTCTGCTCAAGGTCATCCCGGCAGACAACATCCTGTTCGCCTCCGAAATGGTCGGCGCGGTGCGCGGCATCGATCCCGAAACCGGCCAATATTTCGATGACACCAAGCGTTACATCGAAGGGAACACCGCGATCAGTGCAACCGACAAGCAGAAAATCTACGCGGGCAATGTGAGCAAGGTGTATCCGCGTTTCGCCAAGCGTGCGAAGAAGGGTTGAATGATTCGCGCTCTGGTGCGGGGCGCGAGCGTCGCGCTCGTTCTGCTTGCCTCGAACGGTGCGAGCGCACAAGCCTATCCGCAAAAGCCGGTACGCCTCATCGTCCCCGGGGCGGCCGGCGGCCCGACTGACGTACCCGCGCGGTTCGTTGCCGATGGACTGTCCAACCTGATCGGACAACGCTTCGTCGTCGAGAACAGGATCGGCGCGGGCGGGATCATCGCCGGCGAGACGGTCGCGCGCGCCGAGCCGAACGGCTATACGCTGCTCTATGGCAATTCGAGCCTGTATGCAATCAATCAGGCGCTCTTCGAGAAGATGCCGTACGACCCGGTCACCTCCTTTGTGATGATCGGCATGGCGACCAACTCGCCGCAGTTGCTGGTGGCCAATCCGAAGCTGCCGTACCGGACCTTGAAAGAATTCCTCGACTACGCGCGGGCCAACCCGGGCAAAGTCAATTTTGCATCCGGTGGCACGGCAACGCTTCCGCATCTCACCTACGAGCTCATGCGATTGACGACAGGGCTCAAGGCGTTGCATGTGCCGTACAAGGGTGGTGCGCCGGCGGCGACCGCGGTGATCGCGGGCGAAGCGGATGTGTTGTTCGATCTCATCCGCACGCGTGTGCAATCGGGCGAGCTGCGCGCCCTCGCGCTGACCGGAACGGCACGCGACCCCGACCTACCGGACGTGCCAACGCTCGCCGAAAGCGGGTATCCGGAGATGACCTCGACCTCCTGGACCGGCATCGCGGGTCCGATCGGCACGCCAAGGGAAGTCGTCGCATTCCTGAACGCTCGTATCAACGAGCTCATCGCGCAACCGGACTTCCGCGCCAAGGCAAAGGCGATCGGCATCGTCCCCCAAGGCGGGACGCCGGAGGAGTTCGTGGCGCATGCCAACGCCGAGCGAGTGAAATGGGCGCGTGTCGTGAAAGAGTCCGGCGCGAAAGCGAATTGAGATGGCGCAACTTGTCGCCGCATTCGGTTCCTCGCACAGCGTGATGTTGCCCGCCACCCTGGAGGACTGGCTCACCCGGTTTCGCGAGGCTGACCGGCGTCTGCCCTTCTACGATCGGGAAGGCAGGCGTATTACGTTCGATGACGTCCTTGCTCGTGCGCCATCGAATGCCGCCGACTTCGTGACGCCGGCGGCGATCACTGCGCGATTCCACGAGGTGCAGCGTGCGATGGAACGCCTCAAGGTCGAAATCGCGGCGGCAAGACTGGACGCGCTCATCATCGTGGGCGATGACCAATACGAGCTGTTCCACGATCAGGTCATGCCCGCGATCAGCATCTACTACGGGGACACGATCCGCAACGCCGCGCGAAAGCCGGTCGCGGCGGGCGATTGGTACAAGCAGGCGCAGATGCGACGTTACGAAGACAACGGCGACGTCCACTATCCGTGCCATCGGGCGCTGGCGTTGCATCTCATCGAAGGATTCACCGAGCGTGAATTCGACATCACCGCACTCGCGAGCCTGGCCGACGACCAGCAAGAGGGACACGCATATTCGTTCGTGCATCGCTGGTACCTGCAAGAAAAGTGCGTGCCGATCGTCCCGGTATTCATGAATACCTACAATCCACCGAATCCACCGACCCCTCGTCGTTGCGCGCGGTTCGGTACCGCTTTGAGAGCACTGATTGCCGCCTATCCGGAAGATATGCGCGTCGGCATTCTCGCCTCAGGCGGTCTTTCTCACTTCGTCGTCGAGGAAGAGATGGATCGCGCGATTCTTAAGGCACTCGAGCGGAAGGACATCGAGTATTTGGCCAATCTCGATCCACGCCGGCTGAAAGCGGGAAGCTCGGAAATCCGCAATTGGATCGTCATCGCTGCGGCCGCCGCGGACCTCGCGCTCGACTGGTCTTCATATACGCCCGGCTACCGCACTCTCGCGCTGACCGGTACCGGCCTCGCATTCGCGTCGTGGAAATGATCGGTTCACGTCGATGCTACAGCGTCGGTCTACCAAGACGGCCTCGACGGCACAACGGATCTCAACGGAAAAAAATTCAGATGCATAATCGGGGACAGACCAGAATGGCACTTACTTAAGCCGTTTAGGGCTCGAGCCTCCGTTCGTCCTGAGCCTGTCGAAGGGTAACGCAGGCTTGTAGATGGCGCGCCATAGTCTGCTCACGGACTCCCGCATTCACCCTTCGACAGGCTCAGGGCGAACGGTTAATCCCGCTAAGTAAGTGCCATTCGGGACAGACCACGTTTTCGCCTGGAAAACGTGG
>JANMUI010000221.1:0-2171 GCA_031391405.1 Betaproteobacteria bacterium
GTTTCTCGCGCTCCTGGTCGTATTCCTGATCGTCGCGATCATTCTGGTCCGGTATATCGTGCGCGGCCTGCGATACATGCTTGCACGGCTGCGCGGCCCTACGCCTTCGCCTCAATAGCGTCGACGGCTCGAGAGTGTCCCCAAAGCTTGTCCGCAAGGCCGGACTAGCGGCGCTGCGGCGATTGCGCGCCGCCTATGAGCAGCTCGACGTCCCCCACAACGCGCACTGATCGCTTCGCGCGGGTGACAGCGGTATAGAGCAATTCCCGCGTGATGAGCGGCGAGGGGTCGGGTGGCAACACCAGGAGCACTTCATCGAATTCCGAGCCCTGGCTCTTGTGCACCGTGATCGCGAACGCGCTCTCGCAATTGGGCAGGCGATCGGGGGCGAAGCTCTTTGCACCCGATCCTGTCGGATCGAAAAACACGCGGAGCGCGCCCGGTTGCAAAGGATCCTCAAGCGCGATACCGAGATCGCCGTTGTAGAGGTCAAGTGCGTAATCGTTGCGGCTCATCATGACGGCGCGCCCCGCATACCAATCGCGACGGGTCGTTGGAACCGCCGGCAACAACGGACGCAATAATGATTCGATGCGCCGATTCATCCCGACGACCCCGGAGGAGCCCTGTCGATGGACACACAGGACGCGAAAACCGTTGAATGCGTCAAACACTTCGCGAATCGTGCGTCCTTCACGCACCGCGTCGACATACCGGGAAAACGCCTGACGCAACGAATCGTCCAGCACCTTCGCTGCGCGATCATTCGAGTGCGTCACCGCCGCACCGACGAGAGCAAGATCCTCGCGAATAGCAGCAGCATCGCCCTCCAGAATCGCGCGCGCCAATCTTCCGACCGCACTCGACGATTCGAAGCGCCTTGAACGTTCGAGCCGCGCCCTCGCATCGCCAAGCGCGCTGGCGTCCGTAGCTACCGGCAGTGCAACACCAGCGAGCTGCCCGATCCGCTCGGTGAATTCAGGTCGATAGCCGCGCGGACCATCCATGAGGCTTGCCAAGACGGCGCCGGCCTCGACTGATGAGATCTGATCCTGGTCGCCGAGCAGGATCAGCCGAGCGCCGTGCGGCATCGCGCGTACCAGCTTCGTCATGAGCGCAAGATCGATCATCGATGCCTCGTCGACCAGCACGCAGTCCACCGGCAAGGGCGCGCTATGGTCGTGCCGGAAACGCACCGACCCGCGGCGCGGCCCGAGCAACCGGTGAATCGTCGATCCGACCAGCTCGGCTGCGGACGTCTCCGGCATGCCCATCATCGCGTGGGCCTCATGCATCGCCTGCTGCAGCCGCGCGGCGGCCTTGCCGGTCGGGGCCACCATGGCAATGCGCAACGGGATATCGGACAGCTCCGCAAGAATCGCGAGAATGCGCGCTGCCGTCGTCGTTTTGCCGGTACCGGGGCCGCCCGCAATCACGCAAAAGCGCTTGCACAACGCGATCGCCGCTGCCCGGCGCTGCTCGTCCCCGGACGGCGCCGCGACGTCCAGCGGAAACCATCGATCGAGCGCTGCTCGAACCCGGTCAACGGACGCCAGGGGAACAAGATCTTCCGCGCCGCGCGCCAGCCATTCATGCGCAAGGGTGTGCTCATACCGCCAGTAGCGGAGCAGGTACAAACGATCGGCGTCGTCGAGCACGAGGGGCGCATAGTCGCCCTCGCGGGCGACGATGCCGCTTGCTCGGAGCGCCGCTCGCCATGTGTCAAGGTCCGGGAGATCAAGCCTCCAATCATGGGTGATCTGACGATGCGCGCGTGCGAGATCGATACACACATGCCCGGCGCTGGTCGACTCGCTTACCGCGACTGCACCATATGCGACCCAGTCCGCGTGAACGCTCGCCAGGCGGGCAAGTCGGTCACCAAGCTCCGCGGCGAATGGCCCGATTACGCCCTTCGCCACGAGACGTTCGATGCTTGCGATCACGATGACCCCGCGCCGGATAGCGCGCGCAACGCATCGACGACCCGGAGCGCCGGGCGACTGAAGTACACCCCACTGCGCGCGCCGCGGTCGTTACGCAGGCCTCGCAAATACAGGTAGAAAACACCACCGAAATGGCGCTCGTAGTCGTAGTCGGCGATCCGCGTGGATAGATAACGATCGACCGCAAGCGTGTAGAGCAGATACTGCAGGTCATAACACTCGGCA
>JANMUI010000261.1:0-29410 GCA_031391405.1 Betaproteobacteria bacterium
GAGAAGAAATTTCCGAGCGCTCGCCCGGTGATCGCATCGCTCACCTGCTCACGTGTCACATGCTCAAGCGCACCGGTCACGCTCGCCCTGGAAAGCGCGAAATGGGGTGAGCTCGCGACAATCACGAAACCGATCTGAGAGATGATGGCGCCAGCCAGGATCAGCATCCCGCTCGCGATCAGGTTCATGAGGCGTGCGTTGTTCCACATGCTATTCAGCGCCCGCTCGTCGCGGAAGTATGGAGCGTCGCACGCTCGAGGATCCCAAGACAGAGATCCTCGAACGACATCCCCCCATGGCGCGCTGCCATCGGTACCAGCGAGTGGTCCGTCATGCCAGGCGAGGTATTCACCTCCAGGAAGAGCGGTTCGCCCGCCTGATTCAGCATCAGATCGACACGGCCCCAGCCATGACAGCCAAGGACGTTGAAGGCGCGCATGACCTGAGATTGGATGTCCCGCTCATGCTCGGACGCCAACCCGCAGGGAAGGATGTATCGCGTATCGTTGGCGACGTATTTCGCGTCGTAGTCGTAGAAGTCGCGCGGCGTTTCGAGCCGGATCGCGGGCAACGCGACCGATCCCAAGACGCCGACCGTGAGCTCCACGCCCTCAATGAATTGTTCGGCCATGACGAGCTGATCGAAACGCGATGCAAGCGCATACGCCGCGCTCAGGTCCGCCGCGCGACGTACCTTGCTCATGCCGATCGACGAGCCCTCGTTGGCGGGTTTCACCATGATCGGGAGCCCGAGACGCTCGGCTACCGATTGCCAGTCCGTCTCCGCCTGCAGAAGCTCATAGCGCGGCGTAGGCACGCCCGCCGCTTGCCACAAGAGCTTGGTGCGCCACTTGTCCATCGCGAGCGCACTCGCCATGACACCGGAACCGGTATAGGGGATGCCGAGCAGCTCGAGCGCGCCTTGAATCGTGCCGTCCTCGCCGAATCGTCCGTGGAGCGCGATGAAGACGCGGGCGTATTTTTCCTTGATGAGGTGCTGCAGGCCGCGATCTTTCGGATCGAATGGATAGGCATCGACACCACGCTTCAGAAGCGCGGCGAGCACCATCGATCCGCTCTTCAGCGAAACGTCACGTTCAGCGGAGCGGCCACCAAGCAGGACTGCGACTTTGCCGAATTTTTTCATGATTCCTCCGGCGCTTTGTTGCCGATGATGCGCACTTCGGGCACGAGCGCGATCCCGCAACGGTCGAGCACGGTGTCGCGCGCATGACGAATCAGCGCTTCGATGTCATGCGCGGACCCCATCCCCTTGGGATTGACGATGAAATTCGCATGCTTCTCGGAGATGCGGGCCCCGCCGATCGCGTAACCCTTCAGTCCACAGGCTTCGATGAGACGCGCCGCATGATCGCCGTTTGGATTGCGGAATACCGATCCGGCGTTCGGCAGATTGAGCGGCTGTGTTTGCGCACGTTGGCTCAAGAGCGCGGTGATGCGGGCGCGCGCGGCGACACGATCACCTGGTGGGAAGCGCATCCAAGCGGCAGTGAAGAACTCTTCTCCCGCGACATGCAGGACGCAATGCCGGTATCCGATATCGAAATCGGTGCGAACGCGCGTATGTATTCCACCGTGCCGGTCGATGGTCTGCACTTGATCGACGAACTCCCAGATTTCCGCGCCATAGCAGCCCGCGTTCATTGCAAGCGCGCCGCCGATCGTGCCGGGAATGCCCGCTAGGAACTCGGCATTGGAGAACGCGTGGTTTGCCGCGAACCGCGCAACTTTCGGACTCGCGACACCCGCTTCGCTGAAGACGAGATCACCGTCCATCCGCATGGATCCATGCGTGTCGTGCATGAGCACGATGACCCCGTCGAAGCCTCCGTCGCGCACCAGGAGGTTACTTCCAAGGCCGACGAAAACCACTGGGCGCTCGACTGGGACTTCCGCCAGAAAGGCTTGAAGGTCTGCGAGATCCGCAGGAATGTAGGCCAATGTCGCACGACCACCCGCCCGCCAACTCACATGCCGGGCCATCGACTCGTCCCGAAGGAGTTGGCCGCGCAAGCCGGGCTTGAATTGCATTGGCTCGCTCATGTTCATGCGTCGCTTCTCGCGAGCTTGCCTGGCACTTGACCGATCGATCCGGCGCCCATAGTCAAGACGACGTCGCCATCGCGCGCGATCTGTCGGATGGTGCGCGACATGTCTTCAATGCTCTCGACGAAAACGGGCTCCACTTTTCCCGCGACACGCACGGCACGCGCAAGCGAGCGTCCATCGGCCGCAACGATCGGTTGCTCGCCGGCTGCGTACACCTCCGCAAGCACAAGCACGTCGACACCAGAGAGCACCTTCACAAAATCCTCGAAGAGATCGCGGGTGCGCGTGAATCGGTGCGGTTGAAACGCGAGCAGAAGGCGCCGGCCCGGGAAAGCGCCACGCGCCGCTTCGATTGTCGCGAGGATCTCCGCAGGATGGTGCCCGTAGTCGTCCACCAGAGTGCACGCACCACCATCCTCGATCGCGATCTCGCCATATCGCTGGAAGCGCCGGCCAACGCCGCGAAACTCGGCGAGCGCCTTGACGATCGCCTGGTCCGCGACGCCTAGTTCGTCGGCGACGGCGATCGCGGCAAGTGCGTTCTGTACGTTGTGCCGGCCGGGAATGGACAGCGTGATGTCAAGCGGCGCACGATCGGGGCGAAGCGCTCGAAATCGCATGCGCCCGGCGTCGGCTGTGACGGCTTCGGCGCGGATCGAGGCGTCCGGCGCGAATCCGTACGTTCGGATCGGCTTGGAGACGAATGGCATGATTTCGCGCACCACGCGATCGTCTGCGCAGAGAATCGCTGTCCCATAGAAAGGCAGGTTCCCGATGAAATTCACGAATGCCTGGCGCAGTTTCGAAAAATCGTGCTGGTAGGTCTCCATGTGGTCCGCATCGATGTTGGTAACGATGGCGATCATCGGTTGCAAATGGAGAAATGAGGCGTCGGACTCGTCGGCTTCGACGACGATGAAATCGCCGGTCCCAAGGCGAGCATTGCTGCCCGCCGCGTTTAGTCGCCCGCCGATCACGAAGGTCGGATCGAGTCCCCCTTCGGCAAGAATGCTCGCGGTCAAGCTGGTCGTGGTCGTCTTGCCGTGTGTACCTGCTACCGCGATGCCGCTTTTCAGACGCATCAATTCAGCGAGCATCAACGCGCGAGGGACGACCGGCACGCGCGTTGCACGAGCGGCCAGCACTTCCGGATTGTCCGATCGCACCGCGCTCGATACGACGACGACATCGGCGCGTTCGATGTTGGCGCGCTCATGCCCGAGCATCACCCGGGCGCCGAGCGATGCGAGTCGATCGGTCGCGGCGTTCGTGGATAGATCCGATCCGCTCACCTCGTAGCCAAGATTGACCAGCACCTCGGCGATTCCGGACATCCCGGCGCCGCCAATGCCCACGAAATGAATGCGACGAACCTTGTGCTTCATGTGAGTGACTCGCAAAGGTCGGCGACGCGCGCGGTTGCATCCGGCTTTGCAAGCGCCCTTGCGCGGACTGCCATCGCGGCAAGGCGCTCGCGCGTGAGCGACTCGATCTCGCCTGCCAGTCGCGCAGGCGAGAGATCGCGTTGGTGGATCAAGAGCGCCGCGCCCGGATCAACCAGGTAGCGTGCATTCGCGGTCTGATGGTCATCGACCGCGTGCGGGAATGGCACGAACAGCGCCGCGACACCGGCTGCGGCGAGCTCGGCAACGGTCATAGCACCGGCGCGACAGATGACCAGATCCGCATGCGCATAGGCGCTCGCCATGTCGTCGATGAATGCCACCAACTCCCCTGCGACGCCCGATTGCCGATAGCTTTCCTGGAGCGCGGCAATGTTCTTTGCACCGGCCTGATGCATCACAATCGGACGCCGTGCGGGTTCGATAAGCGCGAGGGCCTTCGGAATCGCGTCGTTCAACACCTGCGCGCCGAGACTTCCACCCACGACAAGCAGGCGTATCGGCCCGTCACGGCGGGCATACCTGGGTTGCGGATCTTCGATCTCCATGATCGCGGTCCGCACCGGATTCCCAACGACGAGCGCATTGCGAAGTGCGCCCGGAAATGCGATCAACACGCGATCGGCGACATGCGCGAGCACGCGATTGGCAAGGCCGGCAATCGCGTTCTGCTCATGAATCACCAAGGGGCGGTTGAGGAGCACGGCCATCATTCCTCCGGGAAAGCTGATGTAGCCGCCCATCCCAAGCACGGCCCGGGGCG
Organism: Betaproteobacteria bacterium; assembly: GCA_031391405.1. GTDB lineage: Bacteria > Pseudomonadota > Gammaproteobacteria > Burkholderiales > SG8-39 > SHXR01. The sequence goes on from JANMUI010000261.1 coordinate 4,237, forward strand.
CGACGCGGCGAATCGCGCGAAGCGATTGCCAGAACGCGATGAGCAACCGCGTGGGAAGTAGCAACTTTGCGAGGAGTCCCTTCCCTCGCAAGCCTGAGAACGCAACGGGTTCCAGCTCGAATCCATTTTTCGCGGCGAGACCCGCTTCCATTCCACCGGGCGCGCCGAGCCACACGATGCGCCATCCTCGCGTGCGAAGCGTATCGGCGACCGCGAGTGCAGGCATGAGATGGCCCCCGGTACCGCCAGCCATGATGAGAATCGTGCGTTGGGCATCACGCGCCACACACTTGGCTCCAGAGCGACACGCCCCTCATGCGGGCAACCCCCTGATGAGTTGTCGGTTCTCCCAATCGATGCGGATCAGAATGCCGAGCGCGATGCAGTTCGCGATGGTTCCACTTCCTCCATAACTCATGAAAGGCAAGGTCAATCCCTTGGTCGGGAGGAGACCCATGTTGACGCCCATGTGAATGCACGCCTGCACCCCGAGCCAGATGCCGATGCCCTGCGCAGCCAGGGCGGCGAAGGGGCGCTGGTAGCTCACCGCGAGACGCCCAACGACAAATGCGCGCATGACCAGGCAGCCGAACAAGATCACCAAACTGACGACCGCGATGAGGCCCAATTCTTCCGCGATCACCGCGAGAAGAAAATCGGTATGCGCCTCGGTGAGGTAGTGATGCTTCTCGATGCTTGCTCCCAAGCCCACCCCGAACCATTCGCCACGTCCGAAGGCCATCAGGGAATGCGTCAACTGATAGCCCTTGCCGAATGCATCGGCCCAGGGATCCATGAAGGCGAGAAAACGATTCCAGCGGTAGGAGGACACTACGATCAGCGCGGTGAAGATCACCACCAGGAACGCGATCAATGCGACGAACCACTTTGCGTTCATGCCGCCGATGAACAGAATCGCCGCGGCAACGATGAAGATGACGAATGTCGCGCCGTAGTCGGGCTCGAGCAGCAGGAGCAATCCCACCGGCACCATCACAGCCGCCAACGGCAACATCCCCTTCTTGAAGCTGTGCATTTGATGGGCTTTGCGAGCGGTGAAGTCGGCCGCGTACAAGACCGCGAAGAGCTTCATGAATTCCGACGGTTGCATGTTCACCAACCCAAGCGAAATCCAGCGCCGGGCACCGTTGATCGGACGGCTGATTCCGGGAATGAAGACGAGCAGCAGCAGGACGACACCTGCGACGAACAGCCAAGGCGCGAGCTCCTGCCATGTACGCGAGGGGATCTGAAAGGCAATGCAGGCGCAGAGAATGCCCAGTGCGACGTAGATCGACTGCCGCACGAGAAAATATGTCGGCTGGTGCCTGAACGCCTTGCCGGCCTCCGCGACGGTGATCGAAGCGGAATACACCATTACCAGACCAATCAACAGCAGCAACAGGGCCGTCCACACCAACGCCATGTCGTATTCGGCAATCACATGCGGGGCCCGCACGGTTCGCCTCGGCGCGAGCCGTTTGGGGTTGAACCACGGCAAGCTAAAGGCTAATCGCATTGGGGAGTCCTCTCACTAACGCGGTGAACACGTCGCCGCGATGTTTGTAGTGATTGAACATGTCGAAGCTCGCGCAGGCAGGAGACAGCAATACGATGTCGCCCGCGATCGCGACATCGCGTGCACGGTCGATCGCATCAGCCATCGAGCGCGCGCGAAGTCGCGCGACATTCGTCCCGTCGAGAGCGCGATCGATCAGCGGTCCGTCGCGTCCAATGAGGATCACAGCGCGCGCCGGCCCTTCCAGCGCGACACGCAGCGGTGCGAAGTTCTGCCCCTTGCCGTCACCGCCCGCAATCAGTACGACCCGGGACGTCGTTCCCGCAAGCTGCTTGGCAAATCCATTCAGCGCTGCGACAGTCGCACCGACATTGGTCCCCTTGGAGTCATTGAAGTACCGGATGCCATCGACTTCCGCGATCGGCTCGACACGATGCGGCATGCCACGGAATGCGCGCAACGCCTCAACCACGCGATCGGCCGGAAGACCGAGCTCGCTCGTGAGCGCGAGCGCCGCTAGCGCGTTGGACGCGTTATGGAGTCCTGCGAGCCGCATTTCTCCAAACGGCAAGATAGGGATCTCGCCATGCGCGAGAACGAAATCGCCGCCCTGCTTGATCAGACCAAAGTCGGTTGCCGTGTGCGGCCGATCAAGTCCGAACGTGGCAATGCGTCGTCCGGCGCGGCGCATCGCGACACTTTCATTGTCATCCCGATTCAGGACCTGCAATCCGCTTCCCTCGAAGATCCGCGATTTGGCGCCGGCGTATTCCTTCACGTCCGCATATCGATCGAGATGGTCTTCCGATACGTTGAGCATCGTCGCCGCATCAAGATTGAGCGAGTGGGTGGTCTCCAACTGATAGCTCGACAACTCGAGTGCCCAGACATCGGGGAGCGCGTTCCGATCCAGGCAATCCATCAACGCGGTCAGAACGGCCGGGCTGATATTTCCGGCCACTTCGCAGCGGCGTCCGCCGCCATTGACGATCGCGCCGGTTAGCGCCGTCACCGTTGTCTTGCCGTTGGTACCGGTCACGCCGATGAGCGACGGCTGCTGCGCTTTCCGGTACGCCTCGGGGATCGCCCGTGCGAACAGTTCAACATCCCCGACCGCCGGGACACCGCGTAGAAGAGCGTCGCGCACCGCAGGCTCGGCCAGCGGAACACCGGGGCTGATCGCAACCAGATCGATTCCTGTGAACATTTCCCGCTCGAATGCGCCGATACGAAGCTTCGCGTTTGGAGCATGCTGTGCGAGTGCGCCGCGGCCGGGCGGATCCGCTCGCGTATCGGCGACACGTACTTCAGCCGCGCCATCACGAACGGCCCAACGCGCCATCGACAACCCCGATTCGCCGAGTCCGAGCACGAGTACGTTCTTTCCTTTGAGGCTCATCGCAGCTTCAAGGTCGACAAGCCGAATAACACGAGCATCATCGTCACGATCCAGAAACGCACGACCACCTGCGTTTCACGCCAGCCGCCCAGCTCGAAGTGATGATGCAGAGGCGCCATGCGGAACACGCGCTTGCCGCCGGTCATCTTGAAATAGACGACTTGAATCATCACCGACAGCGTTTCCGCGACAAACACGCCGCCCATAACGAACAGGACGATCTCCTGGCGAACGATGACCGCCACCGTTCCGAGCGCGGCCCCAAGAGCAAGGGCACCGACATCGCCCATGAACACCTCGGCCGGATAGGCGTTGAACCATAGGAACCCGAGGCCCGCGCCGATCAGAGCGCCACAGAACACGGCCAGTTCTCCCGAACCCGGGATGTATGGGATGAGCAAGTATTTTGCGTAGACGGCGCTGCCGGTGACGTATGCGAATATCCCAAGGGCGCCCGCGATCATGACTGCGGGCATGATGGCGAGCCCGTCCAAGCCATCGGTTAGGTTCACCGCGTTGGATGTTCCGACGATGACGAAATAGGTGAGCGCAATAAAGCCGAACACCCCGAGCGGATACGCGATGTTCTTGAAGAACGGGACGATGAGGTCGGTCTTGTTCGGCAGATCCATCGCGAATCCGCTACTGATCCACGCCGAGAACAGATCCCAGAGTTTGGCGGAGGACGGTGCGTTGATCGCAAAGGACAGGTAGAGCGCCGCGATGATGCCGATGACCGATTGCCAGAAGAATTTTGTACGAGCCGACAGACCTTTCGGATTTCGATGCACGACTTTCCGGTAGTCGTCGACCCATCCGACGATCCCGAATCCAAGCGTCACCAGCAGAACGATCCATATGAACCGGTTCTCGAGATCGCCCCACAAGAGCGTCGTGATGCCGATTGACAACAGGATCAGCGCACCGCCCATGGTCGGGGTGCCCGACTTCACCAGATGGGATTGGGGCCCATCGGTACGCACCGACTGCCCGATCTTGTAGGACGCCAGCTTCCGGATCACCATCGGCCCGAGGATCAGGGAGATCGCAAGCGCCGTCAGCGTGGCAAGGACCGCGCGAAGCGAGATGTAATTGAATACATTCAATGCCCGCACATCCTTGGCAAAAAATTGCGCGATATCTAGGAGCATGCGGGCTCTCCATTACGCAGTTGCGCGATCACGCGCTCCATGCGCATGAACCGGGACCCTTTGACGAGGATCGTTGCCGGATTCGCAGGCAAGTCGTTCAATCGCTCCATCAGCGATTCCACGCCGGTGAAATGCTCGCCACCGGCGCCGAACGATGCGACGGACACGTGGGTCATTTCACCCAGCGCGAGCAGCCGATCGACGCCTCGCTCTCGCGCGTATTGCCCGACTTCAACGTGATAGGCCTCGCCATGCGCCCCGACTTCGCCCATGTCGCCCAGCACCAAGATGCGCGGACCCGGGATGGACGCGAGAATGTCGATGGCGGCACGGACCGAATCGGGATTCGCGTTGTAGGTGTCGTCGATCAAGGCGTGCCCGCGCGCACTGGTGAACGTCTGCAGGCGACCCTTCGCTGGCCGAAATTCAGTCAACCCCTCGCCAATCGCTTCCGGGCCGGCCCCGGCAATGCTGGAGGCCGCGGCGGCGGCAAGGGCGTTATGAACGTTATGCGCCCCAGGGATGTGAAGCGTCGCCTGCGCAGGTCCTTCCGGGAGAGAAATCGCAAGGTGTGTTCCCGCACCGCGCAACTCGAAACTACCGGTCACGTCGACCCCCGAACGCAATCCGAAGCTGCGGATGGTGCGCGATCCGGCCAAGGTACGCCATTGGTTCGCGTGCGCATCATCTGCGTTGAGAATCGCAACGCCGTCCGGCGGCAACGCGTGGATCAGCGCGCCATGCTCGGTCGCGACATCATCGACGCTTCGCATGAACTCCTGGTGCTCGCGCTGGGCATTGTTGATGAGGCCGATCGTGGGTTGCGCAATCGCGGCGAGCAACGCCGTCTCGCCCGGATGATTCATGCCGATCTCGACGACGCCGACGCGGTGCGCCTCGCTCAAGCGAAGCAACGTCAACGGGAGACCAATGTCGTTGTTGAGATTGCCGGCGGTCGCCAGCACCTGCGCCTCGCCGAATTGCGAACGCAGGATCGAGGCGATCATCTCCTTCACCGTCGTCTTGCCATTGGAGCCAACGACACCGATCACCGGCAAGGTGAAGCGCGCACGCCACCATGCTGCAAAACGTCCTAGTGCAGATTTGGTGTCGTCGACCTCGACCAGGCTTGCGTGCGGCGTGCGCTCGCGTGCCCGCGAATTCACGTCGACGAGCGCCGCAACTGCGCCTTGTTGAAGCGCGGCTGCGATGAAATCGTGTCCATCGAAACGTTCGCCGCGGAGCGCCACGAACAGAACGCCTGGTGATATCGCCCGGCTGTCGGTCGTGACCGCGAGAAATCGGACGTCGACACCGAGCGCACGTCCCCCGATTGCGCTTGCAAGGGCGAATGTGCTCAACACTGCAGGCTCCCAAGGGCGGCGCGCGCCTCGTCGACATCGGAAAACGGCCGGCGGCGGCCTTGGATTTCCTGGTAAGGCTCGTGCCCCTTCCCGGCCAGGACAACGACATCGCCCGATCGCGCGTGGCAGATCGCCTGACGTATCGCGGCAGCGCGATCCTCGATGCATGCCGGCGCGGCAGATGTCCCCATGCCCGCTGCGATCTCGCGAATGATCATTTGCGGATCTTCACCGCGCGGGTTGTCGCTGGTGACGATGATCTGGTCGGCGAGGCGTGCTGCGAGATCGCCCATGATCGGACGCTTGCCGCGATCCCGATCGCCGCCGCATCCGAACACGACAATCAAGCGGCCGCCGTTTGACAGCGCGAGCTCACGCGCCGCCGACAGGACTTTCTCGAGCGCATCCGGCGTATGGGCATAGTCGACGATGACGTTCGGCCGCTCGCCGCCGCCCATCAATTCCATTCGTCCTGGCACCGGCCGCAGATCGGCAAGACATGCGACCGCCTGCTCGAACGAAAGCCCTGCTGCAATCAAGGCCCCGCAGACCGCCAAGACATTTGCGATATTGAACCGGCCAACGAGCCCGACCGTGATCTCGGATGTCCCGAGCGACGATCTCAGATGGAAGTGCATGCCGGCGCGATCGTGCGTGATCGAGGATGCCTCGAGCAGTACGTCGCAATCGGCATCGGCGGCGGGGTCGGCCGACATCTTGTAGCCGATACGCATGACAGGCCGGCCGGACACGCGGCGACACAGCGCGCGCCCCGACTCGTCATCGAGATTCGTGACGATGTGCGTGAGCGACTCGAAGTCGAACAAGCGCGCCTTCGCGGCGCCGTAGCGCGTCATGTCGGCGTGATAGTCGAGGTGATCGCGCGACAAGTTCGTGAACACCGCACACGCGAACTGCACACCGTCCACGCGCCGCTGATCGAGGCCGATCGACGACACTTCCATTGCCAAGGCGAGCGCATGATCGCGGGCGCAATCCGCCATCGCTTTGGCGAGCACGATGGGATCGGGCGTGGTATTCGGATTGGGCATAAGGGCATCCGGGAATCCGATTCCAAGCGTGCCGACTACCGCGGTCTTGCGCCCCACCGCATTGAGAGCCCTTGCGATCCACTGGCTGGTCGACGTCTTGCCGTTGGTACCGGTGATTCCGACCACCCACATCCGGCGCGTCGGTTGCCCGTAGACTTCCTGTGCAAGCGGTCCGATCGCATGCCGAAGGCCCTCGACCCCAAGATGGGGGACGGCCCACGCTGCATTCCATTCGAAGTTGCCGCGCTCCCACACCACCGCGCCGGCGCCGCGCGCGATCGCATGGGGAATGTATTTGCGGCCGTCGGCGGTGGCTCCGGGATACGCGACGAAGACATCCCCACGTTCAACCGCGCGACTGTCGGCACATAAGCTCGCCACGGTTACGTGCTGCGATTCGAGCGTGCGAATAATCGCGGCAGGGACGGCGCTCATGTGGATTCCTTCAACTCGGCCGCGGGCGGCGGCAGCTCGATGGCTTTCATCGGCGCATCGGGCAGCACACCGAGGACGCGCAGCGCCCCACCCATGACGGCGGAGAACACCGGCGCTGCGACGAGTCCGCCGTAATACTGGCCCGCACGCGGTTCATCGATCATCACGGCGATCACCAGGCGCGGGTCGGAAACGGGCGCGAATCCCACGAACGAGGCGACATGTTTGTCGGCAGCGTAGACACCATTCTCGAGCTTCCGCGCGGTGCCGGTCTTGCCCGCTACGCGGTAGCCCATCACTTGAGCGCGCGGCGCGGTGCCGCCGTTTTGCACCGCCATCTCGAGCATCCTGCGCACTTCCTGCGCGGTCTTTGCCGAGATGATCGGCTTGCCCTGCGCGGTTCGATCCACACGCGACAACGTGAGGGACACCATGTCGCCATCGCGTGCGAACACCGTATAGGCGCGGGCGAGCTGCACGAGGCTGATCGCGATGCCATGCCCGTACGACATGGTCGCCTGCTCGATCGGCCGCCATGTATGCGCGGGCCGTACCTTGCCCACCGCTTCGCCCGGAAAGCCAAGGCGCATCGAAGTGCCGAATCCGACTCCGTTGAAGAAGGTCCACATCGATTCGGATGACAGGTCAAGGGCGATTTTCGCGGCGCCGACATTGCTTGATTTCTGAATGATCTCGGCAACCGTGAGCAGCCCGGCCGGATGCGCGTCGCGAATGGTCGCAGTTCCGATCACGAGCGACCCGGGAGCGGTCTGGATCTGTGTTTGCGGCGTCATCTTCCCCGTCTCGAGCGCCACCGCCACGGTGAACGGCTTCAACGTGGACCCCGGTTCGAAAGCGTCGGTGACTGCACGATTGCGCATTGAACCGGCAACGATGTGATCGCGATTGTTCGGGTTATAGGTCGGTACGTTCGCAAGGGCCAGGATTTCGCCCGTGGTCGAGTCGATCACCACGATTCCGCCACCTGTAGCGCGATGGTCGGTCACCGCCTGGCGCAATGCGCGGAACGCGATATTCTGGATGTTGGTGTCAAGCGCGAGCATGAGGTCGCGCCCTTCATGCGCGGTGCGAATGCCCTCGACGTCCTCGATAATTTTTCCGAATCGATCCTTGATCACCCGGCGATTGCCCGACTTGCCGGCAAGGTGATCCTGGAATGCCAGCTCGATGCCTTCTTGCCCGACGTCATCGCGACCGGTGAAGCCAAGCATATGCGCCATCACATCGCCACCTGGGTAGTAGCGGCGATATTCGCGACGATGAAAGACACCAGCGATCCCAAGCGCGTCAAGGCGATCCGCGACCTCGGGGGCCACTTGCCGCCGCAGATAGGCAAAGTCGTTTTCGGCGGCGCCTAAGCGCTTCGAAATTTCGCGCGGATGGAGATCGATCACGCGCGCAATCTGGCTAAGCCGCGCCGGGGTCGCCTCGAATTCGCTCGGCACGACCCAGATCGACCGGACCGGCGTGCTCACCGCGAGGGGTTCGCCTTTCCGATCGAGAATGCGGCCGCGGTTGGCCGGCACTTCGATGATGCGGCTGTAGCGTGCCGCACCCTCCTTCTGCAAGAACTTCTCGTTCATCTTCTGCAGGTAGAAGGCACGCCCGATCAGGACGACAAACGCGGCGGCGAACAACGTGATGACCACCCGCGAGCGCCACGCTGGCAGCGTTCCGGCCGTGCTCGGCGTGCGGGCGAGCTTTTTCACTTTCGCTCGACTCCTTGCAGGATGACGGTCCGCGATGGGTCGGTTGGCCGCATGCGCAGTTTTTCGGCGGCAATGCGCTCGACGCGCGCATGCATCGCCTGCGTGCTTTGCTCGAGCTGGAGCTGCCCGAACTCGACATCGAGCGTGCGCGACCGCGCCATCTCGTGCTCATGTTGCGTCACCATGCGCCGCGCCTTGTGTTGGGAGGTCACCAGACCCAACGCACACACGACCAAGAGGCCGCTCAGGAGGAGATTGGCGCGGACCAGGGTCATCGCTTTACCTCCGTCCGCTCGGCGACCCGCAGGATCGCGCTGCGGGCGCGCGGATTTTCTCTAACTTCCTGTTGCGAGGGACGGATAGGCTTGCCGATCACCGATAACATCGGTTGGGGCATGTCGGCATCGCGGATCGGCAGGCGTGCGAATCGCGCCTCAGGATGGGCTTCGTCACGCATGAAGCGCTTGACGATGCGATCCTCCAGCGAGTGGAAGCTGATCACGACGAGGCGTCCGCGTGCGCACAGCATGTTCATGGCGTCTTTCAGTCCTGCCGGAAGCTCTTCAAGCTCCGCATTGATGTGAATCCGTAAAGCTTGGAAGGTACGCGTCGCCGGATCCTGGCCCGGCTCACGCGTCCGGACCGAGCGACCCACGATATCGGCAAGTTGTCGAGTGGTGCGGATCGGGTCACTGGACCGAGCAGCAACAATCGCCTTTGCAATCTGCCGAGCAAACCGTTCTTCGCCATAGTCTCGAAGTACCTCCGTTATCTCGGTCTCGTCAGCTTCATGCAGCCACTCGGCACTCGAGCGTCCGCGCGTGGGATTCATGCGCATGTCGAGTGGTCCGTCGAAGCGGAACGAGAAGCCGCGCGCCGGATCGTCCAGCTGCGGTGATGAAACACCAAGATCGAAAAGCACTCCGTGAGCCTCGCTGATGCCCGTTTGCGAGCATGCGGCACGGAGCTGTCCGAATTCGGCATGAACCATGGCAAAACGCGGATCGTCGATCGTCCGCGCGACTTCGACGGCATCCGGATCGCGGTCCAACGCGATGAGGCGGCCGGTTGGCCCGAGACGCTCGAGGATCGCCCGGCTGTGTCCGCCGCGACCGAACGTGGCATCGACATAGCAGCCATCGGAGCGAATCGAGAGCGAATCGAGCGCCTCGTTCAGCATCACCGGCGTGTGGGAGAAAGGTAAAGACGTCATGGATCGCGGTCATTCCAAGGCCCATCAAAGGGTGAATGACTCAGCGCCCGGAGGTGGCGCGGTAAACGTTGTGGTTCTCTGGGCTTTTTCCAATGCGCGCCACGCCTCAAGATCCCAGATTTCAATCCGATTGCCCTGCCCCATCAACTTCAAATCCTTAGTGATGCGGGCCTGCTCGCGGAGAGACTGGGAAATCAGGATGCGGTCACTCTTATCGAGTTTGTGATCCTCGGCGTGACCGATGATCATTCGTTGCCACCATCGGGCCTGATCGCTGAACGCCGAAAGCTGGTTCAGGCGGCTCGCCACCGCTTGCCATTCGTCGCGTGGGTAGAGGAGCAAACAACCATCCGGTCCGGCAGTGAGGACTAACTCGGGATCGAGTGATAGCTGGTCGCGATAGCGCTTCGGGAGTGCGAGGCGCCCCTTGTCGTCCAGACTCGCTTCGGATGATCCCTTGATGAACACGATGCCCCGGCCAGACTAGGTCGCGCGAAACGGTTCGCGCTGCCAGGGATGGAGTGCAGGAATGCCACGAGGGTGGTGATCAGACAGCGAAATCGAGAAATTTCGCCACTGAAACCCACTTTTCTACCCCTGGCTCCCACTTTAGGGCATGGAATAACCCGCGGTCAAGCTGGATTGCGTGATTTATTTAACCGCAACAAGGACTTATGGGCGCTTTGTCAAGGCCACTTGACGCGTTGAATGTGAGAATTTTCAGAACGTTACGAGAACTATCGAATGTAACGAATGAGCATTCAACGCAAAGAGTTCATCATTTCCGCGGCAAGTCACGTCCGCCGCGCAAGACGGTCAATGCAAATGCTTCGTTCCACCCGGCATCGGACCACGCATGGAGGAAGCGCCGGGGCCCGTATCGCCGGACGCCTTGCGTTGCTCGAACAGCTTTGTCATCACCGCCACGACTTCGCCGATTTCAGCATCGGAGAATTGTCGCGCGAGCATCGTCGATACGTCCTGCACCATGCGCCGGCGTTTCGCATCTTCGATGGCATCTGCCGAGGGCCCGATGAATACGACGCCGAACTCGTCGCGCCCGTCTTCATGATAGTAGGAGACCTCTACCTCGGTGGTCTGCTCACAGTATTGACCGAGCGATGCGAGCGACTCTTCAACGGCCCGCTGAAAATTGCGACCGACCCAACCGGTCCAGCAGATCTGCAGCACGCGCCGACGTGAGTCCATCGCGATACCGGGCTCCTCTTCCCGCGCGCTTGTCGCTTCGGTTAGAGAATCAACGTCAACGTACTCGAACCAGGTGCGCAACGCTGTCTCGATGTCACCGACGGATACGCCGCGCTTCAAGGGAACTTCGCCGTGAACGTGAACTTCAGTATGCATGTTTTGAGTGAGATTCTTGCGGACACGGCGTGGGGCCACGCCTCTTGACGCCACTATACCCCGATCGCGCACTCGCCTCCACAATCCTCGCGCGCCCTGTTGCCATCCGAAACATGTTTGACATCGCGCGCCGTGTTCGCGAAGATCAGCGGTTGCCCGAGTCGGTCACAGTGCACCGATCGCCACCCTACCTCACAGGAGTCAACAATGCCGCTCGATGCTGCAGCTCTCGATCTCATCTTTCGCAACGCCCGCTCGATCAACGTTTGGCTGCCCAAGCCGGTCTCGGACGACCAGATCCGATCGATCTACGAGCTCATGAAGTGGGGCCCGACATCGGCGAACTCCTCGCCCGCCCGTATCTTGTTCCTGCGAACACCGGCGGCGAAGGAGCGGTTGAGGCCGGCACTGAGCGCGCAAAACGCCGACAAGACGATGAGTGCGCCGGTTGCGGCGATCATCGCCAATGACTCTCGCTTCTACGAGAACCTGCCGCAGCTCTTTTTGCACAACCAGACGGCGCGGTCCTGGTTCGACGGTGACGATAAGAAAGATGTAGCGGCGGTCACGTCGATGCGCAATGGCACGCTGCAGGGCGCCTACTTCATCGTCGCGGCCCGGGCGCTTGGCCTTGATTGCGGACCGATGTCCGGATTCGACAACGCGATCGTCGACAAGACGTTCTTTCCGGACGGCCGATTGAAGTCGAACTTCATCTGCAATATCGGATACGCGGATCCCGAAAAGATCATGCCGCGCAATCCGCGGCTTTCATTCGAAGAGGCCTGTCAGTTGTTGTAGGTCCGCGACATCGGGCGGCACGGGTGGTCATCCACCAACGAGCTCCACCTTGCCGCTGGCCGTCGATCGAAATACCGCATCGAGTGCGGAGATGTTCGCGATCATCTGCGATTGCGGTACCGGATAGTCGGCACGACCTTCGCACGCATCGCCAAACGCCTCGAGGTTCGTGAGCACCGTATGCGCGGTGGGATAGTGGGACGTGACCGCCTCGCCGCCGCGCTTGCAGACAGTGAGAGTCCAGCCTTTGGGTGTTTCCGGATGCGCTATGTCGCGCACCTCTACCCAGCCGTGCGAGCAGTAGACCGAGAAGCGCCCGTAGAACGGTGTCGCGAGGATTGCACTGATCATCGAGTGGCCGCCGTTCTTGAACGACACCATGATCGCCAGCGTATCGCCGTTGGTGAGCTGACTCCCAAGCTGTTTCACGCTCGCGCGCACCCAGTCGGCCTCACCGAACACACCGACTGACAGGTCGAGCATATGAATGCCGGTTGCAGTCATCGGACCTGCTGGTGCTTCTTTGTTCGAGAGGCGCCAATTGTCGGCGTTCAGCGTCAGGAACTTGTCCTGGCTGAAATTGCAATCGACCTGCAGCGGCGTACCAAGCTCGCCTGCCTTGATCATGCGCATCATCTCGAGAATCGGCGGATTGAAGCGCATCTCGTGGCCCACCGCGATCTTCACGCCCGCATCGTTGACGGCTTTGATCGCCTTCAGCACCTCATCGCGCGACATGCAAAGCGGCTTCTCGCAGAACACGTGCTTTCCCGATCGCGCCACCGCCTGGATTTGCTCGCAATGAAGAGTGTGGGGCGTGCAGAGAACGACACCCTTTACATTGGGATCATTCAGCACGTCGTCAAGCGAGCGGCTGAATGCGACACCGTGCTTCGCGCCAATCGTTTTCGCCGCTTCATCGCTCACGTCCGCGACGCGCACCAGCTTCAATTTCTTGCTGGTGACCACGAGATCGGAAATGATCTTGCCCCACCATCCAAGGCCCACGACTGCGATATTCAACATGACTTGCTCCGTTATTCGAGGCGGTACACGCGCGCCGCCGTATCGTGAAAGATCATTTGCCGGTCGCGAGCCGATGCACCCGCCAGCAACGCCTGCATCGTCGACACGATCGCGCCATACGGCGTCCACAACTTCTCGATCGGAAAATTGCTGCCGAACATGCAGCGCGCCGGACCAAACAACGCAAGCGTCTCCTCGACCGGTTGCCGCCACAATTCGACCGAGCATTGCCGCTCGAAGGTACCCAGGCCGGAAAATTTGGTCACCACGTTCGGGCATTCGGCAAGCAACTTCATCCCTTTGCGCCATGCCGCGACGCCGCCGGCCGATCGGTCTTCGAACATCCCAGCGTGTAACAGGACGAATGTGAGATCCGGAAAGTCCCGTGCGAGGCGGACACTGTCTTCCATTTGACTTGCAAAGACCTGCAGCTCGAACAGGAGCCCGCGCCGCTCGATCTCCTTCAAGCCGCGACGCCAAGCCGGATCGTTCATCAAATCGGGCCGCGCGGCAAACCGATACAACGTCTTCTCGTGCCAGTGGATCTGTTGGCGTACGCCGCGAAGATTCTTGTGCGCGAGCATCCGATCGAGTGTCTCCGCAACATTGGATGCGGCGAGGTCGGCATAGCCCACGATTCCGTGCGGAAAACCGTGACGATCGGCCACTGACTGCACCCAGGCCACTTCGTCTACCGATCGATCGATCGGCCAGTTCGCCTGCACATACACCGACTTCACGACATTCGACGCCTTCACGTCCTGCAAGAATTCCTCGATCGGATAGTCGCGCTGCAATGCGCCGTACTCGCCGAAGATCCGCGGTTGCTGCGGACCTTGGAGCCACTTGAGGTCAGCCTGCCGCCAGATGTGATGATGGGCGTCGATGATCATTTCGCACATCACGCCTGAATAGGCGTCGACTGCCAGCACACCATCTGCCAGCCCTTCGCACCTTTTACCCACACATTGGTAAATCGGCTATTGAGCAGCTTCGGCTGCCCATCGACGAGAATATTGATCTTCACATGGCCGGTAACCACCGCCGAATCGCCATACACCTGGATCGATTCACTCGGCCGCTCAACCAATTGGTAGTTCCACTTCTTCGAGCGCACACCCTCCATGTAGGTTGCCTTGGTGTCCGCGCCGCCGTAAGAGTGTGTGTACACCAATCCGTCACCAAGCAGCTGATCGAGCGTGTTCGCGTCCTTGGCGATCATCGCCTGGTAACGGCGGTCTTCAAGTGCCTTGATTTCGCGTTTCGTTGCTTCGCTATCCATGATGTGGCCTCTTCAACGGATGTCTAGGAGATACCTTCGTCGCGTCCATCAAGCCGGCTGCATTCCAAAGGTGTAGTCGAGGGTGAAGAACGGAACGCTCGCCTTCTTGCCATCGGGCGCGGCTGCCCCCGCATCGTGACGGACGTAGTTACCGATACATGAGCTTCGCACGCCGAACACGGCGTCGGAATCCAGGTACTCGTCACCCTCGACGAAGATGTGCGTGATGAGCTTCCCGTAACCCGGCGCATGCACCATGAAGTGAATATGTGCCGGGCGCATCGGATGCCGTTTGGTCGCGTTCAACATTACTCCCACCGGTCCATCGGTCGGAATCGGGTACGCGCAAGGCTTGATGGTCTTGAATGTGACCGCCCCCTTGGCATCACTCGAGAATGTGGCGCGGAGCTCGGTGTGATCAATGCTCCAGTTCGGATCCTGAACATCGTAGAACCCCTCGGCATCCGCTTGCCACACATCGACCTGGGCGTTTGCGATGGGCTTTCCATCGATACTCTTGATCAGTGCGTTCACATAGCACGGGTCGCCCTTGCGCTTGCCTGATATGTCGGCACCGTTTGCAAGCTTCGGTGCATTCTCGATGTGGAACGGGCCAAATACGGTCTGCTCAGTAGCCCTTTCGTCCCGCTTGTTGCTCTGCGCGCACACGAGCTGCGAAAGGCCGATCGTATCGGAGAGCAGAATGAACTCCTGGCGCGTATCGGTACATTTGTGGCCGGTGGCGGTGAGGAATTTGATGCCCTCGTACCATTCGTCTTCGGTCAATTTCACTTCCCGCGCGAAGTCGTGCAAATGCCTCACGAGGGCATTTACGATTACCTTGAGGCGCGCATCAGGCGTGTTGGCGAATCGCTCGATGACCGCTTGGGTCACATTGTTCTCGTTGAGATTGCGGGATACCGCGTCGGTGCTTGCTGCCATGTTTCCACTCCAGTCTTGACGATGTTGACGTCCCCGCTGCGCCGCCTCGGAGGACCTGCGAGGGAGTTTATACGAACGAGGTACCCGCGGCCGTAACGTTGCCGGTCAGAGCAGGACGGCGCGCGACCCTTCCCGCGCGGAGGTCACGATCGCTTCCAGCACGCGCACGTTGTCCAGCAGTTGCTCGCGACTGAAGCGATACGGGAATTCGCCGCCGACCGCTTTCGCCCAGGCCTCGAAATTAGCGAGTACGGTGTTCTCAGGCATGAAGGATCGCATCGAGCGCTTTCCTTCGGCATCGGCGATCGTCACGTCGCTAGGTTCGCCCTTGTCGACATTCGCGTTTTCCTTCACTTCGATCCAGCCGCGGGTTCCGAATGCGGTGAAGCGCCCGTGATACGGTGTCGAAGAGAGGCAGGTGAGTGAACCCGTTACGCCGGATACAAAATCGATCTGCGCCGACACGTGGTCATCGCCCGCCATGCGCGAATAGACGCGTGCTGTTTTGGCAATCACGCGCCGCGGCCGCCCGACCAGCGACATGAAGAGATCCGTCACATGGATGCCAAGCGCCGTCATCGCACCGGCGGGCGCATCCTTTGCACCAACCCGCCAGTTTGACGCATCGAGATTGACGAACAGGTTGTGACTCATGTTCGCCTCG
This sequence comes from Betaproteobacteria bacterium, assembly GCA_031391405.1. GTDB lineage: Bacteria > Pseudomonadota > Gammaproteobacteria > Burkholderiales > SG8-39 > SHXR01. The sequence continues at coordinate 20,180 of JANMUI010000261.1, forward strand.
ATATGGAGGATCTCTCCGAGAACACCCGATTGCACGGTGGACGCCAACAACTCCATCGCCGGCTCGAAGCGTCTTTCATGACCGATCCCGAGGATTACCCCGGCCTTGTCGCAGGCGGCGAGAACGCGTTCCGCGCCCGCTCCTGTAAGGGTCAGAGGCTTCTCGCAGAACAACTGTTTCCCGGCATCGAGCGCGCGCAGGCAAAGGACCTCATGCGTGCTGTGCGGCGTGGCGACGATGATTGCGTCGATTGCCCGGTCACGCAATACCTCGTCGATCGATGCGGAAATTGTCACGCCGAATTCGCGCGCGAACTCGCGAAGCTGCAGAGCGGCAACGTCCACGCCGTGCGTAACGCGAATGCGCGTGCTATCGCGCAGGCACTTGATGATTTGTTTGCCCCACCAGCCCAGTCCGATTACCGCTGCGTTGATCATTGCGAACCCGGTCAGTAGTAAGTAAGGGTCTCGATACCGCTGCCGCCGTCGAAGTACCCTAGGATGCGCCGGGCTTCCATGTCGAAGACGGTGGCGATTCCGCTATCGTGATTCGCGACGATCGCGGTCCGGTAGTCCGGCGCGAATGCGAAGCCCATCGGGCCTTTCGCCACCACGATCGGCGCTTGTCGGCCAAGATCACCCGCGTCGTGAATGTAGATCACACCGGATGCAAAGTTTGCGGTGACGACGAACCGTCCATCCAGTGAAAAGCGGATGCGCATGTTTCGGCTCCGCTTGGGATTGGTCGGCGGATTGCCCTGCAGCTCGAACGATTCCACGATCACATCGGTCGCGGTATCGATCACATGGATCCGCGCATCGAAATTGTCGACCACGAGAATCCGCTTGCCATCAGGCGATACGGTGATGCCTTCGGTGCCCTGTTTCGCGTTGGGCAGCTCGATCGATTTCACGAGCTTGCGCAGGGCGACGTCGAACACGCCCACCGATGCTGTCTTGTTGGAAATGTAGATCTTGGCGCCGTCCGGTGTCATCGCGATCCAATGACTGCCGGTGGAGCCGGTATCGAACGCCTCTTCGATCGTCCTCGCTGCCGGATTCACGACGACGAGTTTCGCCGATGAATCACACGAGACCCAGAGGCGTCCATCGGCAGCAACCATCATGCCGTGTGGTGCAAAGTACGGCGCCACGCTGATCGTGCCGGTCATCGCACGAGACTCGAGGTCAATCACGGCAATCGTCTGCGCAGGGGTTGGATTGTTCCCGAAGATGCCAGGCCCGTAGATGGATACATAAGCGGTGCGATGGTCAGGCGCGATCGCCACCTCGTGCGGGAGCTTGTCGACATCGAGCGCCGCGAGCTCCTTGAATGACGACGGATCGTAGAACCGCACCTTGCCGCCGACCTTGTCCACCGCGATGATTCCGCGCTTGCCGGTGGGATTGTTGAATGCGTATCCGTTCGGAGCGGCACCGGCGCGCTCGGGGGCGTCGAGGTACGAAATCGGCGGCAGCGGCAAGAGGCCGATCGGGCGGGAAAAAAGCGACATCGGGGTTCCTTTCTCCTGCGCAATCAGCGACGCGCGGACGTTCGAGTCGGCGAAGGTTTCTTCTTGGCGGCGTTTTTTGCAGCGACCTTCTTCGCGCTCCCCTTCTTCGCCGCGACCTTGCGACGGCTTGCCGCGCGTTGCGGGACATAGCCCACCGCATCGACTTCCAACCCCATGTCAAGCGGTGTTCGCCCCGCCTGCATGCGCGTGCGGGCGGGCCACGTCTCAGGGCTCGAAAAATATTCGCGATAGATGCGATCGAACGTTTCCGACTGGGTCTGATCGCGCAGCCAGACGATCACCTTGAGCAGGCAATCCATGTTGGATCCGGCCGCCGCCATGAGTTTTCCCATGTTGTCCATGACAATGCGGACCTGCTGCTCGAATGGAATATCCGGGAACTTCGGCAGCGGCTGGCCGTTCTTGCGAGCATCGATCATCGATTGCGCGAATTCTGGTGTGAACGGCGGGAGCCCGGAGATGTAGATCATGTTGCCGTGCTTCACGGCAAGGTTGATGGGACCCCCGGTGCCGAGAATGCCCGCGGTGATGACTTGCTTTTCCATTGTCTTCTCCCGATTATTGATCAAATGGAACCGCCCGCAAGGGACGCAAAGGGGACAAGTGATTGGTGCTCACGCCCGTAGAAACGGTGAGCGCACTGAAACTTCAGAAGCCTTCCTTGGCGTCCTCTGCGTCCATTGCGGTTCAATAACGAAGTCCTTAGACCGAATCCGTCGACAATCCTGATAGCCGCTCCACCAGCTTCACGACGGCGATGAAGTCCTCTTCGCCATAGCCATCCCCGATCGTTGCCTTCATCAACTGCCGAGTCGTTGCTGTCATGGGCATAGGGATGCCAAGCTCGTCGCCCGCCTGCAGCATCAGGTCCACGTCTTTCGATAGTTGCGCAGGCGTGAAGGTCGGCGTGAAGTCGCGCACCTTGAGCAGCTTCGCCTTGGCATTCAGCCACGGCGATCCGATGGTGCTCGCAGTGAGCCCGTCGAGCATCGTGCTCCACTCGAGACCGCCCTTGCGTCCGAGCGCCAAAGCCTCCGCCATCAGCGTTGCCGAGTTCGCCACCAGGAGATTGATGACGAGCTTCATGTATCGCGCCTGCTCCCCTTCGCCGACATACACCTGGGCAACGCTGAATTTCTGGACTGCAGGCTTCACTTTCTCCCATGCCGCTGCCGGCCCGGAGACGAGAGCGGTGATTTGCCCGGCTTCCGCCGAGTTCGAGTTGCCGGATACCGGCATCCGTAAATATGCGACCCCGCGCGCGGCAGCGCCCGCTGCAACTTCAGCGGAGGCGGCGGGCGATACGGTGCTCGTATCAATGTAGATGAGCCCCGCATTTGCGCTGGCGAACACGCCATCCGGGCCGAGCGTGACGTGCCGCAACACCTTGTCATCCGGAAGGGAGGAAAACACGATATCCGATGCCAGGACGCACGCCTTGATGGTGGGTGCCTCGGCTGCGCCTTGACTGCGCGCCCGGGCGCGCGCAGCAGGATCAGGATCGCATACCGTCACCACATAGCCCGCCTTCACAAGAAAGCGGACCATCGGCCCGCCCATTCGTCCGGCTCCGATGAATCCGATCTTCATTACGGCATCTCCTGTTAGATGCGCGACATCGACTCGATCGATCGCGGCCGTGAGTGTATCGGCTTCCCCGGAGAAACGGAATGCGGGCAACGTCTCGCACGGTGCTCAGGGCCGTTCGACCGGTCGCGTGAACCGCGGGTTGCGGGTTAGACTCGAACGGTCGGGGTTCCCGCCTGTCCTCAAGACTGCATTTGCTCCAAATGCAGGTCCAAGTTCGAGGTTCAACCATGATCGCCAAAGTACTGCCCGGTACGGCGACGACTACCAAGCGCTTTACTGTTTCCACCATTCGCAGCCTCGATCGCGCGGACGTTGTGAGGGCGGCAGACGAACTCGCTGGTGTAGGCACGCTGGAAAACGTTGCGCCAACCATCGACCAGCTCATCGCCGTCGCGGAAAAGCTGCGGGCCGAGCGTCTCTTCAAACCGATCGTCGATCTCGCCTCACGAGAAGTCTGGCAACGCGTCAAGAGTCCCTGGCTGACGCGGGTGCTCGGTCAGGCGTTGATCGAGGAAGGGCGATTCAGCGAAGCCACTATGCACCTGCGATCCATTCTCACCACCGACCAGGCGCTCCAAGCCCAAGGACTCCTCGGGCGTGTCGAGAAGCAGATCTTCGTGAATGAAGCCAGCATCCAGGGCACGGGAGACCCGGCGCACCTTCGAAACGCCATCGACACCTATCTCGGCGCGTATGAGGGCGATAAAGCTCGGCCCATTTGGCATGGCATCAACGCTGCCGCATTGCTCACACGTGCGCGCCGAGACGGCATGACACATCCAAGGCTCGATGATGCGGCGAAGATCGCCCGGGGAATCATCCGAAAGATCGGAACGGACTTTGATCCGGGCGCCGTCGACTTCTGGAACCTCGCGACTTTAGGCGAGGCCCATCTGGTCCTCAACGACCTCGATCAGGCCGAACTCTGGTTTCGTCGTTTTGCCGCTGCCGACAACCTCGAGCTCTTCGCACTTGCAAGCACCACGCGACAATTGGAGGAGGTGTGGGGCCTGCGCGATGACCTCGCACCCGGCAATCGGATTCTGCCGGCACTCAAGCGGGTGCTGGCCCGCGAAGGGCGTCAGGCGTTGATCGCACCACAATCGGTTCAGCAAGCCACACCTGTGTCGCTCGAGAAAGTGTTCGGCAATGCGGGCTTCATGACACCGGAAAAGCTCAGGCTCGGCTTGACGCGTTGCGAAGCCGTCGGACGCGTAGAAGAACTCACTGGCGAAGGATTCGGGACGGGATTCGTCCTTCCGGGAAGCGTGCTCAAGAAGTCCTGGGGCAGCTCACTGGTCTTCGTAACGAACGCGCATGTCCTGAGCGAATCCGATCCAAGAGCGGTGTCGCCCAAGAAGGCACAGGTCACTTTCCATGCGGTTCGTGATTCCAAGGGCAGGCCCCACACGACGCGTCTCGGAGAGATCTTAGCCTCATCGCCGCCCGACAAGCTCGACCACACGATCGTTCGAATCAAAACAGCACCGCGGGGTGTGGAGTCGATTCGCCTTGCCGAGAAGCTGCCGCCCGCTGATTCGAAGGAGCGTCTGTACGCGATAGGCCACCCGAAGGGCGGCGCGCTTACATTTTCGATGCAGGATAACGAAATGCTCGACCATGGTGCACCAAAGAACGCACGCGTCCACTATCGAACGCCGACCGAGCCTGGCAGCTCGGGAAGCCCGGTATTCAACGCGAGTTGGGATCTGGTGGCACTGCACCACGCCGGATCAACTGCGATGAAGAAAATTCACGGAGAGGGCACTTACGAAGCGAACGAAGGCATCTGGATCCAGAGGATTCGCGCGGCACTTTGATGTCATCGAGACGCGCACGAACCTCGATTTCGGCGGGTTATCGCAATTCGACGACTTCTGGATCAGCACGACATGCAGAAGCGCACGCTGCCCGCGAGCCGGACTAAAGGATTGGAAAGCGATTCGTGCCCGACAAGAGGCTGCGCGGTGGCTTCTCGCGCTAGCGCAGGATCAACGGCTGGCTTTCCTCGGAGCGCGCTTCGGGGCTTTCGCACGTACAGCGGTGGGCCTCGGGGCGGTACGCTGCGACGCCTTCGCCTTGCGCGGTTTCGTCTTTGCGGGTTTGGATTTCGCGACGTTGCTCTTCGCCGTTTTGGCCTTGGCAGTCTTGCTTTTTGCAGCTTTGCCTTTCATGGATTTCGATTTCACGGGCGTCGCTTTTTGCTTCATTGCCGTTGCCGGCATCGCACCACGTGGAAGCGATTCCAAAGGTTCCATACCGAGTGCAACACACCCCGATTTCCAGAATACCAGCCGTTCGCTCAAACCGTGCGCAGGATGCTTGCCGTTGACCTTGGCACTGATCGCCTCGCAACTCTTCGCGGTATTGGCGTCGGCGAGCGCATTCAGCTTGTTCACGCTCCAAAACCATGCAGCGGCCAACGCACCGGCAACAGGCTCCTGTACGAGATCAGGGTTGGCCTCGATATCCACCCCGATAGCGGTGCCGCAGGCGCGGTAGTTTGCACGTCCGGTCAATTGAATCGGGCCACGGCCGCGATAACGCCAACCGTCACCGCTCGCTTCATTCCCATTGCCGATTCGGTTCGCGTACACGCGATTCGCGATCTTCGCCGGTTGCCGCTCGTAGGATTTAGCCAGATCGGGCGTGAAATAGCGACTGAAGATCGCAATCAACCCGGGTGCACCGTAATTCAGATTCTCGACCAGCGTTTTCAGCTGGCCGGACTCATGCGCCAGTTGCGCCAGGAACGCCGCCTCGCGTGCCGGCGTATTGATTGCGAACCGGGCCATTGCATCATTGAGCGGCTGCAGAAATTTCTCGGCTGCGGAACCTGCCTTCGGCATGATGCTCTTCAACTGATCGAGCGCAATCAACGCAGCCTCCCTTTGTTATCGTGGCGCAGTGACAGCCTCGATTCCGCACCGGTCATGCAGCACTGGCGAGACCGATCTCGGCAAGAATCCGGCGACCCGACTCCCGAAGTCCAACCTTCCGGGCGTGCATGTGCGAATAGAGCATCTTGCCGTCACGCTTCTTGAATTCACCGGCGATGAGCACATGCTCGATGTTGGACAAACTCGTTTGCGTCACGACGGTCGTGACCGGATCGTGGATCGGCCACATGTTGAGATCGTCGGCATTAATGACCACGATATCGGCCTGTTTGCCCGGCGTGAGCGAGCCGATGCGGTGGTCCTGCTTCAGCATCTTGGCGCCTTCGATCGTGATCCACTCGAGTGCCTCACGGCAATAGATCGTCGATGTCGGCGGCAACTTGCCGATCGTGCGACGCGATTCGTCATTATCCAGACCGCGCTGGCTCGCCATCGTCACGCGCGCCACCGCGAGCATGTCGCCGCCGATCATCGACTCGAGGTCTACGCCGAGCGACGGTTGCGCGCCGAGTTTGCGCAGACGCCCGGTAATCGCGAAGCCATGCCCTTGCGCGAGCTCGGTTTCCGGCGTCAGCGAGAACGTCACGCCTTGATCGAGCATGAAACGGAGCTGTTCGTCGGTCAGCGTTTGCCCGTGCACGATGTTGTTGTTGTCGCCGAGCAGACCGTCCTCGCGCAGGCGATCCCAGCCATCGGGTGTGCGTGCCTCGGCACCCGCGCAATGCATGCTTGCGATCAGCCCGTATTGGCGCGCGAGCCTGAAATCGTCCACCGCCACGCCGTAGGTCGAATAGTGCGGCCCGAGAATGGCGAGACCGAGATTGACGAGCTGGTCTTTGCTCGTGAAGCGCGTCTTGCACAGCCGGTCGACTTCCGAGCGGGGATGCGGCACTTCCCAGAACGGCTTTTGTCCGGGTTTAGGGTCGGGTTTCGGCGAGCCATGAAAAAACGTCGCGCGAATACCGGATTCGACGAGCCCATCAATCGCCCGGTCGGTGTGGTCTTGTGTCGGATTGTTGTGGCACCAGTCGCCAAGCGTCGTGGTGCCGCAATTGATCTGATTAAGCGCCCCCATCAATGTGGCGATGTACAGATCATCGGGCTTGAACTTGGTTGCGAGCCCGGCGTGCATATGGTGAAAGTATTCGATCAAGGTCCAGTTCGCGGCCACCCCTCGCAGCGCCGTCTGCCAGGTATGCATATGCGCGTTGACGAGGCCGGGAATGACAATTCGGCCCGTCCCGTCGATGCGCTCGGCGTTCGGCGCATCGATCGAAGGCGCGATCGCCTTGATCTTGTCGCCATCGATGAGGAGATCCCCTTTGGCCAGATCGCCGATCGATCGGTCGAGCGTAACGAGGGTAGCGCCTTTGATAAGGGTCTGGGCCATGGTGTTCGCCTGGATCACGAATCGGACAAGCCGTCCGACACCTTCACGTTCTCCGGTTTCAACTCGAGGGCAGCCGCCTTCGCCAATTCCATGATCAGAACCGAGAAGTCCATGTCCTCGTAACCTCGGCCGACGACGCTTGCGATCGACTCGCGCGTCGCCGCGGCAGCCGGCATCGTCACCCCATACTTTCTGCCGGCGGTCATGCCGAGGTCCATGTCCTTCAACAGCAGCTTGGGTGTGAACGTCACCGCGAAATCGAGGTTGACCAGTGCCGGGGTCTTGTATCGCGTGTACATCGATCCGAGCACGCTGTTGTTGATCGACTCCAGAAACACGCTGCGCGGAATGCCGGCCTTCTCGGCGAGCACGGTGATTTCGCACAACGATTGGATGATCACGCCGAACATGGTGTTGTGGGCGATCTTCCAGACGCGCGCAAGCTCACCGGAGCCCACATAGGTGACCCCGCGACCGAACATCTTGAGGTACGGTTCGGCCAATGTGAACGAGGATTTGGGACCCGAGGCGACGGTCCACAGGTTGCCCGATTTGACGACTTTGGCATTGCCCGACACGGGCGCCGACAGATAACTCACCCGCATCTTCTCGCACTGCTCGCGGATCTCGGCCGAACCATCATCGGAAATCGAAGATGTATCCACCACGAGGCGTGGCCGGATGCGACCAGTCAACAGCCCACCCTTGTCGAACAGCACCTGCTTCACGTCCTTGGTCGTGGAGAGACTGGTGAATACGATGTCGCGATCGGCAAGGTCGGTGATCTTCTTGACGACCTTGGCGCCGTGCTCCCCTAGCGGTTCGGCCTTGGAGCTGGTGCGATTCCAAACGGAAATATCGCACCCGTTATTTGCGAGGCGATAGGCAATCGCGTAGCCCATCCGCCCCAATCCGATCCAACCGAGTGTGTGCTTGCCTGCCATGCTGCTTTCCTTCCTTCTTCGATTGTCCGGCGCATTCGGAGTACTGCCTTCGCCGGTTGGAGTGTGTCTCTCTGCCTAGTTCAACGTCGCACCGGTCGCCTTGACGACACGCGACCAACGCTCGATTTCGGATCGGATATCGGATCGAAGGGCATCTTCGAATAGATCGATGGATTGATGCCGTGCGTGCTCGATGAAGCGAGCAGAAACGCGTAGCCATCGGGCGCCGATCTGGCCGCGGCTTCACCCGCGATGTTGCCACCCGCCCCCGCACGGTTCTCGATGATGAACGGCTGTCCCATGCGCTTCGACAGCTCATCGCCGATGATGCGGGCAAGAATGTCTGCCGCCGCACCCGGGCCGATGGTGACATAGATGCGGACGGGCTTTGCGGGGTACGTCTGCGCCACTGCCGGATGCACCATGCTTAGCATCGACGCGGCCACGACGAGCCACTTGCGTATTCCCCGACCCGTTTCGCGACCTTGCGGATCAGCCCTCATACGACCGCGACCCCTTGGATTTCAAGCATGATCCCAGGCCGTGCGAAATGCGACACGGTGATGAGCGCGCTTGCCGGGAATTTTCCGCCGGCGAACTTCTCGCCACGCAGCTTCACGAACCGGTCACCCAGCCGCGAGTCATTGATGAATACGGTCATGGTCACGAGATTCGCGAGTGACCCGCCCGTGCGCCGCAGCGTCTTGTCCATGAGCGCGAAGCATGCGTGCGCCTGCGCGTCGAAGTCATACGCGATGTCTTTGCCGGACTCATCGGTCGTGGCGGTCTGCCCGGCCAGCCAGACGGTCTTGCCGCCCTCGGTGATCACGGCGGGCGAGTAGGCACGCGTCTTTTGAAAGTCGGTTCCTTCGA